>NZ_JARZHI010000003.1:0-472181 GCF_029946465.1 Polyangium sorediatum
ACACGCACGCGGCTCCGTTGCACAGCGATATCATCCAGTCGATGATCGCCCCGTCGAACGCCACCGCTGCGCTCTGCAGCACGCGATCGCTCGGATGGATCACGAAATGCTCGCGCTGGAATGCCACACGCGCCGCAAGCCCCCGGTGCTCGTTGACCACAGGCTTGGGTTTGCCCGTGGAGCCGGAAGTGAACACCACGTAATTCGCGTGCTCGGGCCGGACGCCGCTCTCGGGTAGCGTGGCTGGCTGCGACGCCCATTGCCCCGCGTCCACGTCGAGCCGCACCACCGTCACGCCGGATGCCGTGAACCGGTCCTCGATGTGCGCGTGCGTCAGCAGCACCGGCGCCTGCGCTTCGGACAGCAGGAGCGAGAGCCTCTCCGCCGGATACGCTGGATCCAGAGGCACGAACGCGCCGCCAGCCTTCAGGATCCCGACGAGACCCACCACCATGTCGAACGACCGCTCCACGCACAGCGCCACGCGCACCTCGGGCCCGACGCCGAGGGAGCGAAGGTAGTGCGCCAGCCGATTGGCCTGCGCCTCGAATTCACCATAGCTGAGCTGCCGGCCGTCCTGTTCAAGCGCCACCGCCCCAGGCACCTTCGCCGCCTGCTCCGCAATGAGCTCGTGAATGCACCGGGCGGCGGGGTCCACCTTGGGCGTGTCGTTCCACGCAGCGAGCTTCTCCGTTTCCTCTTCGGTCAAGAGGTCCAGATCCGACAAACGTTTGTCCGGGTGCACCGCGGCATCCGTCGCGAGCGCCCGCAAATGGCCGCACAATCGCTCCGCTGCCGTGCGCGAAACACGCCTCGTGTCGTACAGGACCTCCACGACGGCCCCCTCGGCGCCGTGGCGTACGGTCACCGCGAGCGCATTCTTCGCCGTCGTCACGCCTTCCGACACCGCACCGAGCAGCGGTGACCAGCCGGCCGCATCTCCGGTGGTCGGAGGCGTCACCTCGAAGAAGGTGACGTCGAACAGCGGATTCTCGCCGGCCTGCCGTGAGAGCCCCTGATCCTGCACCACGACGTCGAACGGCAGCGCCTGGTGCTCGTACGCGTCGAGCGAGGTCCGCCGCGCACGCGAGAGCAGTTCGGCAAACGTAGGGTCTCCCGAGAGGTCGGTCCGCAGCACGACCGTATTCGTGAAAAACCCGAGCATCGCCTCGGTCCCAGCGACCTGGCGATTCGCGAGGACCGCACCGAGACCGAAATCCGTCTGCCGGCTGTACCGAGCCAGCACAGCCGCGAGAGCCGCATACCATGCCATGAAGGGGGTCGCGCCGCTCTCGCGCGAGAGCGCCTGCATCCGGTGGCTCGTCTCCGGCGACAAATGGAGCGAGACGCCCCCTTCCGGCCCCGAGCCTACGCCCGAGGGAGGAGAAACAATCGACAGGTCGAGCCTCGGTACGCCGGAGAGGGCGTCCTTCCAGTATGCCCGCGACGCCGCGAGCCCGTCGCGGGCGAGCGCCGACCGCTCTGCGCGCGCGTAATCCGAGTAATGGGAGACAAGGGGAGGTAGCGCGGCCATCCCCCCGCGGCGCGATGCCTCGTACAGGGACGAGAGCTCCGCGAGCAAGAGCCCCCAGGACCACTCATCCGTGATGATGTGATGCTGGTGCACGACGACGACATGCCGGTCCGCGGCGGTCTGCACGGCCAGGACCCGCGTCAGCGGGCCACGCTCCAGGTCGAAATGGGTCGCGACCTCTGCGGCGAGCAACGCCTGCAGCGCGGAATCTCGCTCCGCTTCGGGCAGGGACGAGACGTCTTCCACGCGGATCGGAATGGCCACATCGTCCGACACCCGCCGTTTCGGCGTGCCGTCCACATCCGGATACGTTGTGCGAAGGATTTCGTGGCGCAATGCCAGCATGTGGACGCTCTCGTGGAGCGCCGACGCCGAGAACGCAGATGCCACCTCGAATACGTGCGGGATCTGGTACGATCTCGCCTCGGGCGACAATTTCTCCAAAAACCAGATGCGCCGCTCCGTGCCCGACAGGCCCTCATGAGGAGGCTCACCCTCCGCGCGCGGCGAGAGGCGGATTTGCGGCGCAAGCGCCGGTCGCTCCGCCCTGGTGTCCCAGAGTGTCGAAAGCGCTTCGATCGTCGGATGGCGGAATACCGTCGCTACGCCCAGCGCGCCCCCGAGCCGCGCCTCGACGGCCGACACGAGGCGAAAGACAAGAAGCGAATGGCCGCCGAGCTGGAAAAATGAGTCTCTGACGCCGATCGGCCGCACCTGGAGCAACTCTTCCCAGATGGCCACGAGCGCGCGCTCCGTCTCGGTCCGCGGCGCCACGTACGATGTCTCCGCCCCGTCGCGCGTCGCCTCGGGTGCCGGCAGCGCCTTGCGATCCACTTTGCCGCTTGGATTCAGCGGCAGCTCTGTCAGCCGCACGAATGCAGACGGGATCATGTACTCCGGCAGCGTCGCCCCCAGGTGCTCCCGCAATGCGCCTGGCGCCCACGTCTCCTCGGCAGCCACCACGTACGCTACCAACCGCTTGTCGCTCGACGCTTCCTCCCGGGCCACCACCACGCAATCGCGCACCGACGCGTGCGTCACGAGCGCAGCCTCGATTTCACCGAGTTCGATCCGGAATCCTCGGACCTTTACCTGATGGTCGATGCGGCCCAGGAACTCCAGCGCGCCGTCCTCCCTCCAGCGCGCAAGGTCGCCCGTGCGATACATCCGCGCACCCGCCTCGGGCGAGAACGGGTCAGGTATGAATCGCTCCGCCGTCAGCTCGGGGCGATTCAGATAGCCTCGCGCGAGCTGCACCCCCGACAGGTAAAGCTCCCCCGCGACGCCCACGGGCACCGCGCGCAATTCGTCATCGAGCACGTAAGTACGCGTGTTGTCGATCGGACGCCCGATCGGCACCGGCCCCTCCTCCTCCGGCCCGCAGGCGTGGCTCGTCACATCAATGGCCGCCTCGGTCGGACCATACAGATTGTGAAGCTCGCCTTTGCTCCCCGCATACCAGGACACACGCAGGTGCGCCGGCAGCGCCTCGCCGCTCGCGAACACCAATCGCAGCGACGCACGCTCCCGGGGCTCCGTCGCCGCAAGAAACACCCCGAACATCGACGGCACGAAATGCGTCACCGTGACCCCGCGCTCCCCCATCAGCGCAGCTAGATAACGCGGATCCTTGTGACCCTCGGGCGCCGCAATCACCATCCGGGCGCCCTCCAAGAGAGGCCACCACAGCTCCCAGCCCGACACGTCGAATGACAGCGGCGTCTTCTGCAACACCGCGTCGCTCGCCTTCAGCCCGTAAGCGCGCTGCATCCAGCGCAGGCGGTTGTCCACCCCGCGATGCGTGTTGAGCACTCCCTTCGGCCGACCCGTCGAGCCCGACGTGTAAATCACGTACATTGCATGGTCCGGACCTACCTGCACGTCGGGGGACGTGAGCGGTTGCGCCTGCCAAGGGGCCGCGCCCGCATCGAGGTAGACCGTGACAACCTCATGCGCGGGCAACCTGCCCTCCAGGCGCTCCTGCGTCAGCAGCACCGCCGGACGCGCGTCCGCCAGCATAAAGGCCAGCCGGTCCCGCGGATAGCCGGGGTCGAGCGGCACGTACGCGCCGCCCGCCTTCAGAATGCCGAGCAGCCCCACCACCATCTCCAACGAACGCTCGACGCACAGCCCGACACGCACCTCCGGGTCCACGCCCAGCGCGCGCAGGTGGTGCGCCAACTGATTCGAGCGCTCGTCGAGCTCCCGATAGGTCAGCTCCTCCTCGGCGAATACCAAGGCCACCGCGTCGGGCGTCCGCGCCGCCTGCTCCGCGAACAGAACATGAATGCACTTGCACGCGGGATACGCCACCTCCGTGTCGTTCCACGCCGCCAGCAGGCGCAGCTCGTCGGAGGTGAGCAAGGGCAGGCGCCCCATCGGGCGCGCCGGATCGACGTGCCCCTCGTTCCAGCGCGCCCCGAGGTCGCCGCGACGGCCTGCGTCCTGGCTCCGAATGTCTACGCTCTCGTCGTGCATGCTCATCGTATGTCGTGATTGAGTCTCGTGGTATCGATGCGAGCCCGAGGACCGACCAGCAGGCCTACGGCTCCTGCTGCATCTTGGCGACGGTCTCCTTGGCCTTCTCGAGCTCCGATCTGAAATGTGACCGCATGGCATTCGGATCGAAATTGAGGAACGTACCGCCGGTTTCGAAATGCATCATGAATACCTTGCCAAGCGCATACGTGGCCGCACCCGCGACGAGCGGCGTGGAGATGATCCCGAGAGCCGAGCCGACCACGGGCACGAATTTGGCGAGCCCGTATCCGAGGGTGGTCCCCATACCCACGCTCCACGTGCTCGTGATGAGGGAGCCAAGGAGCGTCTTCGCGACGTCACGGGTGAACTTCACCTCATAAAGGTCGGCGAGTTCCTTCAGCATCTTGAGCTGAGTCCCCTTGATGGCAATCAGGTCGACGGCGGGCACAGGGAGGACGCCGGCCACGAGCGTCCAGAGGACATTCCGCCGAATGATCGCCTCCGCGCGGCTGGCGCGCGGTCGCACGTCGTTCGACTCGAGATCCGACTTCACCTCGGCGCCGTCCGCCCTGACCTCGTGCTTGGTGGACGTCTCGGTTCGATCGACCTTCGTAGCCTCGCCTGCCATGATCACGCTCTCTATGCAATGCCCGCGAAAGCCTGCTTGACCACGCGCAGCACAGCCGCCTCTGCGGAATGCAGAAAGAAGTGGTCTCCCTCGAAGATGCGGAGCGCAAACGAACCATTCGTGGATTCGCGCCACCCTTCGAGCTGTGCCGGCTGCACTGTGTCGTCCTTCGCGCCCCCGAGTGCGGTCAGCGGAACATCGAGAGGCTCTGTGGGTACGTGGCGGTAGGACCGGAGGAGCTCGAAGTCCGCCCGGAAAACGGGCAGGATCAGGTCCATGAGCCCCGGCTCGGCCAGGACGCTCGCGGGCGTTCCGCCATAACGTCGGATGCAGGAGAGGATGTACGCGTCGGTCAGCTCACCGGTGGGTGGGTACGAGTCCGGAAACTGCGCCGCGCGGCGGCCGGAGATGAAGAGGTGCATCGGCGCTCGGAGGCCACGTGCGCGCAGCCAATGGCAAAGCGCAAACGCGACGAGCCCGCCCATGCTGTGCCCGAACATCACGAACGGGATGCGGCTCGGGGCGAGGGCCTGCCCGAGCGCCTCCACCAGGGGCTTGAGCGTCGTCATGGGCGCCTCTCGAATTCGCGGCCCTCGGCCTGGGAGCTGCGCGGCGACGAGCTCCACGTCGGGCGGCAGGTGAGCGACCCAGGTCCGGAAGACCATCGCATTCGCTCCTGCGTAGGGGAAGCAAAATAGCCGCGCCCGCGGCAACGCCACGGGCTTTTGCCTCCAGAACCACGCACCCGGGATCGGCTCCATCGTCGGCGACTCAGGCCGATGGCTTGGCCGCAGCCGCAGCCGCGTCCATCTGCTTGCGCAGGCTGAGCGGCCGCATGTCGGTCCAAACCTCCTCGATATACTGGAGGCATTCGGCGCGGTTCCCACGCTTCCCCGCCAGGCGCCAGCCCGCAGGGATCTCCCGGCCGGCGGGCCAGATGGAGTACTGCTCCTCGTGGTTCACGACCACCTCGAAGGTGGTATCTGCGTCGTCGAAGACACTCATCGTGGGTCCTCTTGCTGTCGAAAGGTCGCCTCGAGATGCGCTCATGGGAATCGATCGCCGGCCAGCGTCGCCCAACAGGGCGGTGGCACTGCCGCTGACGGCGAACGTCTCGCCTTCTCGCGCGCTCGGGGTCGCCTTTTGCTATCCAGGTTCTCTGTGGGTAGACGTTACGCCCGCGGCATAGCAAGCGAGGTGCCAGCCCATGGTTCGTCTTCCGAGCCTGGGCGCCTCATCGTTCTTGGAGATGCGACCCACGCTGGCCCGACCGCTGTAACAGGACCTGTAACATGGTCCTGTTACAGGTCCTGTTACAGGTACAGGACGCTCGGCAACGCTCGGCGACGCTCGCCGGGCGCGCAACGCACCTCCCGTGCGACGCACGGATGGCCTGTTCGTTGCAGAGCGCACGCTCGGAGCAGCCACGACGGATTCTCTGCGTATCCCGCGGCTCGCCATCTCCGATAGGTGCCGCGCGTGATACCCATGGTCCCCCGGAGCTTCCTCGGGGCATTGTCGACCATTCGGAGCGCAAACGGCGAACCCACAGGGTGAATTCGTGACGTCCCATTACAAATCTTCATCCGATAAAAATCGTTCTCGCGCCACGCTCACGTTCGATCGGCGCGCTTTTTTGAGTCTGGGCGCCGCGATCAGCGCTGGCCTCTTGCTGCCCGATACCACCGGGTGCAGCTCCGACGACAAGCCGCCGACGCTGCAGCCGACTCCGAGCAGAGAGCTCTTCAATCCAGCCACGGTCCGAGCCAAGGACGGCCTTCTCGATATCGAGATGACCATCACCGAGACCGAGGTGACGGTGGGTACGTATACGTTCATGACCCGCGCGTACACGGGCCTCAAAGTCAATGCAGGAGAGGCGAGCTTCGAGGGAACATATACGGGCACGATCCCAGGCCCGAGCCTCGAGCTTCGCCCCGGTGATCAGCTCAAGCTCAAGCTCATCAACGGCCTTCCGGACGACGACAGCGCCGTGGACCCCCCCGATTGCGGCATGACCACCAGCGGTGGGCATGGCGGGCACGGCCCGGGCATGCAGAACAACACGACCAACTTCCACACGCACGGCCTGCACGTCGATCCCGGGCCGCCCGGAGATGACGTCTTCTTGGAGATTGGTCCCGGCGAAAGCTACGATTTCGTCATCGACATCCCCAAGGACGAGGTCATGCCGGATGGGACGATGGCCGATCATCCGGCCGGGACCTACTGGTATCACCCGCACTTCCACGGAGCGACGGCCATCCAGGTGGGAGGCGGCATGGCTGGGGCCCTCATCATTCGCGATGAAACGAAAGACGACCTCGACAAACTGTTCTCTCCCAAGCCCGAGCAGGGGCAGGGCAAGGAGCAGCTCCTGGTCGTCGGCGAGCTCATGCTCCAGACCAAGGATCCTTGCAATGGCAAGATCCGCCTCGCGACGTACGGTGAAATGGGCCATTCCGGCCCCTTGCCCGAGAACGTCGTGGATTTCTTCCACGTCAACGGCCAGCTCAACCCGATCCTTCGCTTGCACCCGAGTGAGGTGCAGCGCTTCCGGGTCCTTCACACGGGCTTCCGTGCTCCGCTGGATGTCGCCTTCCTCCGCGTACCGGACGACCAGGTGGACGCCGCGACGTCATTGCCGAAGCCCGATTATGATCCGTTCGGCTATTCTTGCGCGAGCAGCGGGGGGCCGCCCATGCTCAACCGGGACGCGTTGCGGGCGAAGTCGGTCACGTACTACCAGGTCGCGACGGACGGGATCACCTACGCTGCGCCCCTGAAGATGCCGATGGCCAATCCCGTTTCGGAGGTCGAGTACGTCATCCCGCCGGGAGGCCGCGCGGACCTGCTCGTCCAATTCGAGCCGGGCACCTACCAGATGGTGGCGCTCGGCTACCTGGACTTCGTCTGCTGGGCGCCGCAGGTCCTTGCCACCGTGATCGTATCGGGGACGCCGGACACGAGCCTCGAGATCCCGCAGGCGCTCACGCCTCCGGCGCTTTACCCGTCCTTCGACGACATGGCGAAGCCTGGCAACCAGATCGACAATAGCCGCCAGCTCGACTTCGCCGTGTCCATCGATGCGCAAGGAACACATTTCACCATCGACGACAGGACGTTCTGCGAGACCCGCATCGATCAATGCATGGCTTTGGGCGCCGTGGAAGAATGGACGCTCAACAACAAGGTGACCCCGTCGGCAGGAGCGTCGATCCATCCCTTCCACATCCACGTCAACTCGTTCCTCGTGACGTCCATCAACGGGAAGAAGCCGGCACAGGCCATCTGGCGCGATACGTTTCTCATCCCCACGGGCGATATGATGGGCGTCGACGGCACCGTCACGTTCCTGTCGCGCTTCCTCCATTTCGAGGGCAAATACGTGCTGCACTGCCACATCCTGGAGCACGAGGATGAAGGCATGATGCAGCTCCTCGAGGTGAAGAAGGACGCGGCATGCGAGCCGTCGATGACCGACACGTGCCCGATGCCGTGAGCCGGCCACGATCATAAGCGATACGCGTCGGCGTCGATCGAGAACCTCTGGATCCAGCGGTGGATCTGGACCCGCGACTTGCCCATGTCGCGCGCGACCCCGCTCACGTTGCCCCTGTGCTTCTCGAGCAGCGCCACGATACGCCCGCGCAGCGCGTCCGGCGCCGTTTCCCTCTCCTCCTCGGGCTCCGGCGCCACGACGCTCTCCTCGCTGGGCGGCGCCAAGGGCCCGAGGCTCCGCTCGACCAGGTGCGCGCGCTCGATGAGCGGCCCGTCCGCGAGCACAGCCGCGACCCCGAGGACCTGCGAGAGCTCCCGGATGTTGAGCGACCATGGCTGCGACAAGAGCCACTTGCCCGCCTGGATGGTGAAACCAAGCTCGCTCGCGCCCGGCACCTTGGAGCGTCGCAGAAGATCGCGGACCAAGATCCCCATGTCCTCGAGCCGCTCCCGCAGTGGCGTGAGCGTGTGCCGATGCCCGGAGAGCCGCGCGAGCAAGTCGACCCGGAGCTCGCCCCGGAGGGCCATCTTGTCGAGCGGCTTGTGCGTCGCCGCGACGACGCGCAGGTCCACCTTGATGGGGTTCGTCCCGCCCACGGGCGCGACCTCGTTCTCCTCGAGCACGCGCAAGAGCGCGGCCTGCGCGGGGAGCGGGAGATCACCGACCTCGTCGAGGAAGAGCGTGCCACCATCCGCCCGGCGCACGTAGCCCGGCTCGTCCCGGACGGCCCCCGTGAACGCGCCCTTGACATGCCCGAAGAGCTGGCTCTCGAGCAGCGACGCCGTGAGCGCCCCGCAATTCACGGCGACGAGCGGCCCTGCCCGCCCCGAGTGGGCGTGGACGTTTCTCGCGAGCACCTCCTTGCCCGTGCCCGACTCGCCGAGGAGGAGCACCGGGATGTGCGCCCGCGCGATACGCGTCAGCGCGTAGAGGTTTTCCGCGAGCGAGGGGACGAGCGTGGAGAGATCCCCGACCTCCGAGGGCGGGAGATCGAGATCCGCGCCGGCGGCAGGCGACGACAACAAGCCCGCGCGGTACCGCAGGATGACGTGGCCGAGCTCGATGAAATCACCGTCCCGCAGCGCCGCCTTCGTGACGCGCTTGTCATTCACATGCGAGCCGTTCCGCGAGCCCATGTCCTCGAACACCCACCCCTCGCCGCTCCGGACGAGGCGCGCGTGGGCCTTCGAGATGGCCCCGTCGGGCAAGCGCAGATCGAGCCGCCGAGCGCCCCCCTCGCGGACGCGCGAGGCGACACGCTCGGGGCCGCGGCCGATGTCGACGACGTCGAGCTCCGAGAGGCAATACCGCGCGCCGCCGAGCGCCGGCTGGTCGCAATGGAGCACGACGAAGAGGAAAGGACGCGCGAGGGCTTGCTCCCTCCGCTCCTCGCGCACGGCGTTCTGGGTCGTACCGAGCGAGATCAACTTCCTCGTCATGGCCGCACCACCCTATCACGAGCCGAAGCGTGACCTGGGTGTCCCTCGGCGGCGCGCGCCTCCGCGACGCGGCGCTCGCACGCTTCCTGGTCCCTCTGGGCCTCGACTTCGGTGACCTGGAGCAGTTCTCTTCGAATCGGCGCGGGAATACAATATGAGGTCGCCCTCCAGAGCCGGGCGTCCGCAGGGCCGGTAAAAGGCTCCACGTCGGGCCATATGCGGGCGACCTTCTCCTCGGAGCCTTGCGCGATGTACCTGCCGTCGGGGCTCCATTCGGCATACCCGGAGATGAATGGAGAGCCGCCGAGCACGAAAGGCTGCCCGGATCCATCCGCATGAAAAATGCGCACCGTCGTGTCCACGGACGCAGTGGCGATGCGTGTGCCGTCGGGGCTCATCGACGCCCATGTAACCCGTTCCCTGTGACCGTGAAGGACCACGGGCTGCCCGGAGCCGTCGGCGCTCCATACGCGCGCGGTCCTGTCGAGGGACGTCGTGAGGATCCGCGCGCCGTCGGGCGACCACGCAGCGAAGGTGACATTCGATTCGTGCCCCTGCAGCAGGAGGGAGCCCGCAGCGTCGCGCACGTCCCAGATTCGCGCGGCGCCGTCCGCGAACGGGGAGAGCACGCGCGAGCCGTCCGGGCTCCATCGCGCGCCCGTGAAGTGGGTGGGCACGAACCTCGCAGGGGGCCCGGCGAGCGCGACGAGCTCGCCCGCCTCGCCCGCGTTCCAGAGATAGATGTCCCCGGTCTCGTACGACGCGAGGATCCGCGCGCCCGTGGGCTCGAACCACACTTGCACCACGCACTCGGATTCCATCGGAACCCTTGTCTCCGCCTGGAGCGTGTAGCCGTCGCTCGACCACACGCGAAGGGCTCCGTCCATGGACGCGGTGAGGATCCGGTCCCCCGAGGCGCTCCAATCGACGCCCCAGACCCCCGTCCGATGGCCGCCGAGGACGATGGGCAAAGAGGGGTCGTCGAGGCGCCATACCCGCGCGGTCCCGTCACGCGAACCCGTGACGAGCCGCGCGCCGTCGGGACTCCACCTCGCGCCGACGATGTCCGCGGCATGGCCGCGCAAGACGAGCGGGCTCCCCTCCCCCTCCGCACGCCACACCCGCGCGGTCCCGTCCCCCGAAGCCGTGACGAGGCGCGCGCCATCGGGGCTCCACGCGAGCACGTTGATGACCTCCGTGTGCCCCTCGAGCACCCTCGGCGCGACGACCTCGTCGAGATCCCAGAACCGAAGCGTCCTGTCGAGCGACGCCGTGAGGAGGGAGCGGCCATCCGGGCTGAAATCCGCCGTATAGATCCAGTGCTTGTGGCCACGCAAGACGAGCGGTTGCCCCGCGCCGTCGGCATTCCAGATGCGCGCGGTCTTGTCCTTCGAGGCCGAAGCAATGCGTTTGCCGTCGCGGCTCCACGCCACACTCATGACCTTGTCCTCGTGGCCGCGCAGCGCGAGGCGCTCGGCGCCCTCGAAGGCGTCCCACACGCGCACCGTAGCGTCCTTGCTCGCGGTGGCGATGCGCTTTCCATCCGGGCTCCAGGTTGCCGCGACAACCTCGTCCGTATGCCCGCGGAGGACCAGCGGCGCGCCCTTGCCGTCCGCGCTCCACACACGCGCGAGCTTATCCACCGAGGTCGTCACGATGCGCTTTCCATCCGGGCTGAACTGGGCGCTCGTGACGCTCGCCTGGTGCTCGAGCAGGGCGATCGGGCTCCCGTCCGTCGCGCGGAACACCCTCGCGGTCCTGTCCATGGACGCCGTGACCACGCGCTGCCCATCCGGGCTCATCAGCGCCGAATTGACCTCGTCCTCGTGACCGCGCAGCACGAGCGGCTCCCCGGCGCCATCCGCGCTCCAGATCCGGGCCGTCTTGTCCCCGGACGCCGTGACGATGCGCTCTCCATCCGGGCTCCACGCGGCGAACCAGACGTGCGCCTCATGGCCGCGCAGCGTGGCGAGCCTCTGGAAATCGCCCACAGCCAGGATGCTCGCCGTCTTGTCCCCGGACGCCGTGACGATGCGCGCGCCATCCGGGCTGATGGTCGCCGCGTAGACCGGCAAACCCCCGTGGAGGCCCGAAACCTCGTCCCGCGCGACGCCGGAGCAGAGCGCGTCGCTCACGATCTCGGCCCACTCCTTGGGGATGTCCTCGGGCTCGACCTCCCGCGCGAGCGCGAGGACCAGCGTGGGATCGTCGATCCGCCTGCGCGCGGCGAGCATCCGCGTGGCATTGCGGCCCCGCAGCGCCTGGAGCGCGAGCTCGCCGTTCTGCTCCGTGACACGCGCGGCCTCGGCGTCCGCGCGCCGGGCCTGGGCCTGGGCGCGCATGGCCAGGAAAAACACGAGGACCGACACGGTGCCGAGAACCACGAATGCCCCGGCGATCGAGCGCTGTCGCCTCCGCCGCGCCCGCTCCTGGAGGTCGATCACGGCGAGGAGGTACCGCTCTTCCGCGCGGCCGAGCGGCAAACCGCGCTCCGCCTCGGGGTTCGCGCGCCTTCGCTCATACCACGTCCGCGCGTCCTCGGCGGCGCGGTCCCGCCACAACAAGCCGGACGCCTCTCCGCCGGCCTGCCATTGCGAGGCGGCGGCGCGCAGCCGAGCCATGAATTGGGCGTCCGCCGTGCTCTCGTCGAGCCACCCCGCGAGCCTCGGCCAGCGCTCGATGAGCGACTCGTGGACGAGCTCCACCGTCACCGCGCCCGGAAGGCCGCCGACTTCGAGGAGCAAGAGCCGCGCGCCGCAGAGATGCTGGACGAGCGCCTCCACGGCGGCGGGCTCTTCGGCGAGGGAGGCGAACTCGGACATGCTCACGATCGCGCGCGTCCGCTCGGGCGTGACCAGGCGCAAGAAGACGGCCTGGCAGAGGCGCTGGCTCGGCCATGCGAGCGCCCCGAAGACCGCATCGGCGTGCGTGGAGAGCGATCCGACCACCCCGCCGAGCCGCTCGTAGCTCGCTCGCGTCAAGGCCTTCGCCTCCCGATCACGCGCCTCCCATAGCTCCGCGGCTGCGAATTGCAGGAGCGGGAGCGGGGTCTTGGTGCGCGACAGCTCGTCCAGAATATCGGCGCTCATCGCCTCGTCCTCGAAACGATGCCCGGCCGCCTCCACAGGACGGAGCAAGACCTCCCGCAAGGCTTCGCGCCTCATGGGCGGCAGGAGAAAGAGCCCCTGGGTGACCTCGGCCAGGAAAGGGGGATCCTCGGCGACGCGGTCGAGAAAATCCGAGCGAATGGCCATGATGACCCGCAGCGGCGACGAGGCGTCGTCCGCCGAGCCGAGGAGGCATTGAAGGAACGCGGATCGCTCCCCCGGATCGGAGACCAGGGTATAAAGCTCCTCGAATTGATCGACGAAGACGAGCGCGCGGCTCTCTGGGCCCCGCGCGCGGCAATGGGCGCGCAGGCGAGCGCCGAACAGCCCGGGCGCGGCGCGAAGATCGCCGAGGGCCGCGGGGGGCTCGTCCGACGTGCTCTTGGCGAGCACCTCTGCGAGCGCCTCGCCGAGCGCTGCCATCGGGGCGCGGCCCGGGCGCAGGACGAGGACGTCCCAATCCTCGCCGGAGTGCTTCAAGGCCGGAATCACGCCCGCGCGGAGAAACGACGATTTGCCAGCGCCGGACGGGCCCACGACGGTGACGAGCCGCTGCCGACGGAGCCGCCCCACGACGGCCACGACCTCCCGCTCGCGGCCGAAAAAGCGGCCCGCGTCCGCCTCCTGGTATGCCGAGAGCCCCGCGAACGGCAGCTCGCCCTCGGCGAACGTGATAGGTTTTCCCCCTTCACGCAAGGGCGTGAGCGCGGCGAGCATTTCGTCGGCCGAGGCGAACCGCTCCGCCTTTTGCTTGCGCAGGCTTCGCTCCACGACGTCCGAGAGCGCGGCGAGATCGGGCAGGACGTCCCGGAGCCTGGGCATGGGCGCGGAGAGGTCGGCGACGCTCTCGAGCCGCTCCATCGTGATCGGCGCGAGCGGATGCGCGCCTGCGAGCAGCTCGTACAGAATCATGCCGACGGCCCAGAGATCGGCGCGCACGTCGACCTTCTCGCCGAGCCATTGCTCTGGCGCCATGTACGCGAGCGTGCCGCCGTCACCCGGGTACAGGCCATCGCTTGGCCTCGCCAGCCCGAAATCCAGCACTTTGACCCCCCCAGCGTCGAGGATCATGATGTTTTCGGGCTTGAGGTCGCGATGCACGACGTCGCACGCGTGCGCGGCGACGAGCGCACGAAGGACCGACATCACGATGTCGAGCGCGAGGCCCCGCGGGAGCACGCGGCTCGGTCCTCCGGCGCCCGAGGACAGGAGATCCCGCAGCGTGCGGCCCTCGAGGTATTCGAGGACCATGTATGGATGCCCGTCGGTCTCGTCCACGTCGTGGATGACCACGATATTCTCGTGCCTGCAACGCGCCGTCGCGCGCGCCTCGGCGAGCAAGCGTGAGGGCGCCTGTCCGCTGTCCTGGAGGAGCTTGATGGCGACGAGGCGCGCGAGCTTGATGTCCCGCGCGAGCAACACGACCCCCATGCCGCCTTCGCCGAGCTTGCGGATGATCTCGTAGTGCTTGAGGAAGCCGTCGAGCGGAAGGGAGGCCTCGGGGAGCGCGCCTCGCACGCCGGACATGGGGGACGGCGAAACAGCCTGTGACAAGCGTCCTGTCCGCTCGTGACGAGCGAAGTCCGCGGTGACGCTCGCATCCGGCGGCAGACGGGCGCTGAGCCTTCGCTCCTCAGGACACTTCATGTGGCACCGCCTCGGCGAACATGACCACGGATCGCATCGGTCGAGCTAGCCGGAACGGCGTCGCGCGCAAGGCGTTCGTCGCACCCCTCCTCGTTGCCCACGTCGGCGTGATCGCTCAGCGTCGGCTATCATGCCCTTTGAAGGGGTTCAGCGGGCGATCGCTCATCGACGTGGCGCCACGCATCGTACCCCCGACCACGGTGCCGCCGCAAACGGCATTACAAAAAAGCGGCCGGGACGAACCCTATCGCGAAAAGCGGCGCGTTCGAGGTGACCCAATGAACCTCCTGGGTGCATTTGACATACTTGGCGCCCACCACAGCCCTCGGCTCACGTCGGCGGAGTCGCGGATACGCAATGCATACGGTCGTGTGATGCTGGAGCAGCCTCCTAACCTCCAGCCCGCACGCGGCGAGCGATCCCACACAAAAAAACGGTCGACGCTTCGACAAGGCTTCCCTTGGTCAGGCTTGACAGGTTAGCATGCGCACCGTCGAAGCTCGCTGTTCGGAGGGTGGTGGAGATGTCGTTCGTCAAGACGTCGAAAGAGGAGGCTGTGCAAGCCGCGGGAGAAGCGACGCTCGAAGGCGCGGTCGGCGCTGCCACGGCGAAGGCCTCCGGCAAAGGCAGAGAGCTCATCCGGGGCGCGACGTACGGCATCGCGGAGGAGCTGCCGATCTTCGAGGAGAAAGCGATCACCTCGAACATCGCCAAGCAGGCCGTCAGCGCATTCGTCGGCGGCGCGGCGGCCATCGCGGGAAAGCTCGTCGGCACCAACAACTGCGAGCTCGAGCTTGCCTCCAAGGATCACCTCGACGTGCGGCAATTCGAGGTGCGCGAGCGGATTTCGTCGCTCTTCCAGATCACGATCACCGCGCTCTCGAAGAACCCGAGCATCGACTTCGACGAGGTCGTGGGGCAACCCGCGCGCTTCGCGCTCGCCACGGGCGCGTCGACGCGCGAGTGGACGGGCCTCTGCAACCACATCGAGCTCGTGCGCGTCGCGCCGGACGGCGTGTCGACGTATCAAATCTCGGTGGTGCCGACCTTGTGGCTGCTCACGCAGCGCAGGAATTACCGCATGTTCCAGCAGATCTCCGAGCCGGACATCGTGCTCCAGATCCTCGCCGAGTGGAACATCGCGCCGAAGAAGCAATACGACGCGGGGGTCTACAAGAAACGCAAGTACCGCGTGCAATACGCGGAGAGCGATTTCTCGTTCATCAACCGGATGCTCGAGGACGCAGGCATCGCGTATTATCTCGAGCAGACCGACGAGGGCACGAAGCTCGTGCTCTCGGACGCGGCGCACACGAACCCCGCGCGCGAGGGAGCGCTCACGTTCGCGGATGACACGTCGAGCGTGCGAGACGTCGGGATCAAGTTCGTGACGGCGGTGCGCATGTCGCAGCAAGTGAAACCCGGCAAGGTCACGCTGCGGGATCACGATTATCGAAGGCCGCCGAGCTACAAGCTCTCGGCGAGCGCTTCGGGCGGCAGCGATGTCGAGGAGAAGCTCGAGCGATACCACTACGTGCCGGGTGCGTTCCTCTTTGGCGCGGATCAAGGCGAGTCGACGCCGGTCGCGGACGACAAAGGCAAGGCGCGAACGGATGAAAAGGAAGCCGCGATCCTGGCGCAAAAGCGCCTGGACGCGCACCGGGGCAGCGCGCGGGTTTGCACGTTCGAGACGAATGCGCACGACCTCGCGCCCGGCGTGGTGATGAGCTTCGAGGGGCATCCGCACGCAGCGATGGGCGATGGCAAACCGCTGCTCGTGATCGAATCGTCCTTGCGGGGCACGGATCAAGGCGAGTGGACGCACCGCTGCGCGGCGCGGGGGACGGATGTCCCTTTCCGGCCGGATCAAGAAACGCCGCGGCCGACGGTCCATGGCGTGGAGAGCGCGACAGTCGTGGGTCCTGCGGGCGAGGAGATCCACACCGACGAATTCGGCCGTGTTCGGGTCCATTTTCATTGGGATCGCGAGAGCAAGATGGACGACAAAAGCTCCTGCTGGATCCACGTGAGCCAGCCCTGGGGCGGCGCGGGATATGGCGGTTCGAGCTTGCCTCGCGTCGGACAAGAGGTCCTGGTCGATTTCTTGGGCGGCGACCCGGATCGCCCCGTCATCGTCGGCCGTGTTTATACGGGGCTGCAAAAGACGCCGTACAAGCTGCCGGAGAACAAGACGCAGAGCGGATGGAAGAGCAATTCGACGGGCGGAGGCGGTGGTTACAACGAGCTGATGTTCGAGGACGCCGCGGGCCGAGAGCTCCTGCGCATGCAGGCCGAGAAGGATTTGAACAAGCTCGTCAAGAATGACGAGAGCGTCAACATCGGCAACGACCGGACGAAGAGCATCGGTCACGACGATACGCTCACGGTGGGCAACGATCGGTCACGGCAGGTGGGGAACAACGAGTCCGTCACGATCGGCGTGAACCAGTCGGTCACGATCGGCTCGAATCACACGACGACGGTGGGCGGGGACCAAAAGAATACGGTCACGGGCAGCCAATTCAACACCGTGCTCGGCCAGCCGAAGCAGGGCGGCTTCAACGGCAGCCACACCGATATCACGGGTCATTACAAGATGACGGCGTCCGATACTTCGTTCATGAGCGCGCCGAACAAGATCACGCTCGAATGCCAGGGCAGCTCGATCACGCTGGAGCCTGGCAAGATCACGATCAAGGCGGGCGGCAATGCCGAGATCGTGCTCGACGCGAACGCGCTGATGAAGTCGAGCGCGGGCACGGAGGTCTTCCTCGACGCGAACGCGAAGGTGCATTCCTCGGGCAACAGCGAGGTCTTCCTCGACACGAACGCGAAGATGCATTCCTCGGGCAACAGCCAGGTTTTCCTCGACGCGAACGCGCTGCTTCAAGCGAGCGGCGGCGGTCAAACGTTGTGTGACGCGAACATCTCGAGCACCGGCAAGGTGGCGACCCTTGCGTCCACAGACGGCGCAGGCGCAGAGTTCACGGCGGACGCGACGATCGGCGGCACGAACGTGAACATTGCGGGCGGCGCGAAGGTCGCCATCGCGGCCCCGGCGATCAACTCGTCGGCGGCAGGGACGAACGAGATCACGGGTGGCGTGGTGAAGATCAACTGATCCGATGCGCGCCGCGAGCGCATGTCCGCGATCGAGATAGCTGCTTCGGAAACCGCTTCCTACGCGCGTCGCGCCTCCCGCACCGCCTTCCTCGCCTCTTCCCCGAGCTTCATATCCTTCGCCACGCGCTTCGCCCACACGCGCACGATGGGCATCAGCGCTGGCTGCTGGATCTTCAGGGCGTCGAGCGCTTCCTTCGCGCCTCCTCGCTCCAAGGCCACGGAAATTCGAGCGTACTCCCCGACGGCGATCGGACCTCGAAGCTTCTCCACCTGCGCGACATACGCCCCATCATACGCGCCTCGCAGCACGCTCTTTCCTTTCTGCGGCTCCTCCTCGAGCGCCTTGTTCCAGCGCAGCTCATTCGCTTTCCATGCGCCCTCCTTCAAGCCATGCGCTTCGAGGATCTTCACACGCTCGCTTCTCCCCTCGGCGATCTCGGCCGCGATCGCCGCAGTCTTTTCGATCGTCAAATCGGCCGGCGGCTCCTCCGCTGCGGGGGGCGGCGCGGGTTTCTTCGGCTCTTCTTCCGCTTTCAGCTCGTTCGCTTGCTCTGCCTCGGGTGGAGGCGCTTTCGCAGGCGCCTCGGGCATCGCCGGCTTGGCCAAAGGCCCGATCATCGCGGGGGGCGCGATGACC
Source organism: Polyangium sorediatum (assembly GCF_029946465.1). Classification (NCBI taxonomy): domain Bacteria; kingdom Pseudomonadati; phylum Myxococcota; order Polyangiales; family Polyangiaceae; genus Polyangium; species Polyangium sorediatum. The sequence goes on from NZ_JARZHI010000003.1 coordinate 18,099, forward strand.
GCGGGGCGCGGCGCTTCGAGGGGCCGATCGACTGCGACCTTCAGGCTCTTTTGCGTCGTCGGCGGCAGTTCGTCGAAAGGGACGGGGTCGACCGCCACAGATGCCGGCGGGGGAACGATCGGCGGCGGCGCGGCCGATTGAAAGGGAAGCACCGGGGCCGGGTTCTTCGTCCAAGGTCCGATCGTCCCCGTGCCGACCTCCTCGTCATGTTCGAGCCGAGAGGTCTCATGCCCCCCCATTTCGAAGATCGCCGGATCCGGCGGGCCCGCGGCGGGCATGAACGGCAGTGCTGGCCGCGCAGGCGCATTCGCGATCTTCGCGGTCGTCGGCACCGCCGTCAGGGTACTCTCGATATCTGCGCTCGCCTCCGGGCCCACCATCGTCACCATCACGGTCCCGGCCTCGTCGGGCTTCTCGAGCAGCACCACGCCGCGCCAAACGAGCGTCGCCAGGGCTCGATCGGTATCGATGCACAAGGTATCCGCACGGAGCCGGATCTCTTGTGCCTCTCCCGATTCACGCATCACGGCAACCTTCGGTTGCACCTTCGCGAGCTTCGTCGTGAGCCGCGGGTGGCTCGAATGCAGGTGCTCGAGCACGATCGTCTCATCGCCTCGAAACTCGGTGAGCTGTTGATCCGTCGGCGCTGCATTGAAATAAGCACCGTCGAAGTCCTCGAACAAGGGTCGCGTATTCCAGGTCCGCGGATCCCAGGTGCTCGCATAACGCCCGAGCAGCGACGCACGCGGATACGACGCGGGCGCGAGGGGACCGAAACCCATGGCTGGAACCGAATCCGCCGGTGTTCGCACCGTGAAACCTCGGGGCACGAGGCTCGGAACCGGCCTGAACCCACGCGCGTCCGGCGGCGCGTTCGGAGCGATCCCGGAAGGGTTGTTCGCGCCCCCCGCGGCTCGCTCCCAGACGAGCGGCGCTTTCAAAAAAGGCTCTCCGACGACGATTCGTCCGTCCATCGTAAAGGCGCGATCCGCATGCACTTCGATGGCTTTATCGATCGAGCCGACAGCGATTCGCGCTACGACCGAGGTCACGGGCGCGGCCGTCGGCGCGAAGGCGTGCCCGAGCACGAGCACCTCGGCGCGCCGCTTGAACGGGACGAGATCACTCGCGACTCGCAGGCTTCGCCGAGGATCGTCATTCCAGTGGACATCCGCCTGCGCTGGGTCTTCCTGCGTTTTCGCGAGTGGCGACTCGCCGGGCCCGAGCTCGAACGTCGCTTTGCAGACCACGGTCAACGCATGGGATCCCGGACGGGGTTGCCAAGGAAGCGCAGCGACGCGAAGCGGGCAGTAGGAGAGGACATCCATGACGCGAAGCATCGTACCACGGCCCAAGGCGGGCGTGGGCGCCGTCATGCAGACCTTCCTGAGGCTTGGGCGCTACATGCTCAGGGCCTCACGCGGAGGAAGGCGAGGTCTGGGTCATTGCCATCGGAAGAACCGGACGCCCGAAAAATCGCTCCAGACGCAGGATCTACCGTATCGCCTCATTCTTCAGCCTGTGCGGCTGTGTCCACGCCGACCTCCGCCCGCTCCATGGCGTCCGCCTGCGTGTACAGCGATTCCGCCTGCGCGTTCAGCCCGCGCTCTCGGCAAAGCGCCGCGAGGCGGCGCGCCGCCTCCGGTGCGCTCGAGACTTTGACCATCTCCTTTTCCGAACCCACCGCGACGCGGATCGCCTCGGAGAAGCACGAAATGGCCTGCGGCTCCGCCTTCACCTGCAATGCGAGCTGCGCCGCGAGCCTCCACGCCTCGATCGCGATCAGGGGCACGTTCGCCTTCTCGGCGCGCGTCGCGCACGCTGCATACTCGCGCGCAGCCTCTGGCAAACGCTGCTGCAACGACAGGAGGAGCGCGAGCGCGAGCCGCGCTTGCGCTTCCTGCAGACCGAGGTCGTGCCGTGTCGCAAGCTCGATCGCGGAGCGCAGCTCCGTCAAGGCGAGATCTCGCTGGTTGAGCCCCGAAAGGTAGCTGGCGAGCGATACCTGACAGATGACCGTCACCTCGGCGAGGCCCAACGAAGCGGCGAGATCGCGTGCATCACGCTGCATACGTATGGCGTCGACGCCTTTCCCCTCCTTCATCGCGAGTGCAGCGCCGAGCACGAGCCGCTGCAAATCGGGCGCCTTCGCTAGATATTCGGAGGAGAGGCCAGCCTCCTTGAGGGTCCGCTCCACGACCGCCGGATCGACCGGCGGAGGATCGTCGACGCGCCTGGGCGGGTTTACGCCACGAGGTGCCGCGCCTGCGAACGAGGGATTCGGCGCGTAGACGAGCGCCCGCAGGTCCTTGTCGTGCTGCTTGGGATCCGGGACGCAATCGCATTGGAGCCAATGCTTCGCGTCGAGCCGATCGAGCAGCGCGGGCCGTGGCTCCGCCGCATCGACGAGCAAGACCCAGCGACACGCCTTCATCGCAGGATCTTTGATGAGCAGCTCGATCTCATTCCCGAGCGCGTCCACCTCCTCCACGATCGTCGGCGCGAGCACGAGCACCAGACCCTCCAGCGGCGGGCGCAGCGCTGTCGCGACGGCCCCCGCCGCGCCTCGAAAAGGTGCCACGCGAGCCGTCCGAGCGCCAGCTTCCAGGTGCGCGAGCAGGCCCGCCTGCCCCGCCAGCGCGGACGCGGGCGCGCTGGGCATCTCGATACCCTCGTTCTTCAGGAAGGCGGCGCGACGATCCTCCCAATGTGCGAGCAATCGATGCGCGCGCACCTGCCAGCCCGAATCCGCACGGGTGTATGCCTCCTCGAAGAGGACCCACGCGCTTCGATTGTCGTGGTGAAACTCTAACCCCCCAAGGATCTTGAGCGCCGGTTTGCGCAGATCCGCGCTGGCCTTGACGACGAAGAGGTTCACCTCCTTCGCACGAACAAACCAGCTTCCATCCTCGAGGAGACGGTTCAGCGCGCTGGAAATGGCCTGCATGTCAACTCCATGTCGCGATCCGGACGGACCCCATCCCGGACAGCACATTACGACTCGGTGTCATCGTCCAACTTTCGACCCAGACGAAGGAACAGTCCATGCGCACCGAAGTCGGGATCGTCGTGTCGTGTCGTGAGCGGGAGCGCGGCCTCGAACAGCGCCCTCGCATCGATGCCTTGCTTTTGCATCTTCAAGTACTGCGGATAGATGACCCGGTGAAAGTCGCGGCTGCCCGCACGGGCGTCGTAGATCGCCGTGAGCGCGAGCGCGATGTCGAGATCCGCTTGATCCAAGGACTGCAGGAAGCGCTCGAGGTAGTCGTCGATGACGCCATCGAACTGCCAGACGACTCTGCGATGCGCTGCCAAGAGCGCCTGTGCGCGCTGGCGCCCTGCATCGTCGAGGCGATGCAAGTAGGCCTCCGCCATCTCGCGGGCGAGAGGATGCAGCAAGTCGGTCCGCTTACGCATCTCCGCCTTCCACGCCTCGCTGACCGGCCGGCCCGGCGCCGTGCCGGGCACCAGCGGATCCATTTTCGGAATCACAAGCGCTGTGTCGAGCGCAGCCATCTGATCGCTCCAGCGCGCAAAGAGCTCGTCCAGATCGCGCTCTTCCGTCGGCTCCCCTTTCATCGACATGGTGGCTCCATTCGCAGCGGATCCTTCTTATCGCCGAGCTTACCGACCAGCTTATACCCCGCTGCGATGAGCTGATCCATCTCGCGCCCGAACACCGACCTACCGTACATCTTGCTGCTGAGCAGCTCCTCGGTGGGCTCACTCGCGAGCCGAACCACGGCGTTATTGTCGATGAAGGCCTGCAACCACATGTCATTCACGAAGGTGTTCCAGTGGAAGCCCGTGGTGGGCGGCATCGGCAAGGACAGTTTCGCGAACCCTGGACCATTGTTCTTCAGGAATCTGTCGACGTCGCCGAAATCGCCGATGACAGGAATATCGGTGCTCTTGAGTATCTTGTTATACAAGTTGAACGCCTGGTTCTTGAAAGTGTCGCTCATCGGAGTGTCGACACCTTCACCCAGGTTCCAGGCATCCGCCCGCTTCATGAAGGCCATCCAATCAAGCGTCTCGAGCCCGAGCGGATCGCTGTACGCCCAAGGATTCGCAGGATAGCCGTACGGATTCGTGTTCCCGGCCAGGCCCAGCGGATCGCGCCGCGTGTAGTTGCCGGTGAACGCGTCGTAGTAGCGGAACCCATTATAGCAAAGCTCGGCGTCCGTGTCCTCGTATTGCCCCGGCCAGCGCCACGGACAATCGGCTGCAGTTCCCGCGCGGAGATCCACCTGCCCATAAATGTCGAGCTGGGCCTGCCAGGTGAGTCGACCGTGCTCGTCGTACATCTCCGTGGGATTGCCCATGTGATCGGCCGCGATCGACCAGAGCCGGTCGCCGCGCCGCTTCGCGACAGGCGCGGTATCGTGCGGGCTCCAGTACCACGATGTGAGGTCGTCGGCGCCGCGGCTCTCGTGCACCATGCGGCGCCCGTCCCAGAGATACCGGACCTCCTCGTCCACACGCCGACCCTCGCCGATTCGCACCTTTCGGGTGCGGCGGCCCAAGGCGTCGTACTGGTACTCGATGCGCTGTCCATCGGGCTTGTCGATCGCGCGCAACATGCCGCGTTCGTCATAGGCGAAGTTCCACGTCGCCCCGCCTGCGTCGATCCTGCGAATCCGCTGACCATTGGCGTCATGGACGTAGCTCGACTGCGAGGTATGGGTGAGCTGTCCATCGGCCGCATATTCCCGGTCCCGCCGATCGGCCTGGCGGTACACGTTCCCCTGCGCGTCGTGAGCCCGTTCGAGGATCCGCTCGCCGCGGCGCTCTCGCACGACGCGACCGCGACCGTCGTAATCGTAGTGTGTGGCCGCGCCACGGCGCACGTCTTCGAGCGTGACGAGACGGTCGTCGCCCTGCCAGTGCCACCGGCGTTCCTCGAGCACCTGCAGCCCGCCGCGCGCGTCGCCCTCGGCCGCGGGTACGGCCGCGACCGTGTACCTGCGGCACGCGCGGCCACGATCGTCACGTTGCCAGTTCAGCCCGATGTTGCCAGGCATGCGCCGTGTGATCTCGTGGCCGGACGCGTCACGCTCGATCTCAATGGCCGACGGGTCAGACCCCGGGCGCATCCCGAGCATCATCCGCCTGACCGATCCCCTGCGATCGCGCTCGACCTCCTGCAGCAGGCCGTACGAGCTCCGGACGCTCGTTCGCATGCCATCGGGACCGTATTGCGACTGCACCCAGCCGTCACCGCTGATCTCGCGGAGCGTACGGCCGAGCGCGTCGACTTCGAACCTCAGCGCGCTCGATTCATTGACCGCCTCCAGCAAGGCGCCGTCCGCCCGCCAGCTCAAGGTCGTGAACGTGCCATCCGAGTGCTGCATTCGCGTCACCCGGCCGACCTTGTCGTATTCGATGGAGCTTATGCGCTGCGCGGGGCTTTGCACGCCGACGATTCGGCCCGAGACATCGTGCTTGTACGACTGCACGCCCCCATCAGGCTTGCGCTCGCGAACCACGCGTCCCATCGGGTCACGATCGAATGCAGTCCGCCGTCCGGCCGCATCCACATGCGCGCGGAGCCGGCCTTCCGTATCGTACTCGAAGCGCCGGAGTTCACCCTCCTCTTCGCATGCAATCACGCGATGCGCCGCACCATAGCGCAGACGCACGGCGCGGCGGCCGTCCTCGATGGCTACGACGTTCCCCTCGGCATCATAGGTCCTTCGCTGCCGTTCGCCCGAGGGGCGCGAAAGCTCGACCAGCCGACCCTCCTGGTCATGGCGCAGCGAGACCGCTGCGCCGCCGACCTCGTGGATCCGCGTCTGGCGACCCTGCTGATCCCACGACAAATGCCTCTCGAAACCGCTGCCGTCCTTCACGACGCTCAGTTGTCCTTGCGCGTCGTGCTCGAACTCGACGACGCGCCTGCCGGGGCCCCGCACCCACGCCGGCAGGCCATTCGCCCAGCCAAACGTCGTCACCTGGCCCAGGGGATCGCTCGTCGCGATCTGCTGCCCCTGCTCGTCGTAACGCCACCGCCACACACCGCCAATCGGATCTTTGCCCTGGACGAGCAGATCTTTCGAATCGTACGTGAAACCGAGCTCCGACCCGTCTGGCCGGACGAGCTTGGTCATGTTGCCGCGCGCGTCGTACTCCATTGCCGTCACGCGGCCGGCGGCGTCGACCTTGCGCGTTCGCCGCATCGTAATCGAATCGTAGGCGAACTCGGTCGCTCCGCCCAGCGGATCTCGAATCTTCGTGACGAGCCCCGCGGCGTTCATCCGATATTCGGTCGTATGGCCGAGCGAATCGGTGACGAACGTGACGTGTTGCTTTTTGTCATAGGCGATCTTGTGATCGAAGACGCCGCCGTCTCCCCACGTTCGGGTGCACCATGCATCGGCGCCGAATCCATCCCATAGGAAGTACCAACTGAACCCGGTTCGGTCGGTCTCGCGCGTGAGCAGATGCGTGCAATACTCGAATCTCCAGCGGGCGCCGGTGGCGTCTTCCACCTCGACGAGGTCGCCGGCCTCGTCGTAGCGGTATCTACGGTGCGTCGTCCAGAGATCGCCCTGGGGACTCTGAAGCACGAGCGCCGTGATCCGCCTGGCGGCGTCGTGCTCGATGCGAATGTAGCGGCCCAAGGCATCTCGAACCCATTCGAGGCAGCCCCGGGCGTCATAGGAGAACACATTTCGATGATGACGCGTGCGATCGCGCATTGCGACGATACGGGCGGTCGGACCGAGCGCGCCGGGCTCGCCCTCATCGCCGGCGATCGGCGCGAACTCTCGAACGACGCCATCCTTCGCCTCGATTTCCCAGGCGTCGTCGGGGAGGCAGCGGAGCGTGAGGCCCTCGACGGGGTTGAAGATCGATTGGCCCGGCTCGATGCGATGACGGGGCCTATCGAAGCAGTCGAACTCGATCTCGCGCCCGTCCTCGCTGCGCAACACCACCTTGCCGCGTTCGCGCCACACCGCCTGGTCCAGCGAGAGGCTCCAACCGTTGCCCATCCGACCCGCTCGGTCGGCCCACGCCGACGAGTAGATGCGGTCTATCTGTAGCGGCAATGGGCTCGACAGCGCGAAGTCCACGTGTTCCGAGATCACCTTGCCCGACGCGACGTCGACCGGGTGCCCCGTGAAGAAACATACGGCGCGGTGAAGGAAGTTGCGGAACCGGCCGGGAGAGAGTCGCGATACCAGCGCGTGAAGCGAATCCGACATGAATCGCGTTCGCAGCGAGGCCATGACGGCAGCCATGATGTCCAGCGACATCGGCCCCCCGATGAGGATCGGCCGGCCTTTGGGCACCGCCAGGACGACGGACGACGGCAGCCGAATGGGCTCCGAGCAGCTCAGGAGGATGTCGCCGAACCGCACGGCATTGCTGCCCATCACCGACACCGTCTTGGAGCCGAAGATCGCAACGGCATCGTTATCGGGCGTGATCGGCTTGGGCGGCTTCAGCGTATCGCCGGGGCGGATGACCGGCTTCGGCGTTCTTGGGAACGGTGCCCAGAATACGCCCGGCGGGAACAGGATGTGTCCCGGAATGTGAATGGCTTCCGTGCCGGTGTTCGTCGCCGGGAAGAACCCCCAATAAAGGACGGGGCCCTGCACGGGTGCTCCGACCGCGAGCGCGAACGCGGCGCCGATCGCAAGACCGGCGGCGAGCCCGATCGGATCGAAGACGATCCCGGTGAATGGATTGGGAATCGGTACGGGGGTGGGCGCCGGCATGGGCACGAGCTCCCAGTGCACGTCGATGCCCAGCACCGGATCCAAAAAGCTACTCGCAAGCACGCGTCGCCTCGCTGGTTGTGAAGTGCTTGGCCTGCCCCTCTTCGAACTTCCGCTTCATCGCAAGCTCCACGGACTCGGCGTAGGTTATCCGACGTTCGTCGCAGGGAACAAGGCGAATCGTGCGCGCGATTCGGAGGCGGGGCAACAGTGCTGGCACAGAACCTGCTAGCACGATTCTGCCATCCACACGCAAGCTGCCCGCGACCTGGCGCGCGCCGAGCAGAGTGATCGGCTTGTGAAGAACACCCGCGCTCTCTCGTGGCATTCCTGCTCAAGGCCGCTCGCCAAGTTCTCGCTGTCGAGATGGAGTCGGCAGGCGTCTACCGCGGCGCCTCCGGTCGACAAGTGCCCGCCGTGGCCATTCGGGGCATCCGTGACGTCGTAGGGTTCAAACGTGCCCCTTACCTTCTCCACGGCACGAGTTCCGCCGCTGGAGGATAGATTCGTCCCGTGCGGCTCCAGCAGCGGCATCCATCCGTCCTCAAACAGGCAGCCTCGCCTGGCTTGAGCACCCAATCTTCCACGAGATTGGCGAGCGTACACCACACGTAAGGCCGCCTTTGCTCGCCTCCCGGGGTACGTCTCAGCGAACCAACGGTCTTTCCAATGCTGGTTCACGGAAGCTTCGGCGCCCTTCGCCGGTTTGCCGCTTGCACCCAGACGGAGGCGTCACAGATTTCCCGTACTAGTTTCGTGCGGATCGTGGAGATAACGAATGAAAGGAACATTCATCACCCGGATCGCCCTGTTCGTATTGACCAACCTGGCCGTCGTGGCCATGCTCGCCATCCTCGCCCAGATTTTCGGCCTCGAACGATTCCTCGTACAGCAAGGGGTGCGGATCAGCCTGCCAGGGCTTCTCGTCACGGCCGCGCTGATCGGCTTCGGCGGCTCGCTGATTTCGCTCTTCCTGTCGAAGACCATGGCCAAATGGAGCACCGGCGCGCACGTCGTCGACGTCCCGCGGACCGCCGAGGAAGCCTGGCTGGTGCAGACCGTCGAGCGGCTCGCGCGCGACGCAGGCATCGGGAGGCCCGAGGTCGCCATCTACGACAGCCAAGAGATGAACGCCTTCGCCACGGGAGCGCGGCGTAACAATGCCCTCGTGGCCGTCTCCACGGGCCTCTTGCGGAACATGCAGCGGAGCGAGGTCGAGGCCGTGCTCGGTCACGAGCTCGCGCACGTCGCCAATGGGGACATGGTCACGCTCACCCTCTTGCAGGGCGTGCTGAACACGTTCGTCATCTTCCTGAGCCGCGTCGTGGGCTTCCTCATCGACCGATTCTTGAGCCGTTCCGAGGACGGTGAGGAGCGAGGTCCGGGCATCGCCTACTTCGTGAGCAGCATCGTCCTGCAAATCGTCTTTGGCATCCTCGCGAGCTTGATCGTCGCCTGGTTCAGCCGGCGTCGCGAGTTCCGCGCGGATGACGGCGGCGCCGAGCTCGTCGGCAAGCAGGCCATGGCCCGCGCATTGAACAGGCTCCGCATGCAGCAAGGTGAGCCGAGCCTCTTGCCCGCCAGCATGCAGGCCTTCGGCATCCGCGGCGGCCGCATGATTGCCCTCCTCTCGAGCCACCCGCCCCTCGAAGACCGCATCTCGAGGCTCCTCTCCAAGGAAGGACGCACCCGCGACGAGCACCAGAAGCCCTACGTCCGGCGATCCCGCGTCATGTGAGTTCGCGCAAAGGATTCTCCTTTGCGCGGGAAAGTGTGGTCACCGCCCCCGGAGTCTCGGCGCAGGGGCAACGGCCGTCGCGCCGCGGACGCGCCGAAGAGCGTACTCCATCCCGCTCTGAAGCGTGCTCATTGTCACGAAGGACCGCAGATCGACGTCGAGCGAAATGAGCGTCTGTGCGTTCCGCGGAGCGATGCCCGTGATGAGCGTCTCTGCGCCGAGGAGCCGCAGCGCGCCCGCGACATCGATGAGCATTCGAGCGATATGGGTATCGACATCCTTCATCCCCGTGACATCGAGGATGACCACCCGCGCGCCTTGGCGCTGGGCGCCTTCGAGCGCGACAGCGAGGACCTGCGCGGCGCGTTCGCCATCCATGGTCCCGATGAGGGGAATGACGACGATCTCGCGCGTGATGGGCAAGAGCGGCGTCGACAGCTCCGCGAGCCTATCGCGCTGGGCCGCGATGATCTGCGCCTGAAGCGCCTCGCGCTGCTCCTCGACGACACGGCGCTGGGAGAGCTCGGTTTCGAGGCGGGCGTTTGCATCCGTGAGGTCACGATTGAGGTACCGCAGCTCCTCGGTCCTTCGCGCGACCTCGAGCTCGAGTCGCTCATTGGCGCGCTTGACCTCTTCATTGGCGGCGCGCGAGTTCTCGATGAGCCTTGCGATTTCAATGGCGATGGCGGCCTGCGAGGAGAGCAGGGTGAGGAGCTCGACGCGCGCCTCGTGAAAGACGCCTGCGATGGTACGATTCTCCAGATAAAGCACGCCGCTCAGCCTGCCTTGGTGCAGGAGCGGTAGGCACAGGATCGATCGTGGATTCTCGCGGAGAAGATACGAATCGTTCGCAAAGCGTTCGACGCTCTCCCTGTCGTCGAGTAGCACGGCCTCCTGTGTACGTGACACATAAAGGATGACACTCTTGGCGCATTCGACGGCGCTATCCAGCGGCTCCCCCTCGCCCACGTCGATGGTGCTGCTCCCCTCCCCGAGCCTCGCGACAATGGCAAACTGCCCGTCTCGCGCGAGGATCAATGCCCCGCGATCGGCGCCCGCGTTGCTGAGGACGAGCTGGGCGAGGCGATCGATGACCTTTGCGAGGTCAATCTCGCTCGCGATCTCCTGCGCGGCACGGACGACGAGCGCGGCGTCGCGGAGGCTGCCAGCGCCCGTCTTGCTGAGGAGGGTCCTGCCCAGCTCCGTGAGGCCCGATGTGTTCGTCGTCCCCGTTCTCGAGCTCGAACGCGTAATCTCACGGGCGGAGGGCCAGAGGTGCGATGACTCCGACTCGAGCGACGCGGCCTTGAGAGGAGCGCCCCAATGCAGGTATGCCCGGTATGCATTCCGCATATAGGCACCGGCGCCCGCGGTGATGCCGATGCTCACGAAAAACTTGCCGAAAAGCTCGTTGGCCATCGCCTCGAAGTGCGGGGCCTTGTTTTCATGGCAAAGCGCAATTGCGCTTTCGTAGCGCTGCATGGCGCCGGCGACATCGCCTTGCGTTCGTACCTCCTCGGCGTCGACGAGCGCCTTCAAATGCGCGAAGCTCTTCGGGGACCACGCCGAGAGATCTGCGATCTCCGCCCTGTATCTCGTGTAGAGTTCCTTGCGCCTTGCCGCCTCCTTGGGCTCCTCCGCCGGCGGTAGGACGAGGAGCAGGAGTGCTCGGAAGAACGGGTGAAGCTTCGGTTGAATCGTCCCACCCCCGAACATCAATGCACGCTCGGTAATCTCCGACGCCTCCCAGGCGTCCGCGTGTTTTCCGTGCACGAGGAGGACAAACGATTTCAACACACCGTAATGGACATTCGTGCTGCTGGGTTGCTGGCTTTGCAGATCACGAACAAAACTGTCCTCGTCGAAGTTGTCGTCGCTGAACGACGTCGCGTCCCGCGTCTTGCCCGCAAGGCATGCAATGCTTTGCCGAACAGCGGTCATGGCGGCGTTGTTGCGCTGGATCTTGGTGCGCCGCGCGATCGCTAGGTTCTTCTCGGCGAGGTCGAGGACATCCTCGATCTGATCCCCCGCGAAGAGGTTTGCCATCGTCCCGAGGAAGCAGGCGACGCCGAGCATGTGAAACTCGCCGGTCTCCAGGCAGCGTTGCCGCGTGACGGCGAACCTCTCCCCTACTTGGCGCATCGGATATCGCATATGCGCGCAACTGCTCGCGGCGAAGCCCAGCCTCGCGGTTTGCAGGGCGCTTGGAAACTTCGCGTTGATCGCCTCCGCCAGTTTGCAGAAGTCCATCCCTTCGTTCACGCGCCCGCGGATCGCTGCGAGCATGTAGCCGACGCAACTGTAGGGCAGCGCGACGAGCTCGGTATGACCATGCACGAGGGCGATGTTGACTGCCCTGAGATTGATGATGGAAAACGGAATCGCGCCGAGGTGGTGTGAGCCGTCGCCGATGGAGTCGAGGATCGAGAGGACCGCGCCAACCACAGGGTCCTTCACCTCCGGCGCGTCGATCACGTCCTCGATGCGGCGTCCGCGCAGGTTGGTCGTCACCTGGGCGAGCTCCGCCATCATCACCTGCGGCGACGTGATCTCTTCCATCCGCAGCGGGTGTCCGAGCAGGCCCAGCGTATCGAGGCCGATCCGGACGCCTTCCATGAATTGCCCGTGAGATATCTTGCCATATACGCGCTCCCTCTGGATCGTAGCTCGCTCGATATCGGTCTTCACCCGACGCCCGAGCTCCGCGAAGACGGCCTCGGCGTGTTCGGCGTCGCCGCTCAAAGATGCGCATTGCCCCGCGATCGTGTACAATGCGAGGCACAAATCATAAAGTTCATCCCAATCCCCGTCGCGGAGCAGGCCGATGCCCGCGCGTGCATACTCGGCGGACGCGTGGTAGGCTGTGGAAGCCTTGGCTTTTTGGGCGGCTCGCAGGTTGAGCGCCGCGAGGTCGACCCGTTCGGCATGACCATCCATGCGAGCGGCGCCGATATTGAGGTGGCGGACGAGCTCCAGGAGATGCTCATCCATGGACGCGCCTTTGATGTGCCGCTGGAGGAGGCGCCCGATGCCGAGATGGAGCGTTTCCCGCTGCTCCGGCGGAAGGAGAAGATATGCAGCTTGATGGACCCGATCGTGGACGAATCGATAACGGACGTCGAAGCGCGCCGCCGAGGCGCTCGCCTCCGAGCCGCCGAGCCCGGCCTCGAGATACCGGTAGTCACCGTCCAGAGAGACGATGAGCCCAGCCTTCATCGCGCCCCAAATCGCGGCGAGGATCTCATCGGACGGTTTGTTCGCGACGATGGCGAGCCATCCATAATCAAACGAATGGCCAATGCACGCCGCGAGCATGAGCACCTGCTGCGTCGCTGCCGGGAGCTCCTGCATGCTTTCGAGGAGCAGATCGACGACGTTGTCCGTCACGTTCGCCGCGCGGATGGTCTCGACCTTCCACGACCACGTGTACGTGGATGGGTCGAAGCGAAGGAGGTTTCGTTCGTTCAGCGTGACCAGAAACTGATGCGCAAAAAACGGGTTTCCGCGCGTCTTCTCGTACACCAGCTCCGCCAAGCTCTCGACCTCCTCGGGCCGGCTCGTGAGCGTGTCTGCGACGAGGTGGTGCAACGTCTCACGAGCGAGCGGCCCAAGCCGAAGTTCGGTGGCACGGAATCCGAATTTGCCGAGGTCCGCGATGAGCGAGAGGAGCGGATGGCCTGGCTCGACTTCGTTGTCCCTGTAGGCGCCGATGATCAGCAAGTGCTGGCTGAACGCGTCCGTCAGAAGAAGATGCAACAGTCGCCGTGAGGCCGGGTCCAACCATTGAAGGTCATCGAGGAAAAGGACGACGGGGTGCGCCGCGTTCGCGAAGACATGCAAAAAATCGAGGAGCGTCAGCTCGAAGCGGTTCTTGGCCTGATCCGGCGGCAGCTCCGGTACTTTGGGCAGGTCACCAACGACGAGCGCGAGCTCCGGGACGAGCTCGGTGAGCAGCGCGCCGTTGCCTTTGAGCGCGGAGAGGAGGTCCTCTTTCCATCGTGCGAGCGCCGCGGGTGGCTCCGTCAGGATCTCGCGCATCAATTCCCGAAACGCATGGACGACCGGCGCGAGCGGCACGTCGCGGGAGAGTTGATCGAATTTTCCAGAAATGAAATAGCCGCCATGCCGCGAGATGCTCTTGTGAATCTCGCGGACCAGCGCCGACTTGCCGATGCCGGAATAACCCGAGACGAGGACCAGCTCCGGGCCGCGCAGGCGGGCGCGCTCGAACGCCTGGAGGAGCGCTTCGATATCATGCTCTCGGCCGTACAGGCGCTGCGAGCGCCGCAGCTCGGGCGCCCTGTCCTTCGTATACAGAGGGAATGACTCGACGGAGCCGCGCTCCCTCCACTGCCGGAGACATTCGCCGAGGTCGAATGCGAGACCCGCGTCGCTCTGGTATCTTTCCTCAGGCGTCTTCGCGAGGAGCTTCATGACGATATCCGAGAGCGTCTCGGGCACGGACGGAGCCATCTCACGCGGCGGCACCGGGCTTCGTGTCAGGTGGGCCTGAAGAACGTCCTCGACCTCGCGGTCCGGGAAAGGCACATGTCCGACGAGCATTTCGTACAGAATCGCACCAAGCGAATAAAAATCCGACCGCGCGTCGACCGCGCGGTTCATCCGTCCCGTTTGTTCGGGTGAAACATAGAGAGGCGTGCCCTCCAGCGAGCGCGCGCTCGCTGGAGCACTGAGCTCGCGAGAGATGCGTGCCGATATCCCGAAATCAATAAGAAACACCTTCGAGGTGGACGGATCCACCAGAATGTTCCTCGGCGTGATATCCTTGTGGATGACGCGCCTTTCGTGGATCGCCGCGAGCGCGTCGCATACCGATATCGCGAGGACGAGGACGGTCTCGATCGAAAGCTTCTCGCCCTCGAGGATCTCGCGCAGCGTGGGGTGGCCGATGTCCGCCATCACGAGGCGCAGGCCGCGCCCGTGCTCCTCCAGCGCGAGTGCGTGGGGTGTATTGTCGAGCCCGAGATCGCGCAGGATCATGAATTCGCGCCGCAGCCTGGCGAGTTCTCGCGCACTCGGATAATCGTTCTTCGTCTGCTTCAGGATGACCTGCGCCGCGCTGTCGTGTTTCCGCGCCCGATACACGAACGTTTCGGCGCCTTCATAGACGGGCACCACGGACGTGTAACCGTCGAAAGCATCGGCTGCTGAGGCGGGAAAAGCGGACGGCGCGACCATGTGGCCTCCTCGGAGAAGCTTAGCTTTAAGGAGAGACCCTACCCGAGGTGGGGGCGCTTCTGCAAGGGTTCTCTTGCCGGGCCAAGCCCCCCAAAACGTGGATCTACGCCGGAAGTGCAGCGCTCGAACGTCTGCTCCTTCGATTCCACTTGAAATTACGCGACCTTGTACCTGTTCAAGCACACCACCCCACCGCTGGATGATCTCCAGGCCCAGCACGGCGTTGTGGATCCGAGAGATGGGTGCGTTGACGCTCGACGTGGACCCGCTGCCGGAGCGCTTCGCGTCCCTTGGTGCAGCGGCGCGTATGGTTATTCGTCGCCGTCCCGGATGCCGTCTTCGTCCCGGTCGATACCAATTCGCTCACCGGTTCCGGGAGGCACGCACGTAAATGTCAGCTCGCGCTGGAAGAAGTTGGCTAGGTTCAACAGCGCGGTCCTTGAAATCGTCCCGAACGACTGGTAGCTCGACACGAACTCATTCGCGCCCACATACAGGAAGCCGATCTCCTGCGCGAAGCGGGTCTTTCCGATCAGATCACATTCGCCTACATCGGCGCGTGCTACGAGGAAATTGAGGCGCACGTTCGCAGCGGCGCTGTTCTGGTTCGTGACGGTGACCTGCTGCCCGACGATCGGCGCCAGATTGCTGTCGAAGGCCAAGAGGAACTGTTCGACCTGCCTGCGCACCGGGTCGCCTGCCCCTGGAGGGCTCTCGTCGAAGCCGTTGGGAGAAACGGGGGGGCTGTTCGGGAACGAGGTCTGATCGTCGAACCCACGCGAGTTCATGAAGCGGAAGATCGTGTCTTCGGACCCGTCGTTCGTGAAGCCGAATCCGCGCACCTGATCACCCATGGGATCGTTATCCTTGGGGAAGATATTCGGCACCCTGGCCATACCGAACATACCAACCTTCTGGTAAAGGTTGCGGAGATGCGGAACTTTCAGGCTTTGTGGCTGCTCGTTGACGACGTATCCGCCCCCGGTACCAAAGAATCCCGGGATGGGCTCGCCGAACTCGGCGTTTGCGGTCGGGTCGAGCCTGTGGCACGTCTCGCAGGCACCGGCAAGGGCCCCACCCACCAGGAAGAAATGCTCGCGCCCCGCTTCCTGGTCCGGCGTAAACGAGTTATCTAGGTTCCGAATCGGGTTCGGGGGGTACATGATCTGGAGCGCGAAATCCGCGAAGGCCTCCATGTCGTCGTCGGGGATCGGCTCGCTACGGCCCAGCAAATCGACAAAACCGGCCTGGAATTGCCTGAACGCCTCACGTTCATCGAACGTCCCCTCGTTCGGCTGCGCACTCGGCTCGGCGTTGCCTCCGGTGCGATCACCTCGCCAATGCATGGGGCCATGGTTCGCCATTCCACGAAGGCTCTGCGTCGTCATCGGTCCCTTGAGCGCGGAGAAACCATCAAACGTCGGGAAAAACTTCGGGAACGGACTGGCTATCGGTCCCGGTAGGTCGCTCGTCGCGATGTCCGGGTTGCCGAGATTCCAGGCGAGGCTATCCATGTCGCCGAAGACGTGGCAGCTCGCGCAGGACGATTCCCCGTTGGCTGAGCTGAATCGGGCGTCGTACAGGTATTGCCGGCCCGCGACGACGCTCGGAGGCTCGGGGTTGTAGAGCGGGACGCGATCGAGGACGGACCTTGTCGTCGTGTTGACGATCGCGATCGAATTGTCGAACCGAGTGAGCACGTAGAGCCGCTTGTTGGACTCGTTGAGGACGAGGCCCGTCGGGCCGACAGGCTCGTCGCTGTCGTCGAGGACGATGTGGTTCGCAGCGCTCGGGATGAATGTGCCGTTCTCGAGCGCAGCCGTATCGAAGACACCGATCTTGCTGGAGCCGAGTGCCGCGACGTACAGCTTCGATCCATTGCTCGTGATGGCCATCCCTACGGGCGTGGCGAGACTCTTGTCATTTGCCGCGTTGGGCAGCGATGCGCAGCAAGAGTCATAATTGATATGCTTGTTGAGGTGGCGCGGCGTGACCGTACCATTCGACAGCACGGAGATACGAGCTTCATGCAGGTGACCCCGAACCGTCGACCCAGTGAAGATCCCCGGCCCCTCGAACCGCTGGAGGTTGTTCGCGTCGGTGTTCGTGACGTACACCTTCCCGTTCGCGGGGTTGACGATCATGTTGTAGAGGACCGTGCCCACGCCGGTATAAGAGCCCGCGGTCCCGGCGAACTGCGCGGGAGGGTTAGCCATGGCGTTGATGACGAACACGTCCTTGTCGGGGAGGGAGAGCCTCACGGCTGCATCCCAAGGTGTCCCGCTCTCGTCCACCCAGTGATTGCCGTCGTACTTCACGATCAACGCGGTCGGCGGCTGGGGTTCGCCGAGAGCATTCGTGTGCGGCGGCGGCATCCCGCCGTTGGCAAGGACGAGGTTCCTATGAATGCTCGTGGTGCGGTTGCCCGTATGAAAGCCGGCCGCGTAAACACGCTGCCCGTCCGGGCTCACCGCGAGTGCCCGCGGCGTGTCCGCAAAGAGACGGATGATGTTGAGGGGGACACCTCCGAGCGAGCTCGCCCCCAGGTTCGTCGCGTCGAACACCCAAACATCCGCGCGCCCAATGCCGGGCGTCGTGAGCTGGGGATCAAATGGAGCGTTCTGGCCGCGGTGGGCCGCGGTAATGAACGCCCGGCTACGGTTGGGGCCGCCGAACACAATGTCGCGAGGCTCGTCGCCGACGAGCAACGTACGGACGACGCGCGACGCAAAGGGGACCGTAACGTCCACCACGCTCACGCTGTCGGAAAGATGATTGACCACCCAAACCTCGTCGTTGTTTCGCGACGCGACAGCGACGGGCTCGAGTCCGACCGTTACAGATCCGACATGCAGCAGCCCCGACGGCGTGACATGGAATACCTCAAGCCGGTTATCAGGGGTGTTCACGGCATAGAGCCGCTGGCCGTTTTGTGAAAGCGCGAGAGGCCGGACTTGGCCGCTCTCGAAGAGTGTATAGGACGCCGCACGGGCAGAGCTCACCGACACCATCGCGCCCGACAGAGCTGCCGCAAAGGCAAGCCAGGGTTTGCCGCGGCGCCGTCGCGCCGGCATGAGGATGGCGTGATCGAGCCCGGAACCATGGAGCTCCCGCGCGTGGAGGTCGGTCGACATATCTCCCCTTTCAGCGATGAAGCAATCGCCCAAACTCGGACGAATGAATTTCAGCGAGACCGACGAGCCGGAGGTATCGATGGGTCCACATCCACGGACCCTCGCCCTTCCCCTCCTGCCGGTCGATCGGGGGCGCCTTCGGGCGCTCTTATAAAGTACCCGGTCCGTGTCAAATTTCAAGCTTATTTTGTGTGTGCCAACATGCGCATTAATGGGAAGCGTCGACGAAGATTCGACGCCATCGTTGGCACGAGTCTTTCAGGGAGTTCGCGTCATCGCGGACCGCTCGAGAAAAACAAGATGCCTCTTCGGCACTCGGCACTCGGGCCCGCCCTTTGCCCACCCTGCGACGCCCGCTGGATCACCGCGCGCAAGCAGAGGACAACATCGCGCCCGGAGCCTCCCGCAGGTCGTTTCCAGGCCAGAACGTTCGCAGCGAGGGGGCGAGGACGCGACGTTGGCCGGCACGACCCCGGGGGCATCCCCCGAGATGACCTCGGCACCTCGTCGAACGTCGCGCACACGGGGGCCTGCCCCGCACAGTCAGCATGCGGCCTGTCCGCGCCTCGCAGCGCCCGGGCTCTTCTCCGTTCCGTCGCGCGCGAGGAGGTGGCACATGGCTCGTCGCGCCGACGAGGCCCGGGCGCAACCCTCGGTGCGTCTGGCTTCGTTCCCGCGAAGCAATCGCGTAGCGCTATTTGGGCGGGTCCACCGGCAAGAAGCAGAAATTGCTCGTCTCGAAGCGGTAATTCGATCCCGAGTAATTCCGCTCCGCATGGAAGACCTGCAAATCGTACACGCCGCCGAGGACCAAGCCGAGCTCCGATGCGCGTTGGTCGAGATCGACCGTGCCCAGCTCGGGACCATGAAGGCCGCCGAGGTCGATAGCGAGGCGGTGATTGATGAACACCCAGATGTCGTCGTCCCCGCGGAACGTGAACACCTCCCCGCCCTTGTAACGGAAGGAAACGAGCGCTTCGGTGGTGAAATGCCAGTTGTTCGGCATGCCATTCAGCTCGAAACCTTCGTTCCCGAACCCGAACGTCGCATCTATCGGATGAAAATTCGCGTCGTCGTAAACGAGCGTGGTGCCATTGCCCGTGAGCGGGATCTGCACATTGGTAGCAAAATTGACGCCGGGGGTGTCCCGATACCACGAGTCGAAATTGGCGACACCGGTGAAGGGCGCATAGGTCGGGCCATCGGGGCTGACATCATTGCCCGCAACGTACACGGGCTTGAAACTGCCATCGGGCTGCTTGGCCAATTCGGCAGCCAGGATGCCCTGGCGAATACCGACGATTTCACCAAAGTTGGGGTGGTCGCTCCACTGGAAGTCGGGATGGCTTTCGGAGAAGTCGCGCACCCGCATGGTCAAGGTGCTCAAACACTCCTCGCCGGTATCGCCGCCCGTACCGCTGCTGGAGGTCGTGAGGTTGAGACCACCTTCGCCGCCCGCGCCGCCGGCCCCCGCGCCGCCGTTTCCCCCACCCCCCGAACCCGCGCCGGAGGATGCAGTCGTTGCACCCGTCGGAGAACCGGTGCCCTGACCGGACGAACAACCGAGGACGAGCAGCAGGCCGAGCAGCGAAAGGATCGTGGTGCGCATTGGTGGATGATACCACGCAGCCAGACGGCGCGGAAGCTCATCCAGAAAGCTGCACGACGTGCCCGAAAGGCCCCCGCGCCATGAGCTAGGGCGCGGGGATCCCTTCGCCGTCGTCGGAGTATGCGTTGTCTATCCAGGTGGTCACGGTCGTATCGACGAGGTGCACGGGGATGCCTATGAAAGAGTGGTCGAATCTGTTTCCGCGCACCACCACCGAGCCCGTGGTCCCATAGATCCGCAGCGGATACCATCTCCCCCACCGAGGAGCATGTTGCACTCGGCCGTCACGTCCGTCGAGGGATTGCCGAACTCGGGGCTGACGAAAACGGCCGCATTCACGCCGCCGTTCTCGACGGGCAGCGCGGACGGGTCGATCCAGTTGTGCCGAATCACGACATCGACCCGCCCATGTCCTGGATGCCGTCGACGTGCGCGCCGGGTGTCAGCTTGTCGAAGAGATTGTCTTCGAGCAGAATATGCGACGCAGCGAATTGATCGCCGTCGTTGCGCGTCATTCCAGGGCCGGCGTGTGCTTGGCTCCGCCGCACGGTGGTGTGGTCCGGGGAGACTCGGTGTGTAGATCGTTCTCGATCACCGCGAGCGCGGGCGTGCCCGCCGGAATCCCGGTGTTCGTCGCGTCGGGCTACGGTTTGGCGCAGGGATCGGCATTGCTGCCCCCTGCGCCACCGCCGCCTCCCGCAGCGCCGCCCCCGCCCGAGCCGGCGGGCATGCCGGCGCCTGCGCCACCGCTGCCCCCACTGCCGCCAGCCCCGTCGGTAGCGCCGGAGTTTCCATGGTTCGAGGAGGATCCGCAGGCAGCGGCGAGGGTGAGTTGGAAGAGGAAGAGCGCGCGTAGAAAGGGACGTTCGAAGATCGTGGCGGCAGTCTAAACGGAGGAGGAGGCGTTGGGCGCGGATCCCGTGGCCGTTGCCTCGGCGGCCTTGAGCCGCGTGCCGCAGAGGACGTCCCACAGGTAGAGCGCTTCGCCGAAATGCGTGTTTGCCCGGGCGTGGTGGACGTTGTGGAAGGCCGAGGTATTGAGGAAGATACGAGGCAATGTCTTCTCGACCCACGACAGGGTCACGCCGCAGTGGAGATAGAAGTTGAGGTTCACGAATCCCACGACCAGCGCGAAATAGAGGGGCGCCCAGTGCAGCGCCTCCGGGATGCACAGAAGGAGAATCGGCCAGAAGGTGAGAAGCGCCTCGATCGGACCCACCGCAAAGCCAGCGAAGGCAGTGGGATCGCGGAAGACGTGGTGGGATTTATGGAATCCGAACAAGAGCCGAGTGTGCAGCAGCCGGTGTTTCCAGTAGAGCCACGCGTCGATCACGATGACGCCGAGAGCGGTCTGCACGACGACAGCCGCCACGCTCACGCCGTGCACGTCGAGGTTCCAGACGAGCCCCGTCGGATGCCCCAATCGCCATGCCGTGAGGGGCCAGGCCATGAGGCAAGCGGCGACGTACATGGCGCGCGCCGTCTCGAAGGCTTCCCGCGCCATGGGCGCCGGCTTGATACGTGGCCCCTGAATCCGCGTCCCGAGGCGGCGCGAGAGCCACGTCACGATCGCCGCGCCTGACAATACGGGCATCACGAGAACGGCGAAAGAAAAGAGGAGGCTCGAGAACCAGGTCCCCGAACTCTCGGGGTGAAGAAATCCAGCAGCCGTCAGGACGACGAGAACGGCCGCGTCGATGATCTCGTGGATGGTCCAGCGCCTCGTATTCAGCGCCGGAGGCGGAGCTTGCATGACATATCCTCCGATCGAATCCCTTCGAGGACGTACCACAGCTTGCCTCGACCCATCAATTCCCAGCAGCGAGGCATCGGAGCGGTGCCTCTGCGCGTGCATCCCGACGACGGATCCAGGAACCGGGGCACGCATTGGCGCTTGCGCATCGCGCCGGTTTCAGCGGAATATTGTAATTCCTTTGCAATCTTGATGATGCTTCATGAGAGCGCTTGCGACGGATACCGAAGGCCCATCACCGCGGCGGGGCCGCCGGCGTGATGCCCCCCGCGGCGGCGGCAGCTTCGAGGAGGTGCACGGCCCGGTCGAAGCGGTCCCAGGACGTGCGGGCGATGTCGTGGAAGGGGTCGGTGCCGCGATCGCAGCGGCCCTCGGGCCACTCGATCGCGAACCATGGACCGCCGCAGTGGATGCACTCGCCGTGGCGCTCGACCGCGATCTCGTGGGGTGCGACCGTGACGAGCTCGCGCCACACGTAATCCATTGCGTCATTGGCCAACCGCACGCACGCCGGAGCCTCGAGGAGCGGGCGCGTGGGGCACTTGGCATCGGCGACCAACGCCACGTCGAGCACGTGCGTGAGCGATTCTCCATCGACCCGCCCGACGCGTAACACCACCCCCGGGGGCCGCGTCTCGGGCAACGGTTCGCACACCGGATCCGCGACGTCATTGCCCCGCGGCTGCGGCTCGTGTTCCCCCGCCGCGCGCCCCGCATGCGGCGTGCACCCGATCATCACGAGCGCGACGAGCCATGCACGATCCCGGTTACGACGAACGAGGGACATCTTCGCACGGAGAGCCTAGCAGCCCGGCGCGCAGATGCGAGACGTGTCCCACGAGCGCGAGAAAGATGCGCGCCGTTGCGCGCTCGCGTTCTCTCGGTGTACCGTTCGCCGAGTTCAACGCCCAGCGCGGTGAGCGCGCGGAAGCTGGCCATGACCGATCCGTGAGCAAAGATCACAAGCGAGAGATGGAACAGCTACAGGCCGTTCGACTGCGACCGCAATACACGCTCGCCGAGGATCACGGCGACATCGTCGTGGAAACTCCCAGAAGGGAGCTTCAAAGCATCGACGAGCGCCTCGACGGCCGAGCGGACGTCCCCCGCAAGAGCAACCTCGGATAGCCTCGATCGAGGCAGATACTTCAGAAGACCGTCGGTCGCCAGGAGGAGGCGTCCCACGAGAAGCTGCCGCTCGATCGCCGTGGGCGTGCAGGCCCCACTGCCGAGAAGCGGCTTGCGCTTCTGCATCGCGGTCAACTCCACGACCCGCCCGTTCTCCACGAGGAGGGCCCCCGAGTCCCCGATGCTCGCGCCCCACAGCTCACGGCCGCTTACCTGGACCACGACCAACGTCGTCTCGCCGCATTTGGGATCGGCGGACATTTCTTGGTCGAGTCGCGCGAGCCATTCGCCCCAGGCCGCAGGCGTGAGCTCCATGTCTGCCCCCAGGGCCGACGCCGCTTCCGCGGCCCGTCGTGCAGCGAGCGCGCCGCCGGAAAGCCCACCCGCACCATCCGCAACGACCAGCGTCCACCGGCGACCCCGGCAGCTCGCTTCAAGGCGATCCTCGTTTGCGCTGCCCGCGCACCGCTGCGACCAGACGTGCAGCCATTCCAGCGGAGGGGCGACGGGGATAAAATCGTCGTTTTGCACGGGGACGCCCACCTCGACGCTCTCCACGACGTTGTCCCCGAACCACACCGTTGCATCGTCCAGCTCGACTCCGCAGAAGCGACACGCGGTCTCAGGCGTGCCCGACACGGCAACCAGGCCACCCACGTTCTCCCCCATGTCGATCCGAGGTGCACGACGCCCAGGCGGATCGAACCAACCAATCGCGTCGCCGGGCGCATACTCGTGCAGACGGCAATGCCCGTATTTGTACTGGATACGATAGGGTTGCAGGTGGCCGCAGCGCGGGCACGTTGCATCGGCCACGACAATGTCGAAGGTACCCATGGCGGCGATCAGATTGGCATCGTACGTCCGGAGTGAGGTGCCTGCACGCAAACGCTCACACCTCAGGATCATTCCGCGGCTTGCGTGCCTTGGGCTCGCCGGCATCCGCGGTATCCTTGGGCTTCTTGGGCGCTCTCGCCTTCTTCGTCCCCGCCTCGGCCTCGAGCACGACGCGTGCGTCCTCGAGCGCCTCGCTCCAGAGCGCGGGCGTCGGCGCCGCCCATGCGGGCTGCCGGATTGGCTCGATGTCCTGGAGGCCGCACGTCTTCTGGCCGCGCTGCCGGACCCATATCGCGTCGTGCCGCGCCATCATGAACCAGCCGTCGCCAAGAGGACGCCGCGATTCGGTCACGATTCCCTCCTCGACCGTACCGCGGTGATAGCCGCGCTGCCGCAGCAGGCCCTCGAAGGCCGCGAGCGGCTTCGGCTGGGTCGCGGCGATCAGCGCGGAGAGCTGGGCTTGGGCGTCGCGGGTGAAGCGGCGTTCGAGCTGCACGAAGGGCTGCACCAGCGCGAGCGCCGCGAGCCGTGCACGCAGCGCCGAGAACGCCGCGTCGTCGATCTCGATCGGGTGCGGGATCGTCACCGGTGCCACGAGATCCACGACCGCACCCGCGGCGTCGACCGCGCCCTCCGCCGTGAGGATCGCGAACCGGCCCTTTGCGTCCTTCCACACGAGCCCGGCCACGAACGCACGCACCACCGGGTGCTCGAGCACGAATGCGCGGAAGTGCTCGGCGTCGTAGCTCCGCCCCACGATCATCGCCGTTTCGAGCCGCCGCCGTAGCGCCGCGCGCGTCTTCTCGGGATCGTACGGCGCGCGCGGCGTCGTGAGTTCGAAGAGGCCATCACGATCGACGCCACGCTCCTCGCACGCGCGGCGGAGCGCGTCCTGCGCGGCGCACGCGAGCGCCGGTTTGCCGTGCTCCGAGAGGTGATCGAGCCATTCGAACGCGACGCCACGGCCGCTCCGGCGTAACGCCTCGATCTCGAGCGGCGTCTGTGCCTCAGCGCCGAGCGCGTCGATCTGCGCGTCGCTGCCGAGCGTGCCGACCGCGAGCACGCGCCACGGTTTGTGCCCGAGCATCTCGCGCTGCATCACCGCGAGTAGCTCGGCCGCATCGCCGTCGTCGATCTCGCGACGGATCGCAGCGAGGCCACCGTAGGGCGCGCTCGCATCGTCGGCAGCGAGCGCGGCCAGAATCCCACGGCGCGCGTCCTCGGAGAGCACCACGCCGTCACGAAAGCGCACCACCGGCAGCCCGGGGAGCCGCGGGACGTTCGCGCCTCGCTCTCGCGCGCGCTCGGCGAGGTACGCATCGAGCGCCGCGTGATCGGTCGCGAGCGCCCTCGTGCGGCATGATTCGATCGCGAGCGTCAGCGCTGCGAGCCGCTCGCCGGTCGCGTCTGCGAGCGCCTTTTCGAGCGCCGGAACCGCCTCCGGATCCGGCAGCGCGCAGATCACACGCGCAGCCGAGACGACGCTCTCGTCGTCGTCCCGCGCGAGCAAGGAAAGCACCTCGGGCACCACGCGCATGCCCGCACGCACGAGGCCGCGCACCGCGAGCTCGCGCACCGGCGCGTCCTCGCTGCGCGCGCACGCGATGAGCACGCGTCGTCCCTCCCACGCATGATGCTCGGCGACGTGCGCCGCGATCTTTGCCGTGTTGCCGGGAAGTCGCTGCTCCAGCCGAAAGCCGAGCGGATCGAGCACAGCGGGCGCGCGTTCGAGCAACGTCCCGTCGAGCCCGTGGATGCCGCGATCCGCGGCCAGGAGATCCGCGACGATCGCGGCGATGCCGGGATGCTTGCCGATCTCGGCCAACGCGAACCCGAAGAACCCGTGCACCACGTCGAGCTCGGCGAACGCAGCCAGCGCGCGCGTCGGATCGGACTGGATCGCTGCGCGCACGTGGACGAGTGCGGGCTCCGGCCAGACACCTGCGTAACCCCGGCCCGGGGCCACGATCTCCGCGTACCGCGTGCGCTCCTCGCGCGTGAGCGACGCCTGAAGCTCCCGCAACGCGACATCGGCCGTCGAGGGCAACGCCTCGACGGCGCGCAGTTCGTCCCGCGCCCAACGCGCGAGCGTCCCCTCACCCTTCGACGCCTCGATGAGCACCGGCCGCGCTGCCTCTCCGAGCATCCGGAGCGCTTCGCGTGCGGCATTTCGTACGAGCTCGTAGCGATCGTCGGCATGCGCGAGAAGCACCCTCGCCACGCTCGCGCCGCCCATCGCGCCGAGCGCGCGCAGCGCAACCCCACGCCATGCCGCTTGCTTGCCTGGCCCCTCGATCCACGCGACGAGCGGCGCCACCGCGGCAGACCCCGAGGCGACCAGCGCCTCCTGCATCACGCGTTCGTTCCAGTGGTCGCGACCACGCGCATCGGGGACACGCTTCACGAGATCGTCGAGCGCGAGCGCGAGGATCTTCGGCGTGGGCACGAAGCGCGCGAACTGCCAGTCGATCCTGGGCATCGCGAGCAGGAGCGCCTCACGCCGCTCGGGTGGCAGCGTGAGCAGCGTCTCGCCGAGGACCGCGACGATCGGTTGGCTGAACGCGACCGTCATCGCTTGAATCAGGAGCGTGTCCCAGCGCGCGTCGAGCGGTGTCCCCGTGGCTTCGAGGAGGCGCGGCAAGAGAATCCCGCACGCGTGCGTCACATCGGGCCGGTTCGGCGGGATCGCCTCGGCGCGCGTGATCACCCGCGGGAGCGTCTCCGCCGCGATCGGCAACACGTAGCGAAGCGCGCGCTTGGGCTCCGGGTCGTGGCCCCAGGCCTGTGGATCGAACGCGAGCGCGACAGCGGCCTCGGGGCTCAGCGCGAAGCCCTCGTCGAGCAAACCGTCGGCGCCGTTCCAAAGCACGGCGCGCGCATTCGGCGAGGGAAGCGTGCGGCGGAGCGCGGCGAGCGCGTCAGGCACGTCGGGCGCGAGGAGCGCCGCGCGCATCGCGTCGGGCATCGGTCGCGTCGCGTTCAGGGAGCTGCCCCACGCGTCGCCGCGCGGACAATGCTCCTGATGCGTGGGCATGCCGTCCTTGAAGATCGTCCAGTAGCCCTCGAACACCTGCTGGCCGTGGGCATTTCGCGAGCGCTTGCCTTCCCGCACGCGATTGCCGAGCTCGAAGGCCGTCACGAGCCAGACGTCGCCGCCTTGCGCGACTTCATCGAGCATCAGCGAGCCGTCCTCGCGATACGTGTGCCACGTCCCGATGGGCTCGACGCTCGTGGTGCCGGCGCGCCAGAGCGCGCCGTTCGGGTGATACCAGCGCACCGGGCCGTCGTTCTTCCCGTCGCTCTTGCGCGTGACCCACTGACACTTGCGCTGCGTCTGCGCCGTATCGTGGAAGGACGTGTGGAGGGTGTGGGTCTCCTCTTGCTCGGGGGAGAGGACGATCGGCTCGTGAGCTGTCGAGGTCACGGGCGCGACAATGCGCACAGACGCCGCGGGCCGCAAGCCAGAGAAGCTCATCGGGAAATCAAAACCGCGTTCCGGGATTGCGCCCGTTGGCGCCGCAGGCGGTCTCGAATTCGAGAGAAGACGGGCTGAGCACAGAGATGCAATCCAATCATTATTCGCGTCGCTTTTCTTCCGACGAATTCCGACATTTGCCTCGGCAAGTCACCTCCTGCAGAGGATCTCTTCCATTCGCCTGATGTGGGCCGAGGGCATCATTATGGGCATCCGGCCCACGGTGGCGCAGACGATGATCGGGCTCGACATCTCGAGCACCATGACGCTCGCGAGCCTGCCTCCGCGCAGCCGAACTCGTCCTGCGCTTGCCTGTCCCCCTCTTCAGCGCTAGGCTTCTGAAGCCGGACGAGCGCCGGCCCGGACGAGACGCGCCGTACCCGGTCAGGCCAAGACGACGCACCCGAAGGAAGGAGTGCACGTCATGGCATGGGTATCCCTCATCGTCGCAGGGTTTCTCGAGGTCTGCTGGGCCGTCGGATTGAAGTACACGAACGGCTTCAAGCGTCCGCTCCCGAGCGTGCTCACGATCACGGCGATCGTGGCGAGCATGTACTTGCTCGCGACCGCCACGAAGTCGCTCCCCATCGGGACGGCTTATGCGGTGTGGGTGGGCATCGGTGCATTCGGGACGGCGATCGTCGGCATGGTGCTGTTCGAGGAGCCTGCGACGCCGGCCCGAATCGGGTTTCTCATGTTGTTGCTGACTTCGATCGTCGGCCTAAAAGCGAGCACGTAATCAACCCGTGCGCGAGGGTCGCGTCCGGCTTGGCGAGTGGCAGCGAAACGATCCGACTGATCACGACGCGCCTCACCTCGATCAGCTGCTCGGATAGCTGCGTCTTCATGCATGACGCTGCGAAGGGCGGGGGCGGCGAACGAGGGGCCTTGGAGGCGTTCTCCCGGCGCATCGCCGCGCTCGAGGCGCAGGTCGCCGCGCAGGAGCGGATCATCGAGGTCCTGCGCGCCAAGGAGGCGCTCCTCCAACGTGTAGGGGACGAGCGGCGCCTCATGAGCGCCGCCCTCGAGTGCTGCACGGATTTCGTTGTCATTGCCCGCTCGCGAGGAAGGTCCTCTATGTCAATACGGCCGGACGAACCCTGGTGGGGCTCGAGAGCGCGGAGCGCGCCGAGGTGGGCCCAGACGCTCATCAGTCTCGGCGTGGATCTCGGCAATATCGTCACCCGCAGCACGCTGCAGAGCGGAATCGCATTCGCCATGCGGCTTGGATAGGCGCTCCCGCTCGGCCTCAGCCGCCGCCGTTCTCGACCGTGAGCCCCAGATAGAGCAGCTTGGGATCCGCGGGAGAGGCGACGATGGCCGATACATCGTCATTGGCGTTGTGTGTCTTCGTGACCTTGCCGGTCATGTGGTCGTACCGGAAGAGGTCTGTCCCGTAGTCATTGTACTCCATGCCGAAGACGAAATAAAGCACGCCAATGTCGGTCGCATGTGGTACGAGCAGCGTACCATTGATGAGCTTGATGTCCGCCGAGTCGGTGACGACTGCGCCGAAGGTCAAACCGCCGTCGTTCGATCGATAAATGTGACGGATGTCGGGTCCGATCTCCAGCGCCTCGGCCCATACGATGTCCCCCTCCACAGGAGACACCGCGATGGCGAACAAGTTCGCGCCATTCGCGCCGAGTCCCGCGCTCTGCTTCCATGTCGCGCCGCCGTCGAACGTCACGGCGCCGCCGCCCACGGACTGGCCGAAGAGCACATGGTCGAGGTTTCCGGGATCGAAGGCGAAACGATACCCGATGAAGCTGCCCGAGGCGGGAGGGGTGCCCTGCTTCGACCACGTCTCACCGCCGTCGTGCGAGTCGTGCAGGCTGCCGTTCGCGTCGCCCAGGCGCAGATGTTTGCCGTCGGCAGGATCGACGCCCACGCCGATGATGTTCGCCGCGGGCGTCGAAAAGGCGTGGGGGCCGGCTTCATCGATTCGATAAAACCCGTCGCCATTTTCGGCCCATGCGTACGCGAGACCTCCCTTCGCGGCCGTAATCCTGAAATTGCTCCCCGTCAGCGTGCCCACTTCGTTCCAGGTGCAGCCCGCGTCTCCGGAGCGCAGGAGTTTCCCCTTGTGCTCGGCGAGCAGCGTGTTCGGCGTATCGAGCGCCGCGAGCCCGTAGGTGTATCCGATTCCCTGGAGCTCGCCCGGGGTCTTTGCGAGGTTTGCGCCGTCGTCGAGCGTGAACGTCACGGCGGACGTCCCGCTCACCGTTTCGCACGCAGGCAACGCCCAGCCGGGCGTGGAGCCGCCCGTTCCCCCTGTGCCACCTGTGCCACCCGCGCCACCCGCGCCACCCGCGCCGCCGGCGCCGCTCCCGCCGGTGCCGTCGATTCGAGGGGGGTCGTCGGTTCCGCAGCCAAGCAACAAAGCGCCAGCCGTGGCAATGGCGAAGAGAAAAGAAAGGTTCGTCTTTGCAAGCATGTTGGTGTCCCTCATGGGTGGGGCGCACGCGCCTCCCGAGCGCGGACCTGTGCAACAGGCATGCCTTGACGACCCTACCCCTCGCCTCGGCCGGTGAGGATGGAGGGCCCGGCAACAGGCAACTCCACGATGAACGTTGCTCCGGCGGAAGGCTCGCTCTGGACATGGACCGAGCCGCCGTGCGCCTCGGCGAGCTTGCGGCTGAGGTAAAGGCCAAGCCCAAGCCCGCCGTAATACCTGCTGGGCACGGCGCGCACGAAGCGTTCGAAGATGCGTCCCTGCTGCGCAGGCTCGATGCCAATTCCGTGATCCTTGATCGCGAGCCGCGCGATCCCAGCCTCTTGATCGATGAAGATCTCGATGGGTTTGCCGGCCCCGAATTTGATCGCATTGGAGATCAGGTTGACGACGATCTGTTCGATCCGCGCGGGATCCCAGCTCCCCACGACCGGAACGCTGTCGCGGATCGAGACCGAGCAACGAGCCTGCGAAATCTGCAATTTGAATTGATCGACCACGTCCCGGACGAGGGCGCTGAGGTCGACGGCGCCGAGCTCGAGCGGGAGCTGGCCCGTGTGGATCCGCGCGACACTGAGGAGCTCATCGTTGAGACGGCGCAAGCGCGCGCCTTGCCGCAAGGCGCGCTCGGCCAGCTTGGCCATGATCTGCGGGTCGCTGGAGGGGCCCGACTGGCCGGCCCGGCCCATCGATTGGAGCGAGAGCATGAGCGACGTAAGCGGTGTGTTGAGCTCGTGCGACGCCATGGACAGGAATTCGTCGCGCGCGCGGATGGCCTCCTGGGTCGCGCGATAAAGCCGCGCGTTGTCGATCGCGCTCGCAGCCCGGCGCGCCACTTCCTTCGCGAGTTCGACATCGGCGCTCCCATAGTTGCGGCCCGATGCGCCCGAGACGAGGGAAAGCACCCCGAGCGTTTGTCCGCGCGCCAGGAGAGGCACGGCGAGCAGCGATCGAATCCCGAGCGCGCGGATGATCCTCTCATGCCCTTCGTCCTGGGTATGGCCTTGGAGGCGCGTGTCGAGGTCGGGGAGCAGGACCGGTTCACCGGTGGCAATGGCCCTGGCCGCCGGGTGGGGCGACCCCATGGAGGGCGGATATCGCTGCCGGAGCTCCTCGACCAGCGCCGCTTTTGCAGGATCTTTGTGCACCACAGCGATGCGCCGAATTTCCTCCCCCTCCACAGTGTCGATCACGCACCAGTCAGCCATGGATCGCACGCATAGGCGCCCGAGGCGCGCGAGGGTGTCCTCGTAATCGAGCGACTCCGAAAGCAGCTCTCCAGCCTCGGCCAGGAACGCCGAGCGTCGCTCCGCCTCCTCAGCCGCAGCCCGCGCCGCCTGCTCGTCGGACAGGAGCCGCGCATTCTGGAGGGAAATGGCGGCCTGGACCGCGAGGAGCGAGAGCACGACGAGCCGACCGGGCGTGAACGCGCCGATGAGCAGGTTGTTCTCGAGATAAAGCAAACCGACCACGTGGGCCTGCCTCAGAATGGGGAGGCACAGGACCGACTTGGGCCGCTCGCGAGCGATGTACGGGTCCGAGGCAAACTTGCTGGCCGTCGCGTCGTCGAGGAGCACCCGCTCCTTCGTTCGCTGCGCATACCGTACGATCGTGGCCGGGACGAGGGGCGATGACGAAACCACGAGCGAGGGGAGGAGCTTCGTCACCACCCCTTCTTCTTCAAGGCGCGCCTCTGCTTCAATCGAGAGGTCGCCATCACGGCGGAGGAGCAGGTAGCTCTTCTGTGCGCCGCCCTCTTCGAGGACGACCCGGAGAAGCGTACGGGCCAGCTCGTCGAGGAGGATCTCGCCCGAAATGGTCTGGGATGCCTTGACGACCGAAAGCAGATCGAGCTGCTCGGTGTGCAGCGCGAAAGTGGCGGTCGGCGTGAAAGGCCTGTGCTCCTGGAGGCGCGGATTCTGCTCGTCGAGCTGCCTCACCTTGCCATCGGCCCCCCAGCGCGCATAACAGGCGCGGGCGTCGCGGAGGTACGTGTCGGCCACCTGCTCGAACCCCCGCGCCCGGTAAAACCTCGACGAGAGTTCGTAGGCGAGGCCTTCGTTATGGACGAAGCCATTCTCCCGCGCAGACCGGATGGCCTGCTCGTAGAGGCGCATGGCCTCGAGATCGCGCCCCTCGACGCGCGCAACCTCGGCCGAGACCAGCGCGTATCGATTGAGATAGTTCTCGGGGCAGTTCTCCGCCCATGACGCGAGCTTCTGCAGCACGCCCCCGAGGATCCCCGCGAGCTCTTCCCGCTCGTCGGCGGGAGCGTCGGGGAGGAGCTGCACCATCGTGAGCGCGTGAAAAAAATGGTGGGTGGCCTCGATCGGCATGGCCATCGCGGCGCCGAGGTTCGCCGCCGCGCGCGCCGCGAACGAGTGCGCCTCGGCATGACGCCCATAGGTGAACGCCGTGATCTGCTTCATGATGTCGTGAAAGACGAGGCCACAGCCGAACGTCGCCCGGCGGATCCCCGCGAGGCATGTGGCCTCGTGGAACGTGGCGTCGTCGAAGCTCGTCGGACCCTGCGTCTCGCCCTTCAGGCAAGCCACGAACTGTCGCTCGAGCCGAATGGTCTCGTAGACCGGTATGTTATGGCTTTGCCGGGCAAACGCTGCATATTTTTGCGACACCCGGAGCACTTCGTCGAGCGGGTCGCCTTTCTCCACGGCTTGCCAGACGGTCTCGAAGGCGAGGAAGCCGGCATAAACGAGATTGCCGACCTCCAGGCACGCCTGGAAGGCCTTCTCGAGGATGGGGACGCCTGTGGCGAAGGGCCTTCGCCAAAAGTTGATGTGGTCGCCGTGGAGGTGAAGGAGCGTCCCCTTCAGCCGGAGATCGTGGAACTTCTCGTTCAGCCGCAGCGACATCGCGGAGAACGCGTAGCCCAGCGGGATGTCGCCGTAGGCCGACACGAGCATCATGCCATAAACGCTATAAGCGAAGCACGATTCCTGGGTGTTCCCGTACCACAGGGACGAGCTCACGGCTTTGAGGGCGAGCAGGGGAAAGAGCTTCGGCCGCCCGATGTACGCGCAGGGCGCCGCCTCGACGAGCAGGCCGATGATCGTCCGTCCGTCGGGATCGGTGGCCACGGGCGCGTCGAAGATGTCGGCGACGCGACGACCGCGGAGGTTCGTCCGGATGACTTGGACCTCGGCTTCCGTCGCCGCTTTCAATGATTCGTCCGAATCGGGGAACGTCACGTCGAAGAGGCGCAGCGCTTCGAGCGCGACGGTCACCCCGTCGTCGTACCTCCCGGAGACCTGGTACAGCCGCATGCGCAGGCCATACACCGCGGCGCGGTCGGGGTTGGAGCGTGCATGCGCGAGGATCAGGTTGAACAGCTCGTCCGCCAATTCGAAATTGCCGACGAGGTATTCGCACTCGGACCGCTCCAGAGAGAGCCTGAGCGTGTCGTCGTAGAGCGCGCTCCAGGCGTCCTTGGGCAAGAGCGCCGTCGCCTGGGCCAGGTAATTGCGCGCCGACACATGGGCGACCGTGGCCTTTGCCTTCATTCCCGCCAGGAAATTGAGCCGCCGGAGCGACTCTCTCTCGCGCGGGTCGGTGATCAACGCGACGCCGCGATTCAGCTGGCTCACGATATCGAAAATCTGCTCCTCGATGGCCTCCTCGGGCATGTTGGCCAGGAACAGCCGGCCGATCCGCAGATGCACCTCCGCGCGGACTTCCTCCGAGAGGAGCGAGTAGGCCGCCTCCTGAATGCGATCGTGGACGAAACGGTAGCCATCTCCCAAACGGAGGAGGAGCCCGACGCGGACGGCCTCCCAGAGCGCCGCGTGCACCTCGTCCTCCCCGTCGCCGCGAATCATCGAGAGGGTGGCCGCGTCGGCGCGGTTGCCGAGGCACGCGACGCTGGTCAGCACGTCCTGGGTATCCGCTGGGAGCCGCTTCAACTTGTCGACCATCAGGTCGACCACGTTGTCGGTAAAGCATTTTTCGCGGATCCGGGCCACGTCCCAGCGAAAGGCTACGGCATTTTCGTCGAATTCGATCAGGTGCTCCTCGTACAGCGCGGTGAGGAACTGGATGACGAAGAATGGATTGCCGGCCGTCTTTTCGTGTACCAGATCCGAGAGTGGCTCGGCCTCCTCCACGGAGCAGCGGAGGGTGTCGCTGATGAACGCCGCGAGGTGAGCCTTGGCAAGGGGGCCGAGGAAGATGTCGGAGACACGCACGGCCGCCTTCCGCACCTCGTTTGTCACCAGGATCATCGGATGGGCGGGGGGGACCTCGCTATTGCGGTATGCACCGACGACGAGGAGGTTATGCATCTCGGGATCGGTCAGAAGGTCCTGAAGGAGCGCGAGACTGGCCGAATCGGCCCATTGCATGTCGTCGACGAAGAGCACGAGCGGGTGCTCCCTCTGCGCGAAGACCCCGATGAATTGCCGGAACACGAGATGGAACCGGTTTCGCGCCTCGCCAGGCGGCAAAACCGGGACCGGGGGTTGCTCGCCGAGGACGAGCTCGACCGGGGGGATCACGTCCACGATGAGCTTTCCGTTGATCCCGAGGGCCGCCGCGAGCCGCTGCCTCCATGCAGCGATCCGCTCCTCGCTCTCGGCCAGGATCCCGAGCACGAGCTCCTGGAAGGCCTGGACGATCGTGGAATAAGGAATATCGCTGTTGATCAGGTCGAATTTGCCCGACACGAAAAAGGCCCGCTCGCGGACGACGGGCTCGTGGAGTTTGTGGACGAGCGCGGATTTGCCGGCCCCCGGGTCCCCGGCGACGAGCACGAGCTCCGGCGTCCCCGTGGCCACGACACGCTCGAAGGCGTCGCACAGGAGGGCGATCTCCGCCTCCCTGCCATGAAGCTTTTGCGAGATCTGGAGGCGGTCTGGCACGTCGAGCGCGCCCGGGGAGAAGGGCTCGATACGCCCGCCTTCGACCCATTGCGCGAGGCACCTCTCCAGGTCGTGCAATACGCCGCGCGCGCTCTGGTACCGGTCGCAGGCCATTTTCGCGAGGAGATGCATCACGATGTGCGCAATGGCCTCGGGTACCTCGGGGACGACCTCGGAGGGGGATGGGGCGACACGCGCCAGGTGGAAATGAATCCACTCGAGCGGGTCTCGGGCCTCGAACGGGGGCCTGCCCGTGAGCATTTCGTAGAAGGTGATGCCTAGCGAATAGAGGTCGGTGCGGGAATCGACAGCTCGGTTCATCCGCCCCGTCTGCTCCGGCGACATGTACGGCAGCGAGCCCTCGATTCTGTCCGGGCTCTGCGGCGAGGTGTGCTCACGGGGAAGGCGGGACGCAATCCCAAAATCCGTGAGCTTTGCCTCCCCTGTCACGGGATTGACGATGATATTTTGGGGCTTGATGTCCTTGTGGACGACGCCCTGCCGGTGGATGTCAGCGATCGCGGTCGTGATGTGAATCGCGAGCCGCAAAAAACGCTCCGTCTCCATCGGCGCTCCGAGCAAGCGATCGAGGGGCGTGCCCGCCGTGTCCTCCAGAACGAGCGCCGGCTGCCCGTGATACGTGTCGAGGGCGAGCGGCCTGATGACGGTCGGCAGGTCCAGCGCCTCGCCCAGCGCTTGCTCGTGTTTCAATCGCTCGATGTCCTGCGGGCGGCTGCTCTTCGGATCGAGCGCTTTGAGGATCACCTGGCGGCCATCACTTACTCGGATGGCGCGGAGCACGATCGTCCCCCGACCCTCGAAAAGGGTCTCGGTGATCGTGTACGCGGAGGGGCTCTGCATCTCCATGAAATCTGCTGCGAGGAGCGGACGATCGGCGGCGGCGCTGGGTGCGGCTGTGTGCTGCCTGCGTTTGGAAGCACAAGTCGCACCACGCACTCCGGATCCTACAACGGGGCGCCTCGGCTGACTACGCTCAGCCCGCGCCGCCGTGGTCGCCGTCGCCGTAAGGGCGATTACGCCACGCCCGAAATCTCTCCGAGCGCGCGGGCGACCCGCACGTCATCGATGGAAACCGCCTAAAATGCATCGTGGACGGCGACGCCCGCAATGGTATCCAGACCTATCGCCGCAGGTCAGGAAGGAATGACCTTTCGCATGGAGCGACGGGTGACGATCCAGAAGACGACGATGATGGTAATGGTCGCCACGCCCATTCCGATCCACACCGAAGGCGGCGCGTTGCGCATGGCATCGAAGACCTTCTCGCCGAAATAGGCGGTCGCCAGCAGGGGCAGGAAGTACCCGGCCAGCGATCCCCAAAAATGCGTCTGAAACCGCACCCGAGAGATGCCGAAAAACACGTGGAGCATGGGCGGCATCCAGAAGATGAGCCGGAGCAGGAACACGGTGAAGAAGGCTCGCTTTTCGAGGGCCTCTTCGTAGGCACGGAAGCGCGCCGGTACGAGCTTCGAGACCCAATCACGCGCGACGAAGCGCGCGAACGAGAAGCCCACCACGCTCGCCGCCATGGTGCCGGCCATGGAGAGCGCGAACGCCACCGGCCACGGCCAGATGAGCGGCGCCGCCAGGATGAAGATCGTGCCTGGCACGCCAAACGGCTGGAGCGCTGCGTACGCCGCTACGAACGCGAAATACCCCGCCGGACCGAGCTCCACGAGCGCCTGCTTGATGCGCGCGGGCTCGCTGAAGACCTCGAACAGGCCCAATCGCTGCGCCACGACAAGCCCGAGAGCCACCGCAGCCACGGCGGCGATCTTCATGTTGCGGAGCGAGCGGCTCGCCGCGGGGCCCGGCGGAGGATCTGACGATCGCACGCGACGAGGTTTACAATTCACGTCATCCCTGTCAAGGATGGTTGACGCGGACTGAAGCACGGCAGCGCGACGCGCGAGGAATTCGTCGAGAGCATGACCATCGCGGCGCGCGTGATGTGCTTGCCGCTGCGGGAGACCGAGAGGACCGCGACGGGCCAAGCGCGGAGGGCGCTGGCAGCCGGCCACGCAAGTCGCGCATCAAAGGACGAGCATTCGAGGGCAGGAGACCTGAAAATCGTTCTCCTCGGTGCGACGGGGGAGGTCGGTCCCACGATCACGTTGCGCAGATTGCGCAAGTGGGTCTTCACAGTTCGGGCAACGTTGCGCGAACCGGCCGCGCGCCGTCCGCTCTTTCGTACGCCGGAACGCCGGACGGCATCTTGGCACACCCGCTGCAATCGGGCGCGCGCGCGCCTGACGAGCCTTGCCTCGGCCGGTCGCCCATCGGCGCCAGGGTGGCGTCTTTCCTTGTCCCTTCGAGGAGAATCCATGAACTTCACGAGACGGCCCTCGCGTCCCGGCCTGCGCTGGACGTCCAGCATCCTCCTGGCGTCGTCGCTCGTCGCCGGATGCACGCCCGCGCCAGAGCCAGAGCCGCCCGGTTCCGGAAGCGCCGAGGTCGACGTCGAGCGATACGAATTGAAGGGAGATTACGACTGGGTGCGAGGCCGCCTTGCCGCGACGGTCGGGATCACCCTTTCGCCCTTGGCCAAGGGGACGACGACGATCACGCTCGACAGCGCCGTGGCCGAGGTGAAAGCCGTGCGGCTCGCAGGCGGCGGAGCTTTGCCTTTTTCGGCGAATGCCAGCGCGGAGCAGCTCCAGGTGGACGTCTCCGCGGTGCCCGCTCTCGGGACGGGTGCGCAGATCACCCTGGAGGTCGATTACGAGGCAGCGCCGAGCGGCTCGTTGATTCCCGTCATCGAAAACCGCAAAGGCGACCCCTTGAACGTGCGCGCGGTCTTCACGATGTCGGAGCCGATCGGCGCGCGTCGATGGATGCCTTGCCACGACACGCCGTCGGACCGCGCGATCTTCTCCGTCTCCATGGGCATGGATGGCGCCGAAAAGATGATCGCCAACGGAGGCCTCGTCTCCGACGAGCCGGAGGGGGACGGGGCCCACCGGATGAAGTACGAGACCACGTACACACTGCCGACCTACCTGATGGCCTTCGCGATCAGCGATTTCGAAGTGGAGAGCACGATGAAGGGCGACCTTCCCGTCTCCATCTGGCACCGGCGCGGGCTGCAGGGGCATTTCGAGGCAGTGCTCGGGGAGATGGTGGGCATGCTCGACCATTTCGAGGGGCTCCTCGGTCCTTATCCTTTCGAAAAATACGCAGTGGTGCACCTGCCAAACCTGCCGGCGACCGGCATCGAGAATGCAAGCATTTCGTTCCATTACGAAGGCGCGGGCACGGAGCCGCTCGGCGCCGAGCTCTCGCTGACGGCGCACGAGATCGCACACCAGTGGGTCGGGGATCTCGTGACGATCGAGAGCTGGGACGACCTCTGGATCAAGGAGGGCATTGCGACGCTCCTCGAGCCGGAAGGGCTTCGCGCGCACACGGACACGGACGGCCCCTTCACGTTGAACGCCAATGAGTTCTTTGCGATGGAGGGCGAAGCCATCCGCGACACGTCGCTGAAAATCGCGGACAAGTACACCACGGGGCCCTACACCCGCGCCGCCTGGCTCTTGACGCAGATACGAAGCCTGGTGGGAGAGGAGGCCTTCTGGTCGACGCTGCGGAACATCCTCGACGAGCACCGCTTCGGGGCCATCGGGACCGATGATTTCCTCGGGACTTTCGCAGAGGCGCTCGGTCCGGAGGCCACGGCACGAGCAAAACACGCGGTCGACGCGAAGGGCCTTCCCACGCTGACGATCGCCGCTCTGCCCTCCGGAGGCGCCACCGTGACGGTCCACGACCCCGACGGGGTGCTGATGGTTCCGTTCGATATCGGCTGGGTCGCGGAAGACGGCTCGGTACGCACGGAGACGCTCCCGATCGGGGAGCCCTTCGACGTGGCGCCGCAGGCGAGTGGCGAGTTCCTCGTGATCGATCCCAAAGACCACCACCTCCCCTGGGATTCCTTCTTGGTAGACGAGGAATCCATGAATGCCTATTACGCGAGCGTCCTGCCGCTCCTCGTGCCCATGAGCCCGGCGGCGGAGGCCCGATTTCTCGACATCGGCTCGGCAGCCCAGGATGAAGTGATCTTCACGTCGTCGACCTTACCGGGCGCCACACCGGAGGGGTTCGGCGCGTTCATGGCAGGGCTCGACTCGGAGTGGACGCAAGCCAATGCCTTGAGCACCGCTTGCTCGGTGGCCAGCGACCCGGGGCTCGAGCCAGCGACGGCGGCCGCCTGGACGACCACGCTAAACGAGGCGCTCCTGGTTCCGCCGCCGCCCTTCTCGCTCGATTTGCTCCAGGTCTACGGCTATGGCGCGTGCAGCATGTTCGATCCAGTGACCGCCTTCGCGGACGACTGGACGAGCCTCGCGACAGGGCTCTCGTCCGGGGAACTCGATTATCTCCGGCTGAGCTACCTCACCGCATTCGACATCCCGGCGCCACTCGCCATGTCGACCTGGGGCAGCGTCGCAAAACAAGCCAACACGGCGAGGGCGCGCTGGCTCGCGACCATGGAACTCCGGTCGTACCTGAGCGGGCTCGAACCCGCCGACATCCCCGCGTGGCGCACATTCTTCGTCGAGCTGCTCAGCACGACCGAGGACACCGACGTGCTCCAGCAGGCCATTCGAGCAGTTGTAACGACGATGGCCCCCACGGCGGCCGAGAATGCGGACGCGCTGGCGGGCCTCGACGTGCTGCTCCATTCGCCGTGGACGCGGGTGGCGCATCAACGAGCCGTGTGCGCGGCCATCAAGCTGACGGCGGACGACGCCATGGCGTGGGCTGCGTTTGCCGAGGGCCTGAAAGACGCCCCGCTCGATCCCAAAGCCGCCGCGCGGCTCGAGGACCCCGCCCTCTGTCCCTGATTACCCCCGTTTCGGAGGCCGATACCGGATGATCACCACGTGCAGGTGGGAATCTTCGTCCAGGCGGGAGGTCTGAATCGAGACCGCCCCCTCTTTTTTCAGCTTCTGAAAATCCGCCGCGGTCAGCGTCAGCTTGTGCGGATGCCCGGCGAGACCTTGCACATCGTAGGTCCTGTCCGCACCGGAGTCCATATCGGCGGCGGTAATCACCACCTCGTGCTCGTCTTTCCCGGTGAACTCGGCTGAGCAGACGCTCACCCACTCCGGCGGATCCTCCGCAGGCGCACATCGTACGTGCACGCGGTGCGTATGCGTGAGGCCTTGGGTGCTCTTGGCGCGCAAAAGCTCCCCTTTCAAAAGGGTCTTCATATCCTCCGCCGTGAGCGTCACCTCGTGCGGATGCTTCGCCGTCCCTGCGATCTGATAGGTCTTGTCGGCTCCCGAAAGGACGTCGGCCAGCGTCACCACGAAGACATGGCCGTGGTTCTTTCCTACCCTGCAAATCACCCTTGAAAACGACGGCTCGGGCGGCTTGGCTGCGGGCTCCGGCGTCGGATTCGCGACGGGCTCCGGAGGGGCTTGCCCGGAAGAAGCCGCGGTCGCGCTCGGCTGCGCGGTCGGTTCTGGCGTGGGGGCAGCGCTCTTGCCGGGAGCCGTTGTCGGGGAGGCCGTTTGCCCTGCCGCGGGGTTCGGCGTGTTGCCCCCACACCCCGTCCATGGGAGCGACGCTGCGGCTGCTGCGATTTGGAGAGCTTGTCGCCTGCGCATGGGTACCTCGGAGGCGTCTGCGGAATCGCGCTTCGCCAAAGGACAGAAGCGCAGGCTCCAGCCCAATTGTCAAGAGGCCCACGGGGCGATACGGGGTGTTGCCGCCGAGGACGCGCCCCCGAGCGACGTTCGACCATGTCTATCTGTACAACCGCGCACGCACGGCCGCGGAGACCGG
Source organism: Polyangium sorediatum (assembly GCF_029946465.1). Classification (NCBI taxonomy): domain Bacteria; kingdom Pseudomonadati; phylum Myxococcota; order Polyangiales; family Polyangiaceae; genus Polyangium; species Polyangium sorediatum. Next base: position 57,839 of record NZ_JARZHI010000003.1, read on the forward strand.
GACGTTGACGGCCGCGTGCCAGACCGGACAGACGCGCGGGCTACAACGGGGCCTCGCCCGCGAACATTCGCAGGCGACCGCGTACACGCTGCTTGGCGGCCTCCTCGACCTGGCGGATGCGCTCCTTGCTCACGCCGAACGCCACCCCGAGTTCCGCCAGCGTCGCGGGTTCGTCCGACATCAGGCGCCGCTCGAGCACCTGCTGCTCCCGAGGCGATAACTCGGCCAGCGCTGTTTTCACGGCGCATTGCAGGCGCGCGCGCTCGTCGGCCAGACAAACCTCTGCCTCGGGCGAGGGCGCGCCGTCCGCCAGGCCGTCGCTGTGGGTCGAGGTATCGAGCGGCGCGTCCGGCCCCGCGAGCAAGGGGATCAATTCGTGGGCGCGCTGCTCGGACAGGCCCGTCTTTTCGGCGAGCATCGTCGCATCCTTTACGAACACCCGGCGAAAAAAGCGCACCGCCCGCCGCTCCGCCTTCGACGTGCCGAGGCGCACGATCCTGTAATTCCGCGTCACGTAATCGCGGATCTCGGCGCGAATCCAGTAATTCGCGAACGTCGCGAGCCGATATCCGCGCGCCGGATCGAAGCGCTCGGCCGCCTGGAGCAAGCCGATGTTGCCCTGCTGCACGATGTCCTCGAACGGCGCGCCCCAGCGCTGGTATTCGCGGGCGATCGTCATCACGTACGACAAGCACGCCTCGATGAGCAGCCGCCCGGCCTCGCGATCGCCTGCCTTCCAGCGGATCGCGAGATCGCGCTCGACCTCCGCGGTCAGAATCCGGCGCCTCGCGATCTCCGCGCGGTACATCGACAGCGCGTCGGGTCGCGGCGCTGCGCCCATCCTTCGGCGCCATTCTTTCTCTCCGTCGCGCAAGAGACAGCTCCTCTCGTTGAACGTTCGCGGGGCCGCTTGCCCTCAATGCCCCGCGTCCACCTTGACCCCTTGCTGCGGTTTGCCGAGCAGCATCACGAGGGGCAAAAACAGCACAATGAGCATACCGGCGAGCCAGAACGTGTCCGCGAACGACATGATCGAGCCCTGCTGCGCCACCGTCCCGGAGAGCAACGAAAGCGCGCGTTGCTTCGCCTCCACCGCGGACGCGCCTTTGGCCATCATCGCGCCCGTCAGCATGTTGACCCGCTCGATCGTCGCGGGATCGTTCGACACGAGCTTCTCTGCCACGACGGCCGCGTGAAAGGCCTGCCGGCGGGTCAGCATCATCGAGAGCAGCGCGACGCCGACGCTGCCCCCGAGCATGCGCGTCAAATTGAAGAATCCCGTCGCGGAGGCGACGTCCTTGCGCGGAATGGGACCGAGCGAGGCCATCGAGAGCGGCAAGAACATGAACACGGTGCCCAGGGAGCGCACGATGAGCGGCCAGAAGAGATCGTCGCCGCTCGTCATCGGGTTCATGTTGGAGAACATCACGAGCGAGCCCGCCAGGATGAGCGCCCCGATCACCAGCATGAGCCGCGGGTCCATCTTGCGCGCCAGCCTCCCCGCGACCTGCATCATCGCCGCCGTGGCCAGCGCGCCGGGCAGCATCATGAGGCCCGTTTGTTGCGACGTGTAACGCAGGTTCGTCTGCGCGAAGATCGGCACCGCGAAGAGCCCGCCATACAGGGCCATGCCCACGACCACCGAGAGGATGCTGCCTGCCCATAACGAGCGATACCGGAGCACGCGCAGGTCCACGACGGGCTCGTCCGACGCGAGCGCGCGACGCACGAAGAGCACGAGCGACACGATTGACGTGACGCACAGGATGACGATCATCGGATCATCGAACCAGTCGTGGGAGTTTCCCTCCTCGAGGAACGTCTGCAGGCAACCGAGCCCGAGGGCCAGCATGGCGATGGAGGCCCAATCGATGCCCTTCGGCGGCGTCTTGTGCGGCTCGTCGGGCGGGAGCGCCGAGAGGCAAAGCAGGACCGCGAGCACGCCGAGCGGCAGGTTGATGAAAAAGATCCACCGCCAGCCGATGTTCGTCACGATGTAACCGCCCAGCGTGGGGCCGATCGCGGGGCCCGCGATGACGATGGCCCCGAAAAACGATTGCGCCGTCGCCTGCTCCTCCTTGGGAAACGTCTCGAAGAGGATCGACTGCGCCTTGGCCATCAGGCCGCCGCCCGTGATCCCCTGCAACACACGCGCGACGACCAGCATCGGCAGGCTCGTCGAGAGCCCGCACAGGAGCGAGGCCACCGTGAAGCCCACGAGCGAGAAGATGAAATACTTTTTCTTGCCAAACCTGTGCCCGAGCCACGCGGCGAGCGGCAGGATGATGACGTTCGCGACGGCGTAACTCGATACGATCCAGCTCGCCTGGCTGAGCGACGCGCCGAGCGAGGTCTGCATGTCGGCGAGCCCCACGTTGACGATGCTCGTGTCGATGACCTCGAGGAGCGCGCCGATGGCCACCGCGATGGCCACGGCCCACTTGTTGTTCTGAGGCGCGGCGACGGCGAGCGCGGGCGGTGCGAGGGCGAGCTGAGCCTGGGCCACGACGAACCTCCTAACCGCGCGTATCGATCGACAGCTCGACGCTCATGCCCGGCCGCAGCACGAGGCCCTGCGGCACGTCGCGCAGCTTCACGCGCACGGGCACGCGCTGCACCACCTTCGTGTAGTTGCCGCTCGCGTTGTCCGGCGGCAGCAGCGTGAAGCGCGAGCCCGTCGCGCCGGACAAACTCTCGAGTTCACCGTGCAAGGTGACGCCCGGCAGCGCGTCGACCACCAAACGCGCAGGCTGGCCCGCGTGCATCTTCTCGACCTGCGTCTCCTTGAAGTTCGCCGTCACCCACAGGAGCGGCGTCACGAGCTGCACGATGGCCTGCCCCGACGCGACCTGTTGCCCGACGGCGATCGTCTTCTTCGAAGCCACGCCGTCCGCGGGGGCCACGATGCGCGTGTACGAAAGCTCGAGCTTCGCCAGATCCCGCGTCGCCTTGGCGATGGCCACCTGCGCCCGCGCCGTCTTCGCGCGCGCCTGCGCCTGCGCCACGAGCGCGTCCACGTTGCTCGTTTGCTCCAGTTTGGCCGAGGCCTCCGTCGTGCGGCTCCGCGCCACGGCGATGTTCGCCCGCAGCGTCGAGAGCCGCGCCCGCGCTGCTTCCAGGTTCGCCTGCGCCACGGCGAAGCTCGTCTCCGCCTGATCCAACGAGGCTTGCGGAAGCGCGCCCTGCTCGAGCAGCTTGCGGTTGCGGTTGCGATCGGTCTCGGCCTGCTTGAAGGCCGTGTCCGCGGACTTCACCGAAGCCTCGGCTTCCTTGAGCTGATCGGCCGCCGACACCACGCCGCCCTGCGCCGTTTGCAGCGACGCCTCGGCCACGGACTTGTTGCCGAGGGCGTTGATCGCGGCCACGCGCGCGTCCGCTTCCGCCGCCTCGGCCGCCGCCTCGGCCGCCTCCACGTTTGCCTCGGCCTGCGCGACCTTCGCCTTCGCGCTCTCGTCATCCAGCACGGCCAGCGTATCGCCGGCTTTGACCTGCTGGTTCTCCGTGAAGAGCACCTGCGCGATGGTCCCGCCCGTGCGCGCCGGCACCGCGATCACCTCGCCGTCCACCTGCGCGTTGTCCGTGCTCTCCACGGTGCGGTGCGTCCACCAGTACCCCCCGCCGCCCACGACGGCGACGAGCAGCAGGACGAACAGGAGCGTGCGCCCCTTGCTCTTCGGCTTCGCGGAGGCGCCCGCGGTAGCGCTCCCCTCGACGGAGGGGGCTTGGGGAACGACGTCGGAAGCGGATGTCGCGGTGCTCATGCGTGACCCTCAAGGCAACTTGTTGTTGCCATAGTACCCATCGGTGGGTACATTGGCAACAACAAGTTGCCTTTGAGGCAGATCAGCACAAAAACTTCGGAGGATCCCTTCGATCGACCGAGAGCCCATGCACCGCGCGAACACCCCCCCGCCCGTTCCTCGAACTCGCCGCACCGAAGGCACGCGTGTACGCGGGCGCGCCGAGCGCGTGGTCGCGGCCGTGCACGCCGCGACACACGAGGAGCTCGGGCGCGTGGGCTACGGCGCGCTGCGCGTCGAAGACGTGGCCGCGCGCTCGGGGGTGAACAAGACGACCATCTACCGGCGCTGGCCGACCAAAGCGGAGCTCGTCGCGGCGTCCTTGCGCGCGGCCAACGAGGAGCAGGAGCAGCCGGACACGGGCACGCTGCGCGGGGATCTCCTGGTGGTGGTGATGCGGACCGTGCGGACGTGCAAGACGCCCACGGGCCGGGGCATCGTGCGCATGCTTCAAACGGAGCGCGCGGACCCGGACGTCGAGGCCCTTTCGAGGAGCCTGCGCGACCAACGCTGGCAGCGCAATCGGGCCTTGGTCGAGCGAGGCATCACGCGTGGCGAGCTGCCCGCGGACGTGAATCCGGAGCTCCTCCTCGATCTGATCCTCGGGGGGATCTATGCGCGCCTCATCCATCGCGGCGAGGACATCCGCGAGGACTACGCCGCCGCGGCGATCGACACCGTGCTCGCGGGCGCCTGCGCGGGCTCGGCGCGCCTGCAGAACGAGCCACAGCAGAAGGAACCAAGAGAGGACGATATGACCATACAATCCAACGAAACGCGCGCGCAGCGCGAGGGCAACGAGGACACGCGGGGCACCACGAAGGAAGCGCCCGTGCTCGGATCCGTGGTGCTCGACCGATCCGATCCGGATTTTCTCGCGAGGTCCCCCGAAATCTACGAAGAGGCGCGGGCCAAAGGGCCCGTCGTGCGCGCCCGTCATTACCCCTTCCCGCGAGACGAGGAGGAGCGGAAGAGCATCATGGCGGGCGAGCGCCCCATCGGCGAGGTGCTCTTCGTGAGCCATTACGAAGAGGCGGCGGGCGCGCTGCTCGACGATCGCCTCGCGTCCGACCCCTTCGCGCGGATGACGCCGGAGCAACGCGCGCACGTGCCGCCGGTGCCGGAGGAGCTCCGGCCGATCGCCTACTCGCTCCTCATGCTCGATCCGCCCGACCACACGCGGCTGCGCAAGCTGGTCCAGCCGAGCTTCAATGCCCGCGCGATGGAGGCGCTCCGGCCGCGCATCCAGCGCCTCACCGACGATCTGCTCGACAAGGCCGAGCAGGAGGCCGCCGCGCGCGGCGAATCGGCGCCGGAGCGGCGGATGGATCTGGTCAAGGCCTTCGCGTACCCCCTGCCGGTGACGGTGATCAGCGACATGCTCGGGATTCCGGAGGAAGACCGCGAGACCGTCAGCCGATTGGGCGAGCTCCGCATCGACAATCGGGACCCTGTGGTCATGCAGGAGACCCGCAAGATGCTCGTGGCGTTCAGCCACTACCTCGTCGATCTCTTCGAGCGGAAGCGGCGCGCGCCGGGCGACGACATGATAAGCCAAATGATCCACGCCCAGGAGGACGGCGACAAACTCAACGACAAAGAGCTGCTCTCGATGGTCTTCCTCCTCTATTTGGCCGGGCACGTGACGACGGTGAACCTCATCGGCAACGGGGTCGTCGCGCTCTTGACCCACCCCGAGCAGCTCGCGCGCTTCAAGGCGGATCCGGTGCTCGCCAAGGGCGTCGTCGAGGAGACGCTCCGCTACTGGGGGCCGGTCGATTACCTGGGCGCCGTGCGCACCGCCAGGGAGGACCTGGAGATTGCCGGGGTGTCGATCCCGAAGGGCGGGCAGGTGATGATCGGCCTCGGCTCGGCCAATCGGGATCCCGAGCAATTCGCCGATCCCCACGCGTACGACATCGGGCGCGAAGGCGCCCACCGGCACATCGCCTTCGGCAAGGGGATTCACCTGTGCCTCGGGGCGCCGCTGGCGCGCATCGAGGGGCAAATCGCCTTCGAAACCCTGTTCCGGCGTTACCCCGATCTGCGCCTCGCCGTGCCGGCCGAGACGCTGCGCTGGGGCGGCGCGGCCGGACTGCGCGGATTCCGCGAGCTGCCGGTCCTATTCTGACGACGCGTCGAGCGTCCGGAACGACCTCTCCACCTGCCGAGGCTCGGTCCCCGGCAGGTAGCTCCGCTCCCAAAACCTGACCTCGCCGGTTTTCGAAAAGGTGACCACGGAGCTCGACCGCGTCCCGTAATGGGGCGGCCGCCGCGCATCCTCGATGAACAGCGGCGCGAGCATCCGCTCCATCTCCAGCCCCACGCCCGTGTCCGGGAGCTCCGCATCCGGTGCGCCCTGATCCGAACGCAACATCTGGAAAAACGCCTCGGGCTCCGGGAGCGGATGTGATTCGAGGAGCTTCGTGAAGGCGCCCTTGCCTTGCACGAGCTTCGGCCAGGGCGTGTCGAGGAGATGGTTGCTGAGCCCGTACACGCCGGGCGCGAGGACACGCGACTCGCCCGTCAGGCTCGCCAAATAGGCCGCCTCGCGACGCGTGCCCACGATCAGGTTGAACCCGTTGAACGCGCCCGCGCGCGGGCGCAGGCTCTCCGTGAACGCATGCGGCGCGCCGTCGCCCAGGAGATACTCCACCACGAGCGCGCCGCGTGATTGCGCGTCCCCGCGCTGCGCCGCGGGGTCCCGGAAGTTCGTGATGGCGGCGAAGCGCCCGGACCGCGTCACGCCGAGCCAGGTCCCGCCGCTCTGCAGGTCACGCCCGGCCAGGATGTCGGGATGATCGTCCCAAGCGTGCATTTCCCGGGTCGGACGAGCGTGAAACTCGTCGCGGTTGGCGGCCAGCACGACGTCGTGATCCGGATGCGCCCGAAAACCCAGGAACAGCACGCACATGTCAACGATTTCCCTGCTCGTCCCCGAACCGCTCCAGGAACTCGTCGTACGTCCCATTGAAGAGCCGCGGCCCTTTGCGGGATAGCTCGAGCACGCGCGTCCCGAGCTTGCCGATGAAATGCCGATCGTGGCTCGTCACCACCACCGTCCCCTTGAAGGCGATGAGCGCCTGCAAGAGCGCGTCGATGCTCTCCACGTCGAGGTGGTTCGTCGGCTCGTCCAGCACCACCACGTTGTTCTTCAGCAGGATGAGCTTGGCCAGGACCAGCCGCGCAGCTTCCCCGCCCGACAGGCTCTCCGTCTTCTTGAGCCCCGCTTCTCCGCTGAAGAGCAGCTTCCCCAGCACCGAACGCACGTCTTCGAGCTGCGCGTCCGGATCGAAGCGGTGCAGCCACTCGTACGCCGAGAAGCCGGGCTCGAGCGCCTCGTGATGATCCTGGGCGAAATACCCCACGCTCGTGTCGTGGCCCCATACGATGGTCCCCGCGTCCGGCGCGTGTTCTGCGACGAGCAGCTTGAGCAGCGTCGACTTACCGATGCCGCTCGGCCCGATCACCGCGAGTTTGTCGCCGCGGTTCAGGTTCAGACCGAGCCCCTCGATGACCCGCAGATCCTCGAAGCTCTTCGACAGCCCCTCCACGCGGAGCACGTCGCGGCCGGAAGGTTTTTCGATCTCGAACTTGATGTACGGCCGCACCACGCTCGATCGCCGCACCTGGATGCTGCTTTCGAGCTTCTCCATCTCCTTGACGCGCGACTGCGCCTGGCTCGACCGGCTCGCGCTCGCGCCGAAGCGCGCCACGAAGTCCTTGAGCTCGGCGATCTTCTTCTTTTTCTGCGCCGCGTCGGCCTCCGATTGGCGCTTCCCGGTCGTCTTCTGCTCGATGAAATCGTCGTAGTCGCCCGTGTACACGGTGACCGTCTGGTAATCGACGTCGGCGACGTGCGTCGCGATCGCGTTCATGAAATGGCGATCGTGGCTCACGACGAGCAGCGTCCCGCGGAAGTCGTGCGTCAGGTACGATTCGAGCCACCGGATGGAGTCGAGGTCGAGGTGGTTCGTCGGCTCGTCGAGCAAGAGCACGTCAGCGCCCGCGAAGAGCGTCTGCGCGATGAGCACGCGCAGCTTGTACCCGCCTGCCAACGTGCTCACGGTGTCGAGGTGCCGGGACGACGTGATTCCGAGACCCTCCAGGATCTCCGCGGCGCGGGCCTCGGCCGTGTAGCCGTCCTCCTCGCCGATCGTCCCTTCGAGCTCGGCGAGGCGCATGCCGACCTCGTCGTCCATCTCGCCTTCGAGCAGCCGCTCCTTCTCTTGCGTCGCGTCCCAGAGCACGCGGTTGCCCATGAGCACGGCGTCGAGGATGCGAACGGACTCGTAGGCAAAGTGGTCCTGCGAGAGCACGCCGACCTTGAGCTTGCTCGGGATCTCGACCGAGCCTTGATCCGACTCGTGCTCCCCCGAGATGACCTTGAGCAGCGTCGACTTTCCCGCGCCGTTGGCCCCGACGAGCGCGTACCGCTTGCCCGGATCGAACCGCATCGAGACGTTTTCGAAGAGAATTTTCGGGCCGAAGCGCTTGGAGAGCTTGTCGAGCGTGATCATCGCGGCGCCCGACCTAGCACGTGTTCCGGACGTTCGCCGCAGCCATGAAGAGGATGGGGGGAAGGTGGCCGGCAGACGTGGGCCGCAGTACGGGCCGCCGAAGTCACCCGAGCCCCCTCGCCCGGCATGGGGTCACGGATGGAGCACGATCCCACCGACGAACTCCGCGTTCCATTTGGATCGCATCGCCTCGACGTATTGCTCCAACGGAGAATGCTTCGCGACGAGCGGCCGGATGTTGCCCTCGTTCGCCCAGCGCAAAATCTGCTCGAGCCGCGGGGCGCGAATCGAGGGATCGTGCAACGTCGAGATGGCCGCCGGGCAACCGAGCACGTCGAGGCCCTTCATCATGATGAGGTTCGTCGGGAGCACGTTGACGTTCGGCGCGCCGCGTTGCCCCTTGCCCCGCGCCACGAAAGGCGTCGAGGCCCATCCGACGATGAGGAACCGAGCGCCGAAACGCACGCATTTCAAGCTCTCGACCGATATCTCACCCCCGACGCCGTCGTACACGACGTCCACGCCCTCGCCGCCCGTCAACGCCTTCACGTCGGCGCGAAAGGCTCGAATGCCGCCGCCTTCGCCTTTGCAGTTGACGACGTGATCCGCGCCTTGCGCGGCCACGAGGGCGAGCTTCTCGTCGGAGCGACCCGTCGCGATCACCTTCGCGCCGAGGAGCTTGGCGATGTGCACCGCAGCGAGCCCGGTCGCGCCGGACGCGCCGTGGATGAGCACGGTCTCGCCCGCGCGGAGGCGCCCGCGCGTGACGAGGCAATGGTATGCCGTCTCGTAGTTTCCGAGCAGGTTACACGCCTCGTCGAACCCGAGCCCCTGGGGGATCCGGTGCACGGCCTCGATCGGCGCGACGGCGTACGAGGCAAACCCCCCGTATTTTTGATATGCGCCCAGGGAACGCGGACCGGCGAGCAAGCCGTCCACGAGGACGGGATCCCCCATAGCGAAACGCTCCGCCGCTGCGGCCTCCTCGCCCATCCAGGCGATGACGCCCGCATACTCGAGGCCAGGACAGTACGGCGGTTGCGCCATGTGCTGGTACTGACCGCTCATCATCAGGAGATCGACCCAGCCGACGGACGCGCTTTTGACGGACACGATCACGTCACGCGCCGAGAGCGTCGCGGGATCGGGCGGAGGCATGTCCACGAGCGAGGTATGGCGCTCGAGGGCTTCGAGCGGGGTCTCGCCGAATTCGGCGACGACGACCTGTTTGCCGAGGGGAAGCGATGTGGGCGTTTCCAAACGATACCTCGATGCTCGTTTCACCCGACCGGCAGGGCGGTCAGGGTTCGGAGGAATTTCTCCCGATCGTATCCGGTGATGATCCACGTGCCCGACCCCGGAGCAAGCCGGGAGCCCCAGGCGCCTTTTTCACGATAAAGCTCGACCTCGGCCCACTCACCGATCGAGGGCTCGATCGCGCAGCAGGCCGCCAAAGGATCATGGAACGCCTTGCCCCCCATGGCCTCCGGCGCCGACTCTTCGACCTCGGGCGGCGAGGGGCGGTTTTGGCGCTTTTCCCCCTTCTTTTCCAGATAGACATCCATCCCCTGCCAGATCAGGCGGAGGGATGGGCTCTTGTCCTTCAACGTCTCGATCCGATCGTGCATCTCGTGGTCGTAAATCACGCCGTGGCACACGTTCTTCGAGACGAATCGACGGGCCCCGATCCCGGGATATCGCAGCGCCTCCAGCGCGGATTTGGGATCGCCATTGAGATTGTAGGTCGGACAGGTGACCATCCCACGAAACTTCGGGAGCTGGCGCTCGGGCGGCACGACGCCCTCGCCGGCGAAGCCTCCCTGGACGACGATGCGTCCGACCTGGAAGCCGGGGAGCTTCATGGCGCCGCCCAGGTTTTTGAGCGGAGCGCCTGTGATCAAGGTGGTCGACGCGTCACAGACGGCGCGCAGGACCTCGGGGCCGGGCGCGGCGTCTCGCGAGGGCGGGATCTCGCCGTAGGCTTTGTAATGCCACGAAGAGACACACACGCCCCGTGGCCCATGCCGCCCCTCCCCCGGGCCCGTGCCTTCCCGGACCGATTTCGGTTGATGGTCGAGGTTGTACGCCCCCACCGGGATGTCCCGGCCAAACCAGCGGAGGGCCTGGCGCACCACCCCCACCTGATCGGGGGTGCCCGGCGTAATGGTCACCGCCTTGAGGTTGACCTCGGGGTGGCCGAGCAGGAGGAGCAGCGTGATGAAATCATCCGGATCCCCCGTCTCCATGTCCCACACGACGTCGAGCATGTTTCTTCCGGTCCCGCGGGGGTGTTGGTTCGATCCATGAACTCTCTAGACGCGACGGCGCCGCCGCGCAAGGAGGAGCGAGGCGAGGCCGAGCGCCGCGAGGCTTCTGGCTGTGCTCGGTTAAGCCGAGGTCACAGTGGCGGTAGCGGGCGACGGGTTTCGTCGAGGGCGCGCAGTTCGAGGAGGGCGTGTATTGGAAGCCGGGGAGGTTCGCCTGGAAACGAGCAGCCTCGAATCACGCCACCTGCGCGAGCCGCTGCGGCGATGCGCGCGCCAAGGATGTTCCGCGCGCGGGCTCCAGGAACTTTTTAGCTAGGGTGTGTACGAGCGCGTGGGCGCCTCGTAGCAGATACATCTATGTTGCAACATCAGATAGACACGTTCATGATGGCCCCCATGAACGTACGAGCAAGCTTTCCGTCGGACGTCACGCAGGCCGCATGCGCCGAGCCCGCCCGTCCGGAGCATCGAGCGCACGCCGAGGACGCCCATGAAGCTTGCTGCGCGCACCACCACCACCATCCTCATCGTCATGCCGTGAAGGGCGGGTCTGGCCGCTCGTCCTTCCTCAGCGTGGTGCTCCCGGTCCTCGCCTGCGCCGTCTGCCCCACGTGCCTCGGCGCCTGGGCGCAGGCGCTCTCCGCCCTCGGCGTCGGCTTCGTGGTCACCGAGGCTCAGCATCACGCCCTGCTCGTCGTCGCGGTCGCGGTGACGCTCGTGGTGAGCGTCCGTCGTTACGTGCGGACACATCGCAAAGGCCCGCTTGCGCTCTCGCTCGCCGGCTCCGTCGGCCTCGTCGCGAGCCACCTCCTCGGAGAAATCGAAGCCCTCGCCTGGGCGTCGATCGGGGTCCTCGTGGCGGCGTCCATCTGGCAGCATCACGCCTCGCCGAGCCACGCGCGCTTGGGAAAGCAAGCCGCCTGAGCGCACGCCGTAGCGAGCGCCCTCTGCCCAAAGCCCCTGTTCCTGTGGCATCACGGGGCCTCCTGCGGCATGGCGACTGCGAGGACAACTTTAGTTGCAATAAATATACATTTGCAATATAGAAGCGCTCGCATGATCAAGCTGCCCGAGCCCGGCCTCTACCGGACCACGAAACCTTACCCAGGCCAGGAGGAGGCGATCCCTGCCGGCGTCCTCGTGTACGTCGGCGCCGAGGACGGCGTCGCCTTCGTGGTTCGCCCCGGCCAGAACCGCCGGAACCGCTGGTTCTGGGGCAAACCCACCTACGTCCTCCGCTCCGCGAGCTGGGCCGAGTCGCTGATGCGCCTGCCTTCGGAGGGCTTTTACACGCTCCCCCACGACCTCACGCTCGACGGCGGCGGGCGCTGGCTGAAGAACGCGATCGTGCAGCTCGGATACAACGGAGAGGGGCGCGGGATCCTCTTCGTCGCTGAGGACCACGAAGGCGAGCCGCACAACGTGCTCGTCTTCTCGGACCGCGGGGTGCTCGTGAGCGACGAGCTACTCACGAAGCTCACCTGGGCGCCGATCCTGCCGGTGCACGCTGGAGCGCCCTCATGACGAATCTTGCGGCCCTCCCGCTCGAGCCAGCTCCCCGGCCGAGCAGCGCCGTCGTGCGCCGCGTCGCGGCTTAGGGGGCACCCTCCCATCCTGCGCTGCAGGCGATCACGCGATCGTGCGCCTCCGCCTCGTCACCAGCAAGATTCGCCGTGCAAACGCGGGCGACATCGTGCTCCTCAAAGGGGAGCGTTATCCGGGCAAGGAACGGACGGCGGGACATCGATCTCCGCCGATCCAGGCGCTCGGACTCGCTCGCGTGGCGCTCGTCGCGACGACCTACGACAAGGACTCGTGATCGCGCTCGCTCCCGCCGAGAACCGCATCGGTACGTCCTGGGTTTGATGAAGCAAGTCGCATCTTAGTTGCAACTGCAACTTACGACTGCTAGGGTCTGCCCCGGACGCGGACGTCTCCCTCCTCCACGCTCGGCCCTCCTCAGCGAGCGATGGTGACGTCCGCGCCCTTTTCTTTTCCAAAGGAGCGTCATGCGAACTTTCAGGTGGATGCTGGTCGTGTCCCTCGTCATCGCTTTTGGCTGCGGGGACGGTGGGAGCAATGGCCAGGGCGGCGCCGGTGGCGAGGGTGGGACAGGCGGCCACGGCGGCGCCGGCGGCCAAGGCGGCCAGGGCGGAGCCGGCGGCGAGGGTGGCGCAGGCGGCGGAGCCGTCGCGCCTGCGTGCTTCACGGGCACGGCAACATGCAATCCTCTGACAAACCAGGGGTGCACGGGTGCCGGCGAAGCCTGCGACTTCGGCGAGAAGCAAGGGAAGCCAGGGTTCTATTGTTACCCACCTCCGAACGAGGCCAAGGAGGGGGAGGCGTGTAGCAATGCCAGCGGCCCGTTCTGCGCGCCGACGTTGCATTGCTACGGCACGTGCAAGAAGTTCTGCTGCGCAAGCACCGAGTGCGCCGAGGGCGAGACGTGCGAGCCGTTCGACGCGGCGCTCGGGACCCTCGGCTTCTGCCGTGATCCGAACGCCTGTTCACCCGCGGGCGGGCCGTGCCAGAAGCCCGAGGATTGCTGCTCGATGGATTGCCACGTGGATCATTGCCACTGAGCGGCTCCTCAGTGCGCGCCGGGCGCGAGGTCGATGTTCCTCGCGTCGAGCCCGAGCACCACGACCCCGCTCGGCGCGCCTCCGAGGACGTGCCGCTCGACCATCACGAGCGGCGCGACGTCGATCTCCAGGACCTCCCCCGAGCCAGGCGCCGTCACGAACGCGCGATCGGGCGTGAGCGCGAGCCCGTGCCTCGGCCCCTGGCCCTCGCAGGCAAACGGCGAAACGACGCCGTCGAGCGACGTGATCGCGCCTGTCGCGAACTCGATCCGCCGAAAGGCGCCGTCGCTCGTCAAAGCGAAGAGCGCCTCGCCGCGCGGCTCGGTCCCGAAGAGGCACATCTCTGCGCCCACGTCGAAGCGCGCCGAGGCTCCCGTGGCTGCATCGATACGAAACACCGCCGAGGGGCCGAGATCGCCGGTGACGAAGCCGCTCGGGCCATGCCCCACCAATGTGCGCGCGCGCCCGTCTCCGGGATAGGGCCATTTGGTGCCGACCATGCCCCCGCCGCCCTCGGCAGGCTCCACGACGAGCACGCCGTCCTCGCATGCGAAGGCCACGCGGCGGTCGATGGGCGCCGCCCCCGAAAGCGCGGGGCAGCCCGGCATGATCACCTCCGCGCTGCCGCTGTCGTTCACGAACGAGACGCCCTCGGCTTGCCCTTCCGGATCGCCCGGAAGGGGGCGCGTGAGGAGGGCGCCTCCTTCCACGGCCGCCGCCGCCCCGTGGTGGGGTGCCTCAGCGACAAACCACCTCGGCACCGGCGTCTCGCCGCGAATCCGTAGCTCCTCCTCCGAGACCACGGCGGCTTGCGCAGGTGTCCCGTCCGCCGCCGATCCCTCGAAGAAGAGCGTGACCTGCCCTGCGCTGGAGACAACGGCCCCCGGCGCCGCGCCCTCGATCGTGAGCTCGTGCCGGCTCGGCTCGAATTTGTAGATGTGGAGGTGGTCGTCGTGCGGCGCGACGGACACGCCCGCGCGCAGGAAGTACCCTTCGTCGCGCCCTGGGGAGATCAGCGCCGCGAAATCGCCGGACTCCGTCGCATGCATCGATACGGGGCCGTCCCCTGGGAGCGCGGCGATCCACGCGTCCTCTTCGACGTCGAAGATCGAGACTGCGCCCGAAACGCCGTCCGCGACGGCCACCCGCGCGCGACGCCACGACGGGTGGCGGGCCTCGACGGCCACCGCGGGGCCCGCACCTTCGTCGTCGGGGCCACACGCCGCCCCCATGAGCGCTGCCAGGACGAACCCGGAGCGCGACAAACCCGCACGTTTTGCGTGACAAAACCGGTCAAACATTCGTCCGGTCTTATCACGCACGGATTGTTGTTGCAACTTTGATACTTCAACAGTACAGAGCATCCACCGTGACCCTCGGTTCGTCTGGGAAAGGACAGGCCTCGATCTGGGCTCGTGTCGCGAGGCGCTGCGCGTGCCGGTTCGTGCCACTGGTGCTCGCCTGCGCGCCCGGGCTCGCGTCTGCGGACGAGCTGTCGTCGCCGCGGGTGAAGGACGCGCCCGAGCCGGCGTGGCCCGCGGCGCGCGTAGACCGCAGCGAGGCCATCGTCCCGCTCCTGGTCACGGTGAAGGCGGACGGGACCGTCGGGAAGGTCGAGGCGCAGGCGAGCGGCGATCCCGAGCTCGAAAGCGCCGCGATCCAGGCCGCCCTGCGCTGGACGTTCGAGCCCGCCACGCGAGGGGGCCGGCCCATCGCCGCGAAGATCAAGGTCGCCGTGCGGTTCGTCGGAGAAGAACCCCGCGCTCTGTCCGCGCCCCTCGCGACGAACGTGCCGGCCGGCGTGTACGTGGGGCCGCCGCGCAAGAATGCGAGCACGAATGCGCCCATCAGCGAGCCGAAAAAGCCGGCGTTGCCGGCGGCGACGAGCAGGCCGGACGAGCGCGGCGAGGTGGTTGTGCTCGGCCCGTCCCGGCCCCCGCCGCCCAGCGCGGCTGGGGATCACCGCGTCCGCGTGGGGCAGCTCGTCGACGTGCCGCGGCGCTCGGCCGAGCAATTGCTGACGCTGGCGCCCGGGTTTCTCCTGCAAAACCACGGCGGCGAAGGGCATCCGTCGGCCATCTTCCTGCGGGGATTCAGCGCGGCCGAGGGGCAGGACCTCGAGATGTCCGTGGGCGGCGTCCCGCTGAACGAGCCATCGAACGCGCACGGCCACGGATACGCAGATACGCATTTCGTGATCCCGGAGCTCGTGGAGGAGCTGCGCGTGGTAGAAGGTCCCTTCGACCCGCGTCAGGGTGATTTCGCGGTCGCGGGCTCGGTCGAATACACGCTCGGGCTCGCGGAGCGGGGGATCGTCGCGCAGGCGGGGCTCGGCTCGTTCGGCGCGAAGCGGCTCCTCCTGCTCTGGGGCCCCGGGGGCGCGCCGCGCGGCACGTTCGTCGGCTTCTCCGTGACCGACAGCGACGGGTTCGGGCGAAACCGCGCGAGCACGGCGGCCCGCGCGATGGCGCAATACGAGCATCGTCTCGGCGCGGGGAGGCGGCTCGTCGCGCTCGTCTCGGCGTACACCACGCGCTTCGACGGCGCCGGTGTGGTGCGTCAGGACGATTTCGAGGCGCGCAGGCTCGACTGCCCCAAGGACCACGACAGCCAGTTCTTCTGCACCTACGACCCGAACCAGGGCGGGGCGACGGCGCGGCTCGACGCGTCCCTCCGATTCGAGCACAAGGGCACCCGCGAGGAGCATACACACCAGGTCTTCACCACGATCCGAAAGACCCGGCTCCGCGAAAACTTCACCGGGTTCGTCACGGACGTGCGTCCCTCGGGAGAACCGCAGCGCGGAGACGGCGTCGAGCAAATGTACGATACGACGACGTTCGGCGCGCGGGGGAGTTTTACGCGAACCGTGGACGTGTGGGGACACAGGCAATCGCTGGAGCTCGGTTATTTCGCGCGACACGATCGGGGCGACACCCTGCAACGGAGGCTCCGGCGGGTGGGGGGCGTGCCCTACCGCGTGGATTTCGAGAGCGGCATCGCGATCACGAATATCGCGGGATACGCAGCGGGCAAGCTCCGGCCCGCATCGTGGCTCACGCTCCGCGGCGGGATCCGGCTCGATACCTTTGGCTTCGCGGTCGAGGATCGGAACAAGCCCGACAAGGATCGCAGCGGCCCGCGGGAGCCGTCGGATACGATCGAGGCCTTCGGGCTCACGCTCGGGCCCCGCGCTTCGGTGGAGATCAACCTCGCGCAGGGGCTCGCGTGGATGACGAGTTACGGCGCCGGATCGCGATCGAGCGACGCGCAGGCGCTCTCGGACGGCGAGAGTGCGCCGTTTGCCCGGGTCGATGCCTTCGAGACGGGCGTGGTCTTCGAGCGATCCGAGGGGAGGATGCTCGACGTATCGGCGCGCGCCCTCGCCTATTTCACGCGGGTGGATCGGGATCTCGTCTTCGATGCGGCGCGCGGGCGGAATGTCCTCGTGGGGACGTCGAACCGGTTTGGCGCGTCGATCTCGGGCAGGCTCACGTCACGCGCGGGCATCGACACGCAAGGGAGCTTGACGTACGCCGAGGCCTACCTGCCCGAGGCGGGCGCGCCGTGGTATGCACTCACGAGCGGCAAGCGGCTCCCCTACATCCCCCGCTGGGTGGCGCGGCTCGATACCTCGCTCCGCAAGGATCTCCGGATCTCGGGCGTGCATCTCCGCGCCACGGGCGCGCTCGGGACGACGTACGTGGCGCCGCGGCCCCTGCCGCTCGAGCAGTTCGGCCACGAGATCTTTACGGTCGATGTCGCGGCGCGCCTCCGGTATCGCTTCGTCGAGGTGGGAATCGAGGCGACAAACGTGCTCGATCGGCGCAACCCCGCGGCCGAGTTCAATTACGCGTCGAATTTCAGCTTGCCCGACGCGCCGGCCTCGCGGCTCGCGCACCCGCATTTCGCAGCGGCGTCGCCGCGCCAGATCCTCGGGACGATCCGTTTCCATCTGGAGGCGGCCAAGGGCGAGGAGGAGGCAGGACGATGAACCCGGATGCTCGTTTCGCGCTCGTGGTGCTTGCCTTCGGCAGCCTCGGCTCCGCCGGCTGTGACCTGCCGAGCGGAACCGGCGGGCGCGCGATCGAATTCGAAATGCGGCTCGGCGGGGCGCGATCGCCCGGGCTCCCGCCCGGCTCGTTCGAGACGAGCACCGGCTGGAAGGTCGAGCTCGGCGAGGCCGTGGTGGCGCTCGGGCCCATCTACGTCCACGAAAATCCGCCGCCGCTCGCGGAGCTCGGCGCGCCGAGGGGCAAAGGTTTGTCCGGTATGCTGTGGGACGTGCTCGTCCCCGACGCGCACGCCCACGCGGGTGACCAGCATTTCGACGGCGGCGAGGTCAAAGGGGAATGGCTGGGTCAGCTCGCCTTCGACGTGCTCGACCCCGGCGGCGTGTATATCGGCCCCGTGCCCGGAACGGAGGGGCGCGCGCGTTCCCTCTCGATCCGGCTCGATCCGCCGCGCGCGTCCATCGGAGGCGACGACGGCGCCTTGCGCGGTCATCACGCGTACGTGGTCGGCGTGGCGCAGAAGGACGGGCTCGTCGTCCCCTTCGAAGGGGGGCTCGATATCGAGGACGAGGGCACGAAACGCAGCGTCGACGGCATTCCTCTCGACGTGTCGCTCGTCGACGGGGCCGCCGTGGGGATCGTGATCCACCCGAGCGCATGGTTCGACGGTGCCCATTTCGACCGGCTGACGAAGAAAAACGCGGCGGGTCGGTTCGTGATCACGCCCGAGAGCCAGGTGCGAACGGCCTGGTTCCTGGGCGCCAGGAGTTTCTCCGCATTCTCGGCGGAGACGAGCGACGCGCGTTGAGGCGGATCCGCCGCCCCTCGGCGCGTCCTATCGGAGGATATACGATGAAAACGATGGTGTTTTTTGTCTTTTCTCTTCTCTCTGCGATGGTGATCGGCTGCGGCGGTGAGGACACCTCGAGCGGCGCAGGCACGCTCGCCATCCGGATCACGGGCGAGGACGCGGCGAAGACGGGGTTCCCTGTCGAGGAGGAGGGGGAGGCCATTGCCTTCGCCGACGGGTGGACCGTGCAGTTCTCGAAGGTGCTCGTCTCGTTCGGGGCGCTCGACGTGCGCGGCGCGGACGGCGCGGTGGCGATCGAATCGAAGGAGCGGTGGGTGGCAGATCTCCACGCCGGAGACGCATCCTTACCGGTGTTCGAGGGGATCGAGGCGAGGCGCTGGGACCGGTTCAGGTACGAGATCGCCGCGCCCGACGCGAGCGCCGTGGCGCTCGGCGGCGTCGCCGAGGCCGAAGTGCAAGCCATGATCGACGGAAAATTCAATTATTGGCTCGAGGGGACCGCGACGAAGGCGGGCGACACATACACGTTCGCCTGGGGCCTTGCGAACCCGACACGGAACGCGAACTGCACGAATGGGCTCGACGGGACGGACGGGGTGGTGATCCGGAGCAATACGACGACCGAAGCGGAGATCACGATTCACCTCGACCATCTCTTCTGGGACACGCTTGGCACCGAGGAGGCGTCGCTACGCTTCGATGCGCTCGCGGCGGCCGCCGGGACCGACAAAGAAATTTTGCTCGAGGATCTCGCGACGCAGAAGTTGTCGGACCTGAAAGGACTCGACGGGATGCCGCTCGTGGACGCCGAGGACAAGCCTATCGTCTACAACCCCGGGAGCGTTCCGCTCGCCTCTCAGGACCTCCTGTCCTTCCTGCTCGCGTCCTCGGCGTCGATGGGCCACCTCAACGGCGAGGGGCTCTGCACCGTCAGCGCGCTTTGACTTATGCGAAAACGCCGTCCAGGGGGGCCGCGACGTCTTTGTGTTCCCGTTCATGCGTCCTCGAACGCACGACATCTTCATCGACGTGTTCGCCGCATCGATCGCCGACATGCGCCACAATCGTCAAAGCGCAAGGGCTCGATTTTCGAGTCGCCCTCATGGCTCCGTCGGAGAAGCCATCCGCGCCGTCCCGACGGCCCGAGGACCACGTCGAGGTGGCCTGACGTCGTGAGGACCTCGCGAGCTGGCGGAAGGCGGATCGACGTGCGGAGTTCGCGTTCACCTCGCCCCCACCGCCGCCTTCAGCCGCGGCGTACTTACCGTTCGAGCTCTGGAGGACGATGCTGTCACCGCTGTGGATGACGCCTGTGCCGCCGATCTTCCCGATGCGGAACGTCTCCCTGGCGCGCTAGGGCTCGTGCGGTTGGCTTCCAGCGTGCTACCGCAGATCTCAGCGTGAGGTTCGTTCTGCCACGGTTCGGGCGCGAGGACGCCGTCCTGTTCGTCATGACGACGAGCATTACGCTCGCCTACTGCATCACGCACGACCACCTGACCGCGACGCTCTCGCCGGAGTATTTCCTCTTCGGCAAGGACCTCGCGAGCGACCCACGCCCGTTCCGATGGGCCGTGACGGCGCTCGCGGCCAAGGCGTCCTGGCCGCTGGGTCTGCTCGCCGGCATGGCGCTTCGGTTCGCAAACGAGCCGTCCGAGCGGCTCCCGCAGCGGCTGCCCCTTCGACGATTGCTCCACTTCGTGGCCATTCCCATGGTGACGGCGACGCTCGCCGCGCTGCTGCTCGGTACGTCGCCGATGAGCATCGATCCGTTGGATCAAAGCACTGTTGCGGAGATGCTCGCCGGCTCGACACACGCCGCGGCGTTCGTGCGGGTGTGGCGTGTGCACATCGGCTCGTATGTCGGAGGCGCGCTCGGATTGCTGCTCGCCGTGGCTCTCGTGAGGCTGCAACGAGGGCGACGCCGAGACGGCCGCTGAAGCGCCCTCTTCCGCCCGGCGCGACGCTGCGCTATTACGATCACGGAGCCTTGCCTCATGCCCACGCCGCACACCGCGGATGCCACGCCGAGCATCTTCGCGCTTCCGCCCCCTGATCTCTCGACGCAGATCGACCTTTGCTGGGCGACGAAACGCAGCGGCGGTTCGGGCACGACGTTTCACGAGTTTTTTCCCGACGCTGGCGCACACCTCATCTTCCGCCATTCTCCCGCCGGCTGTCGAATGGTGCTGGTCGGGCCTGCCACCGAACGCGCCACCGTCGAACGCGTCGCCGGTGGCGAGTACCTTGGCATCCGCTTCCGGGCCGGCCAGGCGCCGCGTTTCGCGGACGTTCGCTCCTCGGAGCTCACCGACGGATGCGTCGAGGTGACGCGGGTCCGAGGCATCCCGATCGAATCGCTGGCCGAGCGATTGCGCGCGCTGCCGGACCTCGGCTCGCGGCAACGCGCGTTTGCGAATCTGGTCAGGGACGCCGCGCCGCCGCTCGTCACGGATGCCCGCTGCCGCAGGGCCACGCTCCTCCTCGAAGCGCACGGAGGTCAGCTCCGGGTCGACGCGCTCGCGGACGCACTCGGTCTCCACACGCGCAGCCTGGAGCGCCTGTTCCTCGACCAGTTTGGAATGACGCCCAAGCGGATGGCCCGGCTCGTCCGCCTCCGCAACGTCCTCGGCGCGCTGCATAGCGGCGCCTTCGCGACGCTCGCCGAGCTCGCCCAGACGTGCGGTTACGCGGACCAGCCGCACCTGATCCGGGACTTCAAGACGCTGACCGATCGCCTTCCCGGCGAGAAAGGCGCGCACCGGAGCCGGCAGCTCGTGCGCGCCGATACGCGGATCGTCCACCGGGTTCGCCCGTAGCCCTCCGCGGGCTCGCGCGGCGTGTCGCATTTTCACAATACGGCCCGCCGGGCGCGCGCTAGGACGGGGCGACCAGCTCGGAAGGAGACCCCCATGCAAGCTTCGGAGGAACGAGAGCCGTCGGAGGGAACGGCAATGCTGTCGGGTGATTCACGCCCGGTGGTGGTGAAAACGCGGCGCGGCGACGTCGAATGCGCCTTTCTCGGCCATGGCCCTCCGGTGCTCGCGCTCCACGGTGCCATGGGTGGCTACGATCAGGCGCTGCTCCTCGCGCGCACCGCGGGGGTTCCGGGCTTCCGGTATGTCGCGCCCTCTCGCCCCGGTTACCTCGGGACGCGCCTCGCGCTCGGGCGAAGCCCCGCGGAGCAGGCCGATCTCTACCGCGATCTCCTCGATGCGCTCGGAATCGAACGGGTCGCCGTGATGGCCATCTCCGGCGGCGGCCCGTCCGCGCTCCAGTTTGCCCTCAGCCATCCGGATCGCTGCGGGGGACTCGTCATCCTTTCGTCCGTCTGCACCCGCGTCGAGACACGATTGCCGCTCGCGTGGTACCTCATGCGGATCACCGCGCGCTGCGGCCCGCTCGTCGCCGCCATGCGGAGAAAGGCCGAGCAAGATCCGGAACGATCGGCGCGCCGCTCGATTCCGGATCCGATCGTGCGCGCACGCACGCTCGCGGATCCCGAGGCGGGCCCGCTCTTGCGCGAGTTGCAGCGCAGCTCGTTCGATCGAATGCAGCTCCGGCTCCCGGGCTCGGAGAACGACGTCGCCGTAACCCGTCGCGATCAATGGTTTGCCCTGGAACGAATCACGGCGCCGCTCCTCGTCGTGCACGGGACGAACGACAAAGCGGCACCCTTTGCGCAAGCGCAAATCCTCGCGGCCCGCGTTCCCGGGGCCGAACTCCTCGCCATCGAACAAGGCGAGCACGTCTGCATTTTTACCGATCGCGACAAGGTCCGGGCGCGTGTGGGATCGTTTCTCCGCGCACACGCGCCCGCGGAATCGGCGACGACGCCTTCCTCATGAACGAGCGAGCGCCACGATCACCTCGTCGATGGGTGTCTTTCCCTCGACCAGGCGGTCGCCCCGCGGGGCAATGGCGCCGCTCCCGAAACCACGGTACATCTCGGCATAGACCTCCGCGAGGTGCTGTGGCACCCCGGCATGCACGAGCGTACTCACATAGGCATCTGGCGGAACATCGACGATCTGGAGGGGCTTGCCGAGCGCGGCCCCGAGCTTCTCGGCGATCTGCCGCGCTGAATACGCGGGCCCGTGCAGATCGATGTTCTCGCTCTTCTGCCCACCTTCAAGCAGCGACGTTGCGGCGAACGCGCCAATGTCCTTGGTGGCAATCTGCGGGACGGGGAAATCGGCCGACGGGTTGAAGTTCGGGAAGATCCCAGCATTCCGCGCCGGCACGAGCGAGTTCGCGACGTTCTCCTGGAAGGAACCCGCTCGAATCGCGGTGAGCGTGGTGCCCGTCGCGCGGAGCGCATTCTCCAGGTAATGAAGGCCCTTGATGGGCCCCGTGCCGTCCGGCAAATCTGCGCCCACAGAGGAAAGGAGGACGACGTGCGGAACGCCGCTCGCCTTCACCGCGGCGGCGATGCCATCCGCGGTCTCACGCTGATAAGCATAAAAATCCGGCACTGCATAATTCGGCGGAAGGAGCACGAAAAAGCCTCGCGCGCCTGCGAGCGCGGCGGCGAGCGCGTCCTTGTCCCCGAGCGCGACGACCGCGACCTCCGCGCCCTTCTTGGACCATGCAGCGCCCTTCGCCGCGTCGCGCACGAGGACCTTGACGTTCTGTCCTTTGGCAAGCAGTTCCGCTGCGACGACCGAACCGACGTTACCCGTCACGCCTGCGACCACGAAAGACATCCTGGACTCCTTTCGACGCACCTCTCCCGGGACATCATCCTACATAGAGGACACGTGTCCGTTATGCAAGACGCTCCCAGCAACGGCTCGGCGCACGGAATGCGGGGCCCTCGTCGCGCCGATCAGGTCGCTTGACCGAGGCGACCGGGCCTGATGTAAATCTCCAGGCCGCGCGCTCGCGTCGCGGCCCGAGGCGACGATGGAAACGAAAAAGGTTCGCCTGACCAAGGAAAAGGAGACGTACCTCGCCACGCTGTACGGCAAAGCGATGGATGCGACGGCTCCGAATACGATCCTCGGCGACCGATTCGCCGCGGACGCGGTCGCGCATATCGACTACGATTTCGAGGCGTTGAAGCTCCCGAGCGGGGGCCATATCACCTTGCCGCTGCGAGCCCGACATTTCGACCAATGGACGCGCGCGTTTCTCGCCCGACACCCCGCGTCGACGGTGCTGCACCTCGGCTGCGGCCTCGACACCCGCATCTATCGAATCGATCCGGGCCCGGAGGTCCGCTGGTACGACGTCGACTTTCCCGACGTCCTCACGCTGCGCGAAAAGCTCTATCCGGAACGCGAAGGTTATCATCGGATCGGCGCTTCCGTGACCGACCTCGCCTGGCTCGACACGATCCCCGGAGACACGCCGGTCCTCGTCGTCGCCGAGGGCCTTTTCATGTACCTCCGCGAGAGGGATGGGGCCGCAATGCTACGACGGATCACCGAGCAATTCCCGCGCGGAGAGGTCGTCTTCGACGGCTACAGCGCCGCGATGGTGCGCCTGGTCTCCCGCCTGGCGACCGTGCGCGGCGCCAAGGTCGAACTCGTCTGGGGGATCGACGACCCGCACGACCTCGAAAAACAGGTCCCGAAGCTTCGGCTCGTCGAGAGCGTCGCGTTTCTGACGATGCCTGACCTCGTCGACCGGCTGTCGAAGAGCTGGTTCTCCGGCGTGATGCACGGCGTCATGGGGCGGCTTCCATTTTATCGGAATCTCGTTCGCCACCTGCGTTATGCGTTTTAGACGCCCGCTTGCCATTGCATTCTTGCGCGACGAACGGAACCAGGACGGTCGATGACAAAAAAAGCCGCGCTCGAACATGCCACGAAGCAAGCTGAACGTGACGCCTCGGACCTCGACCCGTCACGCACGCTCGCCGCGCTCCACGCTGAGGACACGCGCGAGCACGCGTCCGTTCCTCCGGTCGATACCCCAGATTATCGCGCGCTCCGCGAACGCGACCGCGCGCGCCGTGCGCAGGCGGAATCGTCGCTCAGCCTCTTGCAGGAGCGCGGAGGTGCCTCGGCCGAGGACTTGTTTCACGCCGCGTGGTTGTTCAATCATGGGGATCACCCCGCCGAGGCGCGGCGCGCGCACGAACTCGCGCGTGAAGCGGCCGAGCGAGATTTTCCGCAGGCGCGCTGGCTCGCCGCCGCGGCCTACGACCGATGGTGCATGTACGAGGGTCGGCCGCAGAAATACGGGACGCAATTCGTCCCCGATGGCGTGCGTCATCGCCTTTGGGATACGGACCCGACGACGACCGACGCGGAGCGCGCTGCGTGGGATGTGCCGCCGCTCGCCGCGCAGCTTCGCCGCGCGGAAGAAATGACCCGCACGGAGCCGCAGCCGTCCATGACCGATGCGCCGGCGTGGCTGAAGGCAGCGATCGCCCGCTGGGGAAAATCCGGTTGAGGCGACGCCTTCGTTCGCGGTAGCCTGGGATGCTCATTGCCGCATCCTCGGAGTCCTGACGAATTGGAGCCCCCCGCCCTACGCATCCCGACGAGTCACCCGGACGTCTGGATCGAGCCCCCCGATCTCCTGCACGTCACAATGCGGGGCACCGTCGACGTGGCGGAGGCGATGCCCCTCCTCGCCGCGCAGCTCGCGGCCGGCGGGACGTGGCCGCATGCCATCGTGCTTTGTGATGTCTCCGGCCTGGAGTGGATATCGATGGCGGCTCGCCGCAAATTCGCCGAAACACGGAATGTGGGGCCTCCGCGGGCCATCGTCGTGATCGGGGCCAATGCGATGTTACGAAACCTCGCCGATCTCCTTTTTCGCGCGGTCCAAGCGCTCCGCCCCACGCACCCGAGCCCCACTCGCTTCGTGCGTAACCTCGCCGAGGCCCGCGCCGCCATCCCCGAACTCCGCCGCATGCTCGGCGCTCATTCCGATTGATCCTCGGCCGCCCGCGCGCACGCGGCCTCGTCCGTCGCGGCCGCCAACCAGCTTAGCAGACATCGATCCGCGTCGTCCCCGCGGACGATCCGCGCGCCGCCCTTGTGCGCCTCCTCGCCGCGTGCCTTTCGAATCAACGAAAGCCGCTCCGGCTCGTTGCCGCCCTCCGCGCAGACCAGGCTGAGCACCTCGGGTTCGAGCCCGATCACCGATCGATAACTCGCATCGTGCTCCGCGTCGGTCGTCTCGCCGTCACCCGGCACGTCCTCCGCGGCGAGCCGCATCCCGGAGCTCCCGTAGAGCCGCAGGTTTCGCTCGGGTTTTCCGTGACAATCCAGCGTCGCGCACCGGTACTCCAGCGCGCCGCCGACGCTCGGATACGTGACCCGGCTCGGGACGAGCAAGACATCCGTCGGTTCCGCTTCGGGCGCGCAGGCGACGGCGAGCGCGGGGAGCACGAGCGGGAACAACGAGCGCAGGAGCATTCGTCTCACGGACAACGGTCCTCCAGGGTCGCGGCGACGGAGAGCAAATAGACGCGGCCGGCGGAGCGTGGACTGGGGTCGTTGGTATGGCAGCTCGCGCACGACCCATCGACATTCACCGGCGATTCCATTTCCTGACGAAATCCGTCACGCTCGATCGCCACCCGCATCGGATATACGGGCGTGAAATCGCCGGGCCTCACGAAAAAATTCCCGGCGCAGTTCGTGGCCGTCACATAGGCCGTCCCGCGCGCGTCGACGAGATGCACGAGCACATCGGGGATCGGCTTTGTCGCATCGGCGCGCTCGTAGATCGTCCCGGCGACGGTGAGCTCGGTGGCCTCGGCGCCGTCGTGGCAGACGAGGCATGGCTGTCCGGGGCGGTGCAAGGGGCCGAGAGGAATGGCAGGGGACTCGGGCCCGAGATCCGCAATGGCGCCCTCCTGGAGCGGGTTCGTGCATCCCATACCCGCAATCCCCAAAAAGACCCCCGCGAATTGCACCGCGGAGGGCCAGCGAGGACCCGACCTTCGTGAAGCAGGCTTCTGCGTCAGCGTCGACACGAACAACTTTCCTCTTGTCTCCAGGGCGTGATCTCCTCTAAACTGAACATGAAAGTAGAAATCAACATCAACAGGGTACCCGGCGCCGATGGTCAGGTCAACGAGAAACGCGAAACGTATCGCCCTCGCGTGGGCGTCAGGCCTCTTCTTGCCCATGCTTCTCGCTTGTGGTCCCGCGACCCGCAGCGACCCTGCGTTCTGGACGCCTTATACCGGCGATGACGGCGCAGGCAGCACGGCCTCCGAAGCGGCAAGCAGCACGGGAACGGGTATGGGCGGCGCGGGCGGAACCGGCGGCGGGGCGCCCGCCGGCGGCACGCTATCATTTCGCGTCACCACCGTCTCCCTCGACGGCGAGTATGCCCCGAAAAACATTGGCGCCATCTGGGTCACGGACGCGCAGGATACGTTCGTGAAGACGCTCGAGGTATGGGCGGCCAAACGCGTGGAGCACCTCGTGCGCTGGAGAGCTGCATCGGGCACGAATGTCGTGGATGCGGTCACCGGCGCCACGAGGAAATCGCACATCGAGCACGCGGTGTTCTGGAATGGCACGAACACGGCCGGCCTCGAGGCTCCAGATGGCACGTATCGCGTGCACGTCGAATTCACCGAATGGAACTCGTCGGACTCCGGCGAGGATCCCGGGCCGTGGATGACACTTGATTTCGTCAAGGGCCCGAGCGCCCAGGAGACGACCTTGCCGGACGAGCCGGCATTCATCGGAAGGTATCTTTCTTGGACACCCTGACGAGGGTCCTTCCCTCCAATCAGCCCCGTTTCGACGAGAGGTCTCCATGGTCCTGCGCATCACGCGTCTCGTTTGCCTGCTCGGGCTCCTGCACGGGCTCGTGGCCTGCACACACGTCGCGCCTTACGAGCGCGGGCGCCTCGCGCATCCGACGATGGCGGTCGGCCCCGTCTCCGGCCCCGGCGAATCCCACATGCAAGCGGTCCACGAAGGCGCGACCGGCGGGTCGGCGAGCGCCGAGGGCGGCTGCGGCTGCAATTGACGCGCGCGCGTGGCTCCTCGTCGCGGCGCTCCTGCTCGTTCCGAAAGAGACGCTGGCCGCGGACACGCCCCCGAAAAAGATCCCCAGCCTGAACAATGGCCTCTCATTGTCGCTCGTCCAGGATCTAGGGATCCACGCGGGCAACGACGTCTGCTCGCCGGAGAGCCAGCTCCACGGCGATTACGCCTGCTTCCGTGACTCGGGTACGCAATACCACGGCACGCCGCTCGTCGCGCGCGGCGGGGATGTGCGGCCAGGCCTCCAGATCGCGACGACGCGGATCTTGCTCGGCTTCGACCGCGTGGTATTCGACAACGTCACGCTCGGATTGCGCGCCGGATGGGTGCTCCGGGGAGGCGGGCCGCGGCCGAGCGGCGCCGAGGCGCCGGAATTCTTGCCATTTCACGGCGAGATCCGCGCGGGATATACGTTCGGCGTCCGGCCCTTCGCCAGGTCGGGGTTCCGGGGCTCTTTCTTCGTCGCCGCCGGCATCGCTCAATTCGACACCGCGTACCGCGTCGTCGTCGAAGAGGACACGACGAAGCCGCCGCCTGCGAGCCAGCTCGACAATCCCCCCTCGCAGACGCTCAGCGCGTACCGAAAATCCGGAACGGGCTTCGTTGGCGTTGGGGTCGCGGCGGCTTATGCGATCTCACCTTCGTTCGGCATCTCCGCCGCCCTGAAGTTCACAAAGCCCTTTCCCTCGACCGGCACGCTCCTCTCGCCCGAGCTCTCCTGTTCCTACGCTTTCTGAAGCGCCACCGACGTCAATCGAATGTCGCTTGCAGGGCGAGCGCCGAGAACAAAGCATTCCGCCGCGTGAGGTAGAGCGCGTCGAGGTAATGCGTGAAGACTCCGTCCACCTGGAGGCTTGCCGTGAACCTCGCGCCGAGCTTCACGGACACCCCTCCTCCGCCCGTCAGCGTCCAGAGCGGCCCGAGCTCGCGATCCCCGGTTCGGATCGCTGGAATCGTGATCGATCCGTCCGCCGCGACGGCCACCTCGGTCGCGCGCTGCCAGAACACGGTGCCGGTCTGCGCATGGAAGCGAAGGCGCGGCCATATCGTGACGAACCGCCCGATGTCGATCGAATATCGCGCGTCCGTCGTGCTCGCGGCCATTCCCCACGAATCTGTGTAGAGCCTCTCCTCGACGCGCAGCGTGCCGTGCGAACGGCGGTGCGCGAGACGTCCGGTCAGCGCGAACCGATCCCGCGTGAGAGGCAATGCCTCCAGGGGCCGCGCGTGCAGGCGTAGCGCGCTCACGAGCTCGACGCTCGCGCCGGAGGGCACATCCTCCGCGGCGCCTACCTCGAAGAGGGGCACGTAACGATACGGTTTGGCCTGGTTGCCCCGCTCGAACATCGCGTCGAGCTGAATCGCCGCGATCGTCGAGGGATTCACGACGATCGTGAGCCCGGCATTCAGGTCGTGCCGCTCGAGTGTCCATCCAAACACGTCGAACGGGGTCCCCGCGCGTCCCGCCGTATCGTGCCGGTACGAATACCCGAGCAGCAGACCGTAATTCTTCTCGTCGAGCTCGAGCGTCCCGCGGAGCCCTGCAGATATCGACAAATAATCCGGCTCGCGCGACAGCGACGCATGCGCGCCGACCCCGACGTCTCCTTTTTCGTAGCCCCCTTCGAGGTTTCCGGCGTGGCGGACCTCGGTCCAGGGGGGCGACGCAGTGGCCACGATATCGGGCGACGCGGCGGTCACCACGTCGACGAGATAACGACCGCTCAGGGACCAGCCTGCCGTCGGGCTCGAAATCGTGCCCGCAATCGTCGGAGTCACGACGCCGACATGGGTATCATCGAGATAAAATGACGTCTCGGCGCTGGCGCTGGCGTCGAGGCCCGACGTGGCCTGACGCTTCGCAGGCGTCTCAGCTTTCGGGTCGCCTGCAAACGAAAGGGGAAGGGAGAGAATTGACGAAAGGAGAGCGCAGAGGAGCGCGATCTCACGGTGCCTGAAAGACATCAACCTTCGCCGTCGTATTCGTCCTCGTCGTCGTCGTCGTCGTCATCGTCGTCATCGTCGTCATCGTCGTCATCATCGTCATCATCGTCATCGTCGTCATCATCGTCATCATCGTCATCATCGTCATCGTCGTCGTCGTCATCGTCATCGTCGTCATCGTCGTCGTCGTCATCGGGCGGCATATAGATCCCCGAGCCCGTGGAGCTGGACGTCGTCGCGCCACTGCCGCCGGTGCCTCCGGCGCCACCCGTACCGCCTCCGGCGCTCGCGCTCGTGTCGTCGTTCGCGCCCTCGTCCAATACCTCCACCGTTTTGCGTGCTTGGTCGTGGCTATCGAGCGCCGCGCACGCAGGCAAGCCGACAACGAGGGCCGGGACGACCATGCTCGTCAGGTAACGTCGCAGAACGAAATCACGCATACATCCCCCCGAACATCATGAGTGTTCCTCCAGCGAAACGGCCCCAAACACGTGCTTCCTCTAACATCATGGCCTGCTTCTAGCGGAACAATCATGAAAATGCAAGTGATTTTCAACAACGGGCGGAGGCCCGCGATGCGTCCGTACCGTGATATCCTCCGGTCATGAACGATCTCCCGGCGCATCTCCTCGCCTTGCCCGTTCCTGTTTTGCTGATTGCTTCCGTGGCGATCGTGAGCCTTCTCGGGTTGGCCTCCGAGCCCGTGCGGCGAGCGCTGATCTTGAGCCCTTATCAGGTGCGCAAGAACGGGCACGTCCATCGCCTGCTCACCGCAGGCTGGGTGCACGCGGACTTCTCGCACCTCGCGTTCAACATGTTCTCGCTGTACTTCTTCACGGAGCAAACCATTCGCGTGCTCGGCGTGGCGCGGTACCTCGCGCTGTACGTGACCGCCGTGATCGTCGGGTTCATCCCCACGACCCTGCGGCACATGCGAAACCCGAATTATAGCTCGCTCGGGGCGTCCGGCGCCGTGGCCGCCGTGATGTTCAGCGCCGTCCTCCTGGTCCCAAAGCTCAAGCTGCAGCTCATGTTCCTGCCGATTCCCGTGCCGGGCATCGTGTTCGCCGTGGCGTACCTCGCCTACAGCGCCTGGCACTCCGTCGCCGCGGGCGACGATATCAACCACGACGCGCATTTCTCCGGCGCGATCTACGGCGCCTTGCTCACGTACCTCCTCGAGCCGGCGCGCGTGGAGCGAACGGTGAAGAGCTTCTTTTGATCACCCGACTTCCCTCTTGTGTCGGGCGCGCAGCAATGGAAACCTCGCGGGCCATGCGGACCCTTTCCCGCCTCGTACGTCCCGGGGTTTGCCTGGGGCTCGGCCTTTTGCTCTCGGCTTGCACGCTCGACGAATACACGCCTCCCGCCCCGCCAGACCAGGACAACGAGGAGGCTTGCACATCGCTCACCGAGATCGCGCTCGGCGAGTCCTTGTCCCTCTTCGACGACACGAGCCGGGGGACGGACTTGACCACGCAGAGCCCGATGTTCAAAGGCTGCATGCCTGGCGAGAGAATCGGCAAGGAGCTCGTCTTTCCGGTCCGGCCCTCGGCGCCGGGCACGCTCGTCGCGACGCTCCTGCCCCAGTATGCGCACCACTGGCTGCACACGTGGACCACCTGCCCCGGCAGCGGAGGCGACGTGCTCGATTGCTCGTTCGGATCGATGATCGAGGCCCACGACGTCAATCAAGTCAACGTCCACGCGGACGCGACCTATTACGTCATCGTCGACGGGTGGATGGACGAGGCCGGCGAGTTCGAGCTCATGCTCGAACTCAAATGACGGCTACTCGACGACCGCCTGCATGAATCCCTTCATGAACGCACGGTACTCACGCGTCGGAATCATATCCATCATGCGGGGCACGCGGCTCTTCAGCCATTGCAAGATCGCCAGGGTGTCGCGCTTCATGATGAGCACGACGAGCTCGCCGAGCACGTCTTCTCCGAGTTCATTTCCCACGATGGAGAAGATCTGCCGGCCGAGCTCGTAGCCACAATCGGTGAAGCTCTTCTCGCCCGATCGCGCCTCATACACGAGGACACGGAAAAACAGCGGGCAGGCGTTCGAGGCGGGGGCACGTCCCGGGAGCGTCCGCGGACGGGCCGGGCTCGGGGGGCGGCTGTCATTCTTCGCTTTGGGGGTCATGCCGATACGCCGGTGCGAGGATCGTACCGGGAGCACCTGCAACTTCGGCGCCCACCATCAATGGATGGGCCTGACCGCCGCCGCGAAACCTTCGGGGCCGAGCGCATTGAGCACCTCGCTCCTGCGGAGCCCGCCTCGCCGCGCCATGCCCACGCCGAAGCGCAGGGACGAAAGGCCTTTCGTCGAATGCGCGTCCGTCGAGATGACGAAACGAATCCCTCGCTTCCGCGCCTCCTTCAGCCAGCGAGGCTCCATATCGAGCCGGTACGGGTCCCCGTTGACCTCGATCGCGGCCCGTGACGAGGCGATCACGTCGAGCACCTCCTCGACCCGGCAAGCGAAGGGCTCGCGCCGCAAGAGCAGGCGGCCGAGCGGATGGCCCCATATCTTGAAGATCGGCTGCCGCATCGCCTCCACGAGCCTTTGCGTCATCGCGGCCTCGTCCATCTTCATGCGTGAATGGACGCTCGCGATCACCACGTCGAGCTGCTCCAGGATGGCGTCGGGGTAATCGAGCGCGCCCGTCGCGAGGATGTCCGACTCCGTCCCGCGCAGAAGCTTGATCTTTACGCGCTCCTGGACGCGCGCGATCTCGTCCCATTGCAATTTCAGCCGATCGAGCTCCACACCCCTCGCATAATGCGCGGTCGGCGAGTGGTCCGTGATCGTGAGGTATTTCATCCCCATCGCCTCGGCCGCGCGCGCCATGTCCTCGATCGTGTCGTTGCCATCGGAAAAGACCGTGTGGCAATGCACCATGCCCTGGATGTCGCCCTGCGTGACGAGGTCGGCGAAATCGTCCTGCCGCGCAGCCTCGATCTCCCCGTCTCCCTCGCGAAGCTCAGGGGGCACGGGATGCAGGCCGAGCGCCCGATAGATCTGCGCATCGCTCTCGATGCGGACGAGCGCGCGCGCCTCATCGAGCGCGAGGCCCTGCTCCGTGGCGACCCGGCCGAGCTCGGCGAGGTGCGCCGAGGAGCCTGTGCGCATTAAAAGAGCTCCCGCATAATGGGCCGGCGCGACCACGTGCACCGACGCCGGCACGTCTCCCGCGAGACACAGATCGACCCGTTGCGCGTCTCGGCACCGCACCCGCGTCACCCGCGGAAATCGCTCGGCGTGATCGAGCACCACGCCGGCCTCGTCACTCGCCACGACGACATGCACATCGGAGACCGTTTCGCAAAAACGACGCACGTCGCCGGCGAGATCCGCCTGCTTTACCTCCGGGAAGGCGCGGAGGTGGTCGAGCAGCGGCTCCGCGACGCCGAGCGCGTCGACGAGCAGCACTCGCGCCTCACGTGTCTCCCGCTGCGCGATGGCTTCGAGCAGGCTCTGCTGCGTCTTCAGGCCGAATCCTTTCACCGAGCGGACGCGGCCCGCGAGGCACGCCTGCCGCAGCTCCTCCACGCTCGTGATCCCCAGCGCGTCGTGGAGCGCCTGGACTTTTTTCGGGCTGAGCCCGGGAATCTCGCAAAGCTCGAGCACCCCGGGCGGCAGCTCCGCGCGGAGCTTCACATGGAGCTCGGATTGCCCCGTGCGGACGAGCTCGGTGATGACGGAGGCGAGCGACGCGCCAATGCCGGGTACCTGCGTCAGGCGCCCCTCCTCGACCAGCCGGCCGAGGTCCTCGGAGATCGCCTCGACCGCCGCCGAGCCATTCTCGTAGGCCTGCACCTTGAACGAGCTCTCCCCTTTGCATCGGAGCAGGGCTCCGATCTCGCGAAGCGCTCGGGCGACGTCGAGCTTGTCCACCATCGTGCTCATCCTCTCCAGCCAGTACCAACAGGCACAGGACCGACGCCCTGTCAAGCCTGGGACATGCAATGTCCGATCGCGTTTTCTTTTTCATGGACGATGGCGCACCGGACCGGCCATCCTTTTTCTCTTCGAGGAGGCCCCCATGCCGCATGCGCTCTTGCAAGCGAAGCCGCACCCGCTCGCCGTCGTCGTGGTGACCGTGACGTGTTTGCTCGGTGCGTACGTGCTCCTTTCCCGCTCGCCTGTCCTCGTGCATCCATCGACGCTCGAAATGGCACCCGTGCACGATTCCGACGAGAGACCGGCATCGCCCCGGGATACCGCCGCGCCAGGGCGACGGTACTGATCGTTCCCCGCCCGCTCGTTTTTCCTTCTACAACCATTCCAGCATTTCTCCACGCCATGCCACGACGCTGATCGCACGCGTATCCAGCGGTGCCGAGCGCAAGCAAGGCACTTCCGTCATCCCGCTGACGCGCCGCTTCGAGGTAATACGGCTCTCCCGAACGAGCGCAGTTCGCGCGCTGTTTTTGCTTGGTTTCACCTATCGGCTTCGGCACGATCTACGCTCGATCGTGTCGCGAGACACCCGATGAGGGAGAAGCATACGGTATTTTTCGAGCCGCCGGATACGGCCGTGTGGAGGTTCAACGGTGACATCAGCGAGGCGGACATGCGCGAGCTGACGTCACGGGAAAAATCCCTCATCGCAGGCCGCCCCTATCTCCTGAAGCTCGTGGATCTTTCACGCACCGGAACCGTCAGCGCGGGCGCGCGCAGGGCGGGAGCGGAGAAGGTGCACGACGTCCCCGTGCTCGGCGTGGCCGTCTTCGGGGCGCACTTCGCGATCCGCGTCCTCGCGGACCTCGTCGTGCGCGCCGGTAGCTTCCTCCGGCGAATCGACGCGGTGCCCACCCGCTATTTCGCGACCGAAGCCGAGGCCCGCGCCTGGCTCGCGGAGCGACGCGCGCTCATCAAGGCCGAAAAGCAAAACCGTTCCTCGTAATGGCAAGAGCCCGCCCATTTCGGTCACTCGAGTGACCACCCGTCCGCATCGCCACGTCCTCTTTTTTGCTCCTTCAGCCGATTTTAGATTTCACTTCGAAAGCGAAAATGGTAGGGTCGATAAAACAGTGAGGGTCGACCTGGTCGCGGCTGTTACCGCCGGTCGTTCCTCCTGTCCAGGGGTCCAACCATGAGCAAGACGCTTCCTTTCAGGTGGCTGGCTTTGGGTGCTGCGAGCGCGTTGCTGCTCGGCGCGTGCGTCGTCCAGGACGACGAGGACGGGGCCGGCAGCGAAATCGTGGTCGACGAAGGAATGGATCCCGCCGCGGGTGACATCGCGGTCGAGCTCTCCGTCGACAAGGTATCCGTGAGCCTGGCTGAGAGCGTGACGGTCACGGTGAAGCTCACCAACACGACGAAGCGCGCGATCCACCTGCCTGCGTGGTATGCGCCTGGCGAGGACCTCGAAGAGGATCTGTTCCTTGTGACCCGCGGCGGGCAACCAGTAGAGTTCACGGGTCCGCATTACAAGCGGGCGGCGTTGTCGGACGAGGATTACGTCGTGCTCGGCCCTGGCAAGACCGTGACGCGCACGGCCACGCTCTCGGGCTTCTACGATCTGACGCAGACGGGCACCTACACCGTCCAGTACGCGGCCGACATGCTGACGCCCGTGACGAAGCAGGCGGTCTCGCTCGATTCGAACGAGGTGAGCCTCTGGATCGAGGGCCGCGCGAATGCGCCGTCGCCCCAGTTCCTCAGCGCCCCGGGGCCGCAGAACTTCGGGAGCCTCGGCTTCAACAAGTGCAGCGCGGACCAGCAAACCACGGTCACGCAAGCGCTCGGCGCGGCCAGCACGATGGCGAACGGCGCGGTCGCCTACCTCGGCGGCTCGCCCTCGGCGACGCCGCGGTACACCACGTGGTTCGGCGCGTTCTCGACGAACGGCTGGAGCACGGCGAAGAGCCATTACGCGGCCATCAAGGACGCGGTCGATTCGAAGTCATTGAACTTCGATTGCGGCTGCAAGAAGAAGTACTACGCGTACGTGTATCCGAACCAGCCGTACAACGTGTACCTCTGCAGCGTCTTCTGGAGCGCGCCGCTCTCCGGCACGGACTCCAAGGGCGGCACCATCATCCACGAGCTTTCGCACTTCGACGTCATCGCCGGCACGGACGACTGGGTGTACGGCCAATCCGGCGCGAAGTCGCTCGCGCTTTCCGATCCTACGAAGGCGCTGAACAACGCCGACAACCACGAATACTTCGCCGAGAACACCCCCGCCCTCCAGTGACCGAGCGGCGCTCGCGCGCCCCCGCACCTCGCCCCCGATGGGCCCGTCCGATTCGGACGGGCCTACTCGAAGACGTCGGACTCCGGCTCGTACAAAAAGACCCGCGCGCGGGGCTCTGCCTCGACCGACGTCTGGCTCACTGTGACGCCTCCCGGCTGCGATGCCGGCAGTTTTTCCGGGCTTTTCGGGGGAAACCACCTCCGGAGCCAGCGGCTCATGATCACGAACGTCCCGACCCCGCTCCGCCCCGATCCCACCGGGATCGTGTACGTCGTGTACGCCTCCGTCGTTTCGCCGCGGACCCTGAGGAATCCGCCTGCGACCTTCGTCTCCTTCGCCTCGAACCCGAGCAGTACCTCTGGCAAGACAAACACGACCCGCGCCTCGTCCCCCTGTTGGTCCTGGTATGCATTCACGCGGCCCAGCAGGATCGGCACGGCCACCACGCGTGCCCTCCGCATCACGCGGAGATCGGGCGTCCCTTCGAGTGTCCCTTCCACGCGCTCCACGACGATCCCGTCCCCGTCCGCCCTGTCGAAGGACAGATACGACATGGGCCCCGAAATCAGGCTGCGCCCCTTGTCGGCTGATTTCTCCTGGAAATACCCGCGCACCTGCCCGCTGCCCATGCCTTGGAACTCCGGTTCGGCGTAGAACGGCGAAGGCCAATCGTCCTTCCCGAACTTCATCTCCCCGCATTGTCCCGGCGGCATCAAGCGGATCTCCTCCGCGGGCCCGTCGAGCCACGGATAGGGCCTCCCGCGGCCATCCATGATCTTGAGCGGCCGCACGCCCGCAATCCCCGGCCCTTCCTTCGGCGCCTCCTGTACCTCCTCCTTCGGCAGGTCGGCCATACGCACCTCGATCATTCGAACGATCCGGCGGATCCGCGCTTGGTCGATCGAGGTTTGTCGCGAGCAACAAATCGCGTCGTGTTGGCAACACGCGGGGGCCTTCGGGGCCTTCGCCGGCTTCGTGGCGAGCGGCGGAGGCGCCTCCCAGCCCGGCGGCGGCGCGGGCGCGTCGGCCGCGCGCGCCGCCCCTCCCTGCGTCGAGAGCAACGCCGCGCCGAACACGAACGCAGCCACGTTTCGCATTTCGCTCCCTTCCCGCGCCGAGCGCTTCATCACAACGTCTCCAGGTAGGCGAGCAGCGCCTTCTTGTCCGCGCTGCTCAGCGTGCCGGGGAACATCCGTTGATCCTTCGCCGAGAGCATCTCGTCGAGCGTCGAATACCGCCCGTCGTGGTAATAGGGCGCGGTCCCGCGTACACCGAGCAGCGACGGCGTATCGAAATCGGCGCGGCGCTCACCTTTTTGCCCGCTGCCCACGTCGTGCGGCTTTCCGTCCGTGCCCCCGTCCTTGTGGCAACCATTGCAGCCATAGGCCACGTACACCTGCTTGCCTCGCTCCGTGATCTCTTGCTCCTTCGGCTTCGACGGCGGCGGAGGCGGCAGCGACGAGACGTACGCGAGAAGCGCCTTGTAGTCCTCCTCCGAATGCTTCGCAAGGCCGGTCCCGCCGAGCCGCGTGAACGTCTCGTTCAAGTGGTCGCGCACCGTCGCGTGCTCCCCGAACCATCCATACGGCCCCGTGCTCGTGACGCGCCCCGCGAGCATCGGCGTCTGTCGCAGGCCGTCGGGGCTCGTCCACGCGAGCCCGTCCTCGCGCCCTTCGGGATGGCAACTCGCGCATCCGCGGCCCATGCCGAGGCGCGCGTCCCGCGTCGTATGAAACAGCCGCCGGCCTCGCTCGATCTTCGCGTCCCGCGCCACGCCCGATCGCCGCCAGAGCGGTACGCTCGTCACGACAAACGATTCACGCTCGATCCGCGAAAGCGCGCGATCCATCTCCGACCATACGAACACATGTTTTCCTTCGTCGGAGAGCACGAGCGAGCTCGGGCCCGCGGGGAGCGCGGCCCGCCGCCGCTCGGCGAGGCTTGGATCCCCGACCCATGGATCCATCTCGATCACCGCGTCGATGTCGAGACACGCGACGAAGAGGCCATTCTCGTCCGCCGCAGCGCTCCGCGGCAGGATACAATCCTGCCCGAACGCCGCGTTGAATACGCCCGCCACGTGGTTCGTGATCGATCGCTTCGCGCCCGGGTCGACGACGCTCACGAGCTGCGCCATCGTCCGCGGCCCTTGACCGGATCCGCCGTATCCGATCGTCATTCCCACGGCCGGCGCGCCTGGATCCACGCTCGTGTGCGGCGCGAAGATCCGGAGCGCGTCCCGCGTTCCGTCGCTGCGCGTCCCGACCACGCGCGCGAGCGCATACCCTTGCGAGGCCGCGCGAGGTGTTTTGTCGTCGAACGTTCCATCCGCGCCCACGCGCCGGCCCGCGCGCAGCGAGATCGCTTCAGGCTCCTTCGCCGCGTCTTTCCAATCGACCACCGACACGACGCCCCCCACCGCGTGCGTGACGAACGCCGCCCCGCCCGCGTTCGCCACGATCACCGCGCGTGGCTCGCGCGGCAGCGGCATCACGCGTGAAACCGAGAGATCGGCGGTCGCGAGCACCGTCAGCGCCCCGCCGAACCCGCTCGTCACGAGCAGCGATCCGCCCTCCTCCGCAAACGCCCACGGCTCGGCCGCCACGTCCACCGCACATCGCTCCTCGAAGGGTTTTGCGAGCGCCTCGTCGGCAGGCTCGAGCAAGAGCACGCGTGACGTATCGCGCAACCCCACTGCGATGAGGCCTCCTTCGAGCGCGAGCACGTGCCCTGGCCGGCCTTCGAGCGGCGTCACCGACACCTGTCGCATCGAGCTCGTGTCGACCACATGAAGCGCCCGCTCGTCGTGATCCGCGACGAGCGCGAGCGTGTGCCCCCCGGCACGAACGAGCGTCACCGCTGAACTCGCGCCGCCGGCCGCAGCGCGCTCGAAGCGGCGGGGCGATCGCGCCGCGCAACGCGGCGGGCCGCTCGGCGCGACGGACACCGCGGACGCGGCTAGAGAAGCGGATGCGCTCGACGCGGCGCCGACGTTTTCTTCGCTACGATGGTTGGAGGTGCAACTGCTTGCCGCGACGCCACACGCGACGAGGGACACGGCGAAAGCCGCGTGTTTCCAGGGAGAGCGATGGGTCATCTCGATCGCGGCCTTTCGTGTCCGCGTGATGCGCGAGATTTTTTCGCGCTGCCTCCTTTCTGCGTCAAGGACCATGCGCGAAACCCTCTTGGGGGAGGCGTGTTCCCTCTGCTAGGATGCCCCTCGTGACGACGCCAAACGACGCGACGGACGACGCCCCGAGCACACGGCGGGTCCTCCCCGATACGCTGGAGCGCGAGAGGGCCGAGCGCACTTCCCAGAGCGCCCCTGCCCCGCGCGGCGCTCTCTACGAGATCGTCATATCGTACAAGGAACCGACGTTCGCCGAGCACGCGGGCCAGGAGGCTCGGACCTTCCGCGGCACGTTCCGTATCGAGGCCGCCGACGAGGATGACGCGCGTGTCCGCGCCGTCGCCGAGTTCCGCCGCATCCAGGCGAGCTCGTCCGTGGGCTGGCAGCGCGAAATCGTCGACGTCGCCTGTCGGCGCGCCGACCCCTGATCCCAGCACGCGCCGGGCGACGCGTGGCGGGATGTATACACCCCCCGCGACTCCCGATATGCTCTCCCGAGCAAGCCCGGCGCACCTCGAAACCTCCTCGCGCGGGCCGCACGGCGTAACGTCATGCGAACCCTCCTCCGCGGCCTCACGGCGCTCACCCTGCTCTCGCTCTCCTTGCCCGCGCGCGCCGACGACGCCGACGAGCGGAGCCGAAAGGACGACGAGCCACGAGCCCCAGACAAACCCGCCGAGGCGAAGCCCGACGCGCCCCGCCCGACCTCGCTCGACCTCGGGGTCTTTTACGTCCCGTGGGGTATGCACTACACCCGCTCGGCCATCGGCGCGACGCTCGGTTACAAAATTCCGCTCGTGCAAAAGAAAGGGATCTTGTGGGATTCGACGAACATCACCGTCGGCGTGCGTGATGTCTACGGCTTCGTCAACAATACCGTCGGTCCTTTCGTCGACATCACCCCGATTGCCTTCTTCCGGCTCCAGGTCCAGGGTGCCTACGATTATTTCATCAAGGAACCTTTCAACGGCGGCCTCCGTGTCATGACCCCGCTCGGCCGCGAGCGCCTTGCGGCAGGGCAGATCCGACGCGGCAGGCGGACGGCCATCGACTGGGTGAACCAAGACGACGACGAGGGAATGGACAATCCAGCCCATTTCCTCGCCCCCATCAACCACGGAGGCTTGCGACTCCGGGTCCTCCCCACCCTCCAGGGCAAGGTCGGTCCCATCGCCTTTCAATACAACTTCACGGCCGACTGGAATTATTACACCGCCCCGGGCGCGGGCGCAGACGATGTGTATCACGACAACTTCACCTTCACCCTGCGCAAGCTCCAGGATTTCAGCCACGCGCACGAGCTTCTCGTGGCCTACTCGGTCCCCGTCCCCAACCCCGGCGAGCTCTTGCTCGGCGTGAGCGGCCGGTATCAGCGCGTCCTCGGCACCGGCCTCGAACAACTCGGGCTGCACGCGGTCGCCTTCGGCCGGTGGCCGAAAAAGTTCCTGTCGAATCGCATGTCGCCCTTCGCCATCGCCCAGGTCGGAACGAACCTCATCGACCCGATGTGGCAATATGCTTTTTCCTGGATCCTCGTCATAGGCGCGGATTTCAACCTGTACAAATCGAAGACCTGAGCCCGAGGGTTGGGTCTACGCACGCATGAGAAACACCATCGATCTGAGGTCCGCGTTCCACGCCCGCTTCGGGTACAAGGGACCCGCGCCCCGGGTGTTTTTTGCCCCGGGCCGCGTCAATCTGATCGGGGAGCATACTGATTACAACGACGGGTTCGTCCTGCCCGTCGCACTCGAAGTCGGCGTCACCGTCCTCGCTGCGCCCCGCGACGACCGCTGCATTCGCGTGCACGGCCTGGATTTCGATCAGACCGTCGAGTTCGACCTCGACCACCCCGGCCCCGGACAAACCGGCCGGTGGACCGATTACATCGAGGGCGTCGCGCACATGGTCGATGCGAGGGTCCAGGCGCTCGGCGGCGCGGATCTCCTCGTCGCGGGCGACGTTCCGCGGGGCGCGGGGCTCTCCTCCTCGGCGGCGCTCGAAATCGGGGCCGGCTTCGCGTTGCTCTCGCTCGCAGGCACGACGGTCGACCGTGTGGCCCTCGCCCTCGCCGGCCAGGCCGCCGAGCATACCTTCGTGGGCACGCGCTGCGGCATCATGGACCAGCTCGTCTCCGCGTGCGCCCGCGCGGACGCGGCCCTGCTCGTTGATTGCCGCTCGCTCGCGATGGAAGCCGTCCCCTTGCCCGGCGGCCCCGTCGCGATCCTCGTCAGCGATACCCGCAAAAAACACGCCCTCGTCACGTCCGAATACAACACGCGACGCGCGGAGTGCGAGCGCGGCGTCGCGCTCCTCCGCGGCGCACTCCCCCGGATCCGCGCGCTCCGCGACGTCACCGAGGAGGCGTTCGCCGAACATGCCTCGCTCCTTCCCGAGCCCCTCGTCCGCCGCGTGCGTCACGTCGTCACCGAGAATGCCCGCACGCAATCCGCCGCCGAGGCCCTCCGCCGCGGCGACGTCGCGGCCGTCGGCGCCTTGTTCGTCGCGTCGCACCGATCTTTGCAGCACGACTACGAGGTAAGCTGTCCGGAGCTCGACACACTCGTCGACCTCGCTGTCGCCCAAGCAGGCGTCCATGGCGCTCGCATGACCGGCGGCGGGTTCGGCGGCTCGACCGTGTCCCTCGTCGACGAATCCGCGCTCGACGCGGTCATGGCTGCGGTCCGCGACGGCTACCGGAGCCGCTTCGGCATCGAACCCGGCTTCCTCGTCACGCGCGGCGGGGAAGGCGCCCGGGAAATTCGAGGCTGAACAGCAAAGCCTCTTTGCGCTCGAGGACCACCGACCTATAACGCCTCGGGACGCATGAACCTCGCTCGCCTCGCCCGCCTCGGTTACGCCGCGCTCACCCGAGATCCGCACCCGCCCCCGTGCGTCCTCGGCGCGGAGGACGCGCTTTCTTCGTTGCGCTCGGCCTTGCCTGCGGGCTTTTTGCTCGGTACCGCGACGGCCTCGCACCAGATCGAGGGCGGCCTCGACAACGACTGGACCGACTGGGAGCGCGGGGCGTTCAGCGGCGGCGCGCCCCACATCAAGGATCGTACGGTCTCGGGTGCCGCGTGTGATTCGTGGAACCGCATCGACGAGGACATCACGCTCCTGCGCCAGCTCGGCGCGAATGCGTATCGATTCAGCGTCGAATGGAGCCGCCTCGAACCCACGGAAGGCGCCTGGAACGAGGAGGCCGCGGATCGATACCTCGCCTGGGCGCTCGCCCTCCGCGCGGCCGGAATCGAGCCCATGGTCACGCTCCACCATTTCACCTTGCCCCGCTGGGTCGCGACGCAGGGTGGATGGATGAACGAGCGGACGATCGATCTCCTCGCGGCCTTCTCGCGAAGGGTCGCAAAAAAGCTCGGATCGGCGGTCGATCTCTGGTGCACGATCAACGAGCCCAACGTGCTCGCGACGCTCTCCTATGTGAAGGGGATCTTTCCGCCCGGGCTCTCGGATCAACGAATCGCCGTGCGGGTGATGGCGCGCATGCTCAAGGCGCACGCGCGCATGACCGAGGCGATCCGCGAGACGGATACCACGGACGCGGACGGCGACGGGCACGCCACGCGGGTCGGCATCGCGCATCACGTCCGCATCTTTCAGCCGGCGACGCGCTCTCCGCTCGATCGGCTGATCGCAGGCTTCACGGACCAGTTCTTCAACGAGGCCATCGCGTCCGCGTCGTTCACAGGTCGCATCGAGCTCGGCATTCCCGGGATCATCGACATCGACGAAGCCGTCCCGGGCCTGCTCGGCTCCTACGATTACATGGGCATCAATTACTACGGCCGCGACCACGTCCGGGCCGACCTCCGTGATCCTTCACTCTCCAAGCAATACGTGCCCGCGGATCGGCCCGTCAGCGACCTCGGCTGGGACATCTACCCGGAAGGCCTCTACCAAGTCCTCAAGCGGTATGGCTCGCTCGGGCTGCCCGTGTATGTGACGGAGAACGGAATCGCCGACAAGGACGGCAACGTCCGCCCCTCGTTCCTGCGTTCCCATTTCGAGGCGCTCGTACGCGCCGCGCGCGAGGGCATCGACGTGCGCGGATATTTCCACTGGTCGCTCCTCGACAACTTTGAATGGGCCGAGGGCTACGAGCCGCGCTTCGGCCTCTTCCGCGTCGACTTCGATAGCTCCGACAAACGGCGCACGCCCACGCCCGCGGTCGAGACGTTTCAGGACATCGCCCGTGGGCTCGGACTCCGGCCGGACGCCCTCTAGGCTTTTCTCTGATGCCACGCCCATGCATGGGCGAGGATCGTTTCGAGATCCGGATACCGCGGCGACCAGCCGAGCAGCTTGCGCGCACGCGCGCTCGATCCCACGAGCACCGGTGAATCCCCGGGCCTACGCTCGGCCTTCTCCACGGCGATCGGGCGGCCCGTGACGCGCGTCGCCGCCGCGATGACCTCCTTCACGGAAAAACCCCGCCCATTGCCGAGGTTCACGGCCGTGCTCGCCCCGCCGCCGAGCAGATACGCAAGCCCAAGCACGTGCGCGTCCGCCAGGTCCGAGACGTGGATGTAATCGCGGATGCACGTTCCGTCGGACGTGTCGTAATCCTCCCCGAAGATCCGGATCGACGGCCGTTTTCCGAGCGCCGCGGAGAGGACGAGCGGAATGAGGTGTGTCTCGGGGTCGTGGTCCTCGCCGAGCAGGCCGCTCGGATGCGCGCCGGCTGCATTGAAATACCGAAAGCTC
Source organism: Polyangium sorediatum (assembly GCF_029946465.1). Lineage (NCBI taxonomy): Bacteria > Pseudomonadati > Myxococcota > Polyangiales > Polyangiaceae > Polyangium > Polyangium sorediatum. The sequence goes on from NZ_JARZHI010000003.1 coordinate 100,817, forward strand.
ACGGACCGGAGGCCCCAGGCCGTCTCGCACTCCGCGAGAATCTTCTCCACGACGAGCTTGGACCGGCCATAAGGGTTCAGCGGGTTCTGCGGGTGATCCTCGGGAATCGGGACGATCTCGGGCACGCCGTACGTCGCGCACGTCGAGGAAAAGACGAACCTGGAGACACCGGCCGCCTGCATCGCCTGGAGCAACGTGACCGTGCCGTGGACGTTGTTTTCGTAAAACCTGAGCGGATCGACGACGGATTCGCCAACCTCGATGAACGCGGCGAAATGCATGACGGCGTCGATCCGCTCCCGCGCGAAGATCGCGTCAAGGGCAGCGCGATCCCGCGTATCGGCCTGGATCACGGGCGCGCCGAGCGCTCGCTCGATGGGCTCGCGGTGGCCCTTGCTCAGGTTGTCGAGCACGAGGGGCCGGTAGCCGCGCTCCGCCAGGGCGAGGGCAGCGTGCGCGCCGATATACCCGGCGCCGCCGGTGACGAGAACGGTCCTGCTGTCGGGGATCATGGGCCTCCTGCTACGGCGCGCGCTCAGCGAAGCACGTTCAAGGCCTGCGTCACGAGCAGCGCATTGATGAAATCGATGAGAAAGGCGCCCACGATGCTCACCGCGAAAAACGCCTGGGGCGCTGGGCCCGATTTGCGAACGATCTCGTTCATGCAGGCGAGCGAGTTCGCCGTCGTGCCGAGCATGAATCCGCAGTACCCGCCCGCCATGACCGCCGAGGTGTAGTTGCGGCCCATCATCCAGTAAATGGCCGTCCAGCAGAGCGCGATCGTGAGCAGGACCTGGCCGATCAGAATGAAGAGCACGGGGAGCGCGAGCGTCCGAAGCTGCCAGAGTTCCAGCGTGAGCAGCGCCATCACGATGAAGAGTTCGAGCGCGATGCCGCCGATCTCCTCCATCTTCTTCTGATCGATGCCCGCGAATTGCAGGCGATCGTCGAGGTTGCGCATCACGCCGGCCACGATCATCGCCCCGATGTATGCGGGGAGCGTGAGCTTCCAGGCCGCGAACTGCGCCGAGAGCAACGAGCCGAACGCCATCGCCACGCCGAGCACGATGATATGCATCAGGTAATCGCCGTGCTTCTCCGAGGGCCCCGCGTCGATGTCGATCTCGGGCGCGGGCATCGCGTCGCTCTCACCAGGGCGCAAGGAGTGGCGGCGAATCAAGAAGCTGCCGACGAAGCCGCCGAGCAAGCCGCTCACGATGATCCCGAAGACCGCCGACGCGAGGCCAATCGCGGTCGCGCCCGGGACGCCCGCCTGCTCGAACACCGGGCCGAACGCGAGCGCCGTCGCAGGCCCGCCCGTGAGCGAAACGGCGCCGGGAATGACGCCGAGCAGCGGCGGCAACCCCATCGCCTTCGCCGCCCCCGCGCCCCAGCCCATCTGCGCGAGCAGACCAAGGACCGACGCGCCGAGGAAGATGGCGACGCGCTTGCCCCCGAGCGCGAGGAGCCGAAGGCTCGCCGTCATTCCCACGGTCGTGAAGAACGCGATCATGAGGATCTCGCGCAGCGCGAGGTCGAACTTGAAATTGCAGACGCGATCTCGCAAGGCGAGGCCGACGATCGCATATACGAGGCCACCGAGGATCGACGCGGGAATGCTGAGCCGCTCGAAGACGGGCAAGACGCGCCGGATTCCTCGGCCGAGGACGAGCCCGAAACAAGCGAGCCCGAGGACCTGAATGGACGAGACTTGAAAGGTAGGGACATCCATGGCAGGGCTCGCGCGCAATTCAGGGCGAAAGGACGCCGGTGATCGCCTCGGCATAGGCGCGGCTGCTTTGCGCCTGGAGCGGCGCCGTGCTGTCGAACTCGTCCCGCACGCCGATGCGGAGGTAATAATAATACCCGACGTCGAGCAATCCGTCCGGAATCCGCAGCACGGGCTCGTTCGTCGAGAACGAAGCCATCGTCCGCGTGAGCTGCCCGCCGGGGTCGAGCCGCCGGAGCGTGATGACATACGCCGCGGCTTTGCCGAGCGAGGGCGCGCTCCAGGTCACGGTGGGCGTCTTGCCAATGCCGAGGAGCTCGCCATACGCAGGCTGATCGTTCACGCGAATGTCGAGCGGCGGGCCAAGCGGCGGCGCAACCGCGCCGGAGAACGAAGAGACCGGGCCGGTGCGGCCAATGGCGACGGCCGTGGTCTTCGGGACGCCCGTGGGCATGACGTGCGTCACGGCGTACGAGACCTGGACGGCGGCGACCTCGGCCCAGCCTTCGGGGAAAGGATTGCCATAGACGAGCTCAGCCGGGGGCTGCACCGCAGGAAGGCCGGAGAACAAAAGCAAATCGGGCGTGGGGGAGACGCTCGTTCGATCCGCGCCCCCCGGCTCCACGCCGATTCGAACGTCCTTGCCCGCGATCGTCGCCTCGGGATGCACGCTCGCGGCGAGGGCCTGGAAAGCAGCGTCGTCGATGGAAACGGCGAGCTTCTTCGAGGTCGCATCCACGAACGTGCCCTCGACGGGCGTGGTCGCGCCGTCGGCGAGCGTGAACGTCGCCGGCCCGAAGGCCTTGCGCACCGAGCGATAAGGCGCCCCGGGGCCGGACGTCCCGACCCATTGCGTGAAATAGGCCTGGTCCCCGGCGTCGCCCGCGACGAGGTTCGGCACGACGAGCTCCGACGTGGCCACGCGGAAATCGGTGACCTGCGTGGCGCCCAGGGCAGGCTGCATGCCGTCCGCCGCGGGGAGCGTCCCGATCGTGCCTGCGCCGAGCGAAAACACCTCGATGCTCGCCCCTTCCCCCCAGGCGCTCAATCCATCGAATGTGAGCGCGAGCTCCGTCGTGTTCGCCGTTGCGATGGGCTCGGCCTCGGGGCGGCCCACAAAAATGCGCCCGAGATCGATCGTGCGCGGCGCGCCCATGATGAACCGCGGCGGCCTCGTCCCCGTGCCGTAGAGCTCGGTGAAGCGGAGATCATAAGGCCCCTCGGGGAGATCACGAATGCGGAACGTGCCGTCCTCGGCCACCTCGGCGAGGAGCTCCCGCGGCGCGCCGTCCTCGCCGGGGACGAGCGCGGCAATCTCGAATTGCCCGGGATCACGGACGTTCATGACGTCCCCACCCTCGGTCAGGTGGAGATCGACGATCGTGCCGGTGACGTCGAAAAAGGGCGGCTTGGGGGTCTCGCCGCCGCCGCTGCAGCCGAGGGCCCCAAGGAGGCATATCGAGGTAGCACCGAGGAAGGACCGCATGGCCCGCCGTACCACGGCGAGGCGGCCGCGAGAAGCCCCGATCGCCCGGCGAAACGCCCGATCAGTCGCGCAAAACGACCGCGAGCTCCAGGACGACGAGCGGCATCGCCCCCGCGAGCCCCTCGCGGCGGAACGATTGCATCGTCACTGTGGAGCTCGGCTTGCCCATCGCCGCCATGAGGCCCGAGAAGTAGCCGATCTGCATCGGGATGAACCACGGCATGATCCAGATGGGCAGCGCGCTCTCGACGACGCGGATCCGATCCGGGCCCTGCCGCTCGACGTCCCATTCTCCAAAATCGTAATACCGGCCGGCGAGCGGGCGCAGGCGCGAATGGATGTCGTCGGTCGATTTGCCCTGCAAGAGGGCCCGGTACGCATGCTCCACGTCGTGCGCGGCCTGCGTGCGCCCCTGCTGATGCGCGAAGACGTCGAGCGGAATGCGCGCGAGCGAGGCGAGGACGCCGCTGCCCGCCACGAGCGGGAACATGTCGTAGAAGCTGCTCGCGAGAAAAGGCTGGTCGAAGAAACGTTGCAAGGCGGGCGTCGGCAATGCCGCGGCAAACGCCGGCGGGCCTCCCTCGACGCGGGACGTCACGAGGTGGGCGAGCCCCCGATACGCGATCCCTTTGCTCCGAAAGGTGCCCTCCCCCGGGGGACATGGCAATTCCAGGTACCAAGCGCGCTCGCCCGTCGCCGTCGGCGGGCGCGTCGAGGGGCGCGAGGAGGGGCGCTCCGAAGAGATCGGCCCCCAGGTGTCCGTCAAGCGAGGCGTGCCTTCGCCCGATGACGGTGGCGGGCGGCTCGGCCCCCACGTGTCCGTCAAGCGAAGCGCGCCTTCGCCCGACGACGGCGGCGGGCGGCTCGGCCGCGACAATCCGCTGCTGAGAGGCGGAATCGGGGGCACACGCTCACTCGGGCGCTCCAAGGAGGGCGGGGCGACGGACGGCGGCGGGGGGGTCGTTCGACGGGGGGGCGTTTGCATGCCGGAACCCCGGCGCGATCGGCCGGGCGCTCCGTAGGGTAAACGATCCGGGGCCTCGTGGCGAGCGAATCGAAGCGCGCGCGGCTCACGCGGGTTCGAGCAGCTTCGACCCCACGTACATCCGCGCCATGCTCTCGATCCGCTCAGCTTGCTTGGCGTCGAAGAAGGGGGGAACCCCCGTACGCGAATAACTCATCACGTTGTCGGTCACGTCGCTGTGGCCGAGCCCGAAGAAATGGCCGAGCTCGTGCGCGAGCGTGCTCGGTCGTGCGCTCGCCGCGACGATCACCCAATGCTTCGCGGGCGTCTTTCTGTGCCGCCAGTGCACGCCCATCCGGAAGAGCTTCGGATCGTCCACGTCCCGCAGGGATGCCACGATCATCACGTTGATCCGCTTTGCTTCGAGGTGCGCGGCGAGCGCGTCCCTGTCGGCGCGCGTCTCGAGCCTGGCGAGCGCCGGCGGGAGCACGCGCGCGGGGGCCTTGCGCAGCGTGACGCCGATCGGCGTGAAGAGCCGCGTCGCCTCGGCGATCTGCTCGGCGATCCACGTCTCGTTTTGCACGGCGACGCCGTCCTCCTCGGCGACGGCGAACGAGAGCGGGAGCGCGGGGATCGGATCTTTTTCGGTCTTCTTCGCGAGCGCGCGCCGCGAAACGAGGAGCGAACCCGCGAACACGAGGCCCGAGGAGAGGATGGCGCGGCGGGAAAGCATGGCGAGGTCGCACAGCATAATCGATCCGGGCGGACACCGCGAGCGTGCGAGCGCGACGCGGCGCGGCCAGGCACGCGCCCTGCCTGGGATCCCGTGCATGCAGCACCCTGCCGTCGTGGCCATCATTCATGAAGACGAAGCCGTGGCGAGGTCGCTCGCCGAAGAGATCGAGGCGTCGGGCCTCCGCGCGGTCACGGCCGCGCTGAGCTCGCTCGTCGTGGCGCCCGAGGAGGCGCTCGCGCTCTTCGCCCAGCACGATCCACGCGTCGTCGTCTACGACGTCTCTCCGCATGACGAGAGCGTCCCGTTTCTCACGTTCCTCCGCGGAACGAAGGTCGGCTCGCGCCCCACGTTCGTCCTCACGACGACGGCGGAGCACGAGCACGAGCCGCTCCTCCGCGAGGCGATCGACCTCCGGAGTTGCCCCCACGCGGTCGACACCCTCGTCTCCGCCGTGACGCGGGCCGCCTCCGCCCGCCGAGCCGCCTGATCCGTGCTGATCCAGGGGTAATCTGGAGAATCAACGCGCCGCGTCTTGACACGTAACACGTCGCGTCATAAATAGACGGACACATCCGAACCACGTCCGGGGCGAGCTTCACGCTCGCGGGGCGGCGCTTGGTTGCGCGATTCGCGCGGGTCCCTCCGCGGTGCCGCGCGCGGCGCATGTCCTGCCGGACGAGGGCTTTCCAACGAACAGGAGGCATCCCTTATGGTCGAGACGCAAACCCAAAGCGAGACGAAGATCCCGAGCCTGAAGGACGTGAAGGCCGCGTCGGCCCGCGTCGAGCAGAAGGCGCGCGAGGTGTACGACGTCGTGGTCGATGCTTCCGTGAAATGGGCGGGCTTCAGCCTCGGGTACGGACGCACCGCGCTCACGACGAGCGCGCGCGCCCTCGAACGCGCGGCCGAGCGGCTCGCGACCCTCGAAGAGAAGCTGCCGAAGAAGGCCGACGAGGCGAAGGCGGCCGCGTCCGACGCGACGAACGCCGCGCCGGATCCGAACGTCAACTGAGCTTCGCCCCCTCGTCGAGCCAGCTCTCCTCGAACGTCATGCCGATCGGCAGCGGCGCCGTCGCGCCGCTCTCGATCATCCCCGCCACCGGATACGCGCAATAATCCAGGCTGAAGGCCCCCGCGGGCCGATGGTTCCCGGACAAACCAATCCCGCCGAACGGGAGCTTGCTGCTCGCGCCCGCGGTGCCGGTGTTGACGTTCACGCAACCGGCGCGCGCCTCGGCGAGGAAGCGCTCGATCGTGCCCGCGTCCTTCGTGAAGATCGAGGCCGCGAGCCCGAACCGCGTGGCATTCGCCTGCGCGATCGCCTCGTCCACCGAATCGACGACGACATACCGGAGCAGCGGCCCGAACACCTCGACGTCCGCGCCGGGTCCGTCCTCGGAGAGCGTGAACCGATCGACACGGACGATCCCCGGCGAAAGGAAATGGCCACCCGACGGGGATTCGAGGGCGCGCGCCGGGAGCCGGATCTCGGCGCCCCCGGCCGCGAACCGCTCCTGCGCCGCGAGCACGGCCGCGCGCGCCTCCGCCGAGATGATCGGCCCCATGAACGGCTGCGGATCCGCGAGCGGGTCCCCCACGCGGAGCTTCGAGGCCATCTCGACGATCGTCCGGACGAACCGCTCGGCCACGGCGCTGTGCACGACGAGCCGCCGCGTGCACGTGCAGCGTTGCCCCGTCGAGACGAACGCCGAACGCGCGACCTCGATCGCGGCTTGCCGCAGGTCCGCGTCGGGCAGGACGACGGACGGGGCATTGCCGCCCATCTCCAGCGCGAGCACGCGGCCCGGCCAATCGAGGCTCGCCTCGAGGATACGCCGGCCCACGGGCCACGAGCCCGTGAAAAGCACGCCGTCGATGTCGCGGTTCGCGACGAGGCGCGACGCGACGCTCGCGCCGCCGTGCACGAGGTTCACGACGCCCGGCGGCGCGCCCTCGGCGTCGAGCGCCTCGACGAGCCACGCCGCGAGGGTTTGTCCAACCGCCGGGGCCTTGTCGCTCGGCTTGAACACGACGGTGTTCCCCAGCGCGAGCGCGGGGATGATGTGCCCGTTCGGCAGGTGCGCGGGGAAATTGAAGGGGCCGAGCACGACCATGACGCCGTGCGGGCGGAACCAGGTGCGCCCGGCGCGCGAGGCCGAGAGCGGAATCTCGAAGCCCGAGACCCGCCGAAGCCCGCCGTGCTCGGAGGCGTCGAGCGTGATGTCGACCTTGGCCGCGAGCAGATCGGCCTCGGCGCGCGCGTCCCATAACGCCTTTCCCGTCTCGTCGGTGATGAGGCGGGCCATCTCGGCCGCGCGCGCCTTGCAGAGGTCGCGGAAGCGGCGGAGCGCCGCGAAACGCCGCTCGGCAGGGAGCGCCGCCCACGCGGGCAAGGCGCGCCGCGCTGCCGCGACGGCCGCGTCGGCATGCGCGGGGACGGGGCTGCCCTGCCAGACGATCTCGGACGGACGCGTGGGGTTTCGCGACGTGATGGCGTCACCGGGGAGCGGGACCCAGCGTCCTTCGAGGAGATCCGACGGCCCGTGCGCGAGGAGGGGAGACATCGGCAGAAGGGTCCCGGGCGCCCGGGCCCTTGTCAAGGCCCAGTGCCGCGCACACCGTCTCTTTTATTGCGGGGCGAACGCGACGCCGCGGAAGACGGTATTCGGCGGCGCGATCGTGGCGATGACGATCTCGGGGAACGCCGAGCCGTCGTCGAAGAGCGTGAGGACCCGGTTTTCGTTGTTCTCCGCGGTCGTCGCCACGACCCGCACGCCGCCGCCCGAGGGCGTCGCCGCGAGGCCCCGCACGCCCGCCGTGCCGTCGTTCCACGTCGCCACGAGCGACCACGAGAAGCCGTCGAACGTCCATTTCTGAATTCCGCCGCCGTTCGCCGGGCTCCGATCGTCCGCGATGTAAAGCGTATCCGGGCCTGCGATGCCGGCCGAAAGATCCAGCAAGACAAACCCATACGGGCTCGCGCTGGCGGTGGGCAGGCCCGGGAGCGACGTCGCGGTTTGTCCGACCGATGTGGGGAGGCCTGAGCCGACCGTGAAGACGTTGACGAACGTGCCCGCGCCGGACGTGGCGTAGAGCTGACCTCCGGAGATCTGCACGCAGCGTGTATTGAGCGGGTTCGAGAGGATCTGCGTGGGCGCGTTGGAGCCGAGCGTGATGAAATGAATGCCGCCGCTCGTGGTGCTGTTCCCCGAGACCCAGATCGACGTGCCGTCCGAGGACGTCGCGCCGCGCACGTTGCTGGCGTTGAACGCGCCCGAGAGCAAGGTCGAGGTGTTCACGTTGCCGAACGCGTCCACCCGGCCGACGACGCGCGACACGAGCTGCGTGCTCACGTTCGGCGCGCCCACGTCGGCGGCATACCCGGCGAGGAAGACGTATTTGCCATTCGCCGAGAGCGACAGGTGTCCTTCGGAGGACGCCGTCCCCGACAACGTGAGATTGTAATTCGAGCCCGAGATCACTTGCGGCATCGCGGTCGTCCCCGGCGAGCCTGGCATGGCCGAGCCGTCCGTGAGGCGCCACTCGATGGTGACCGGCGACGCCGCCGAGGAGAGCGCCGTCACGCCGTCACCGATACGCAGGAGCACGATGGGCAAAGGGCCGCTTCCGCCGCCGCCGCTGCCGGAGGACGAGGACGAACCCGATCCGCTGCTCGCGCTGGACGAAGACGAAGACGCGCCCGCGCCCGAGTTCGACGCGCCGCTCATGCCGCCGCTGCCGCCCATTCCTCCACTGCCGCTCGAGGATTGCGCGGGCCCGCCCCACCCGTCGCCCCCCTCGCCTCCTGCACCGCCTTCACCGCCGGGACGGGTATTCCCCTTGGCGCAGGCGAACAGGACGAGCGGGACGACCGCAAACGAAATGGCGACGAAGGATCGATTCGAGATCAAGCATGCACCTCCGGCAAAACGTTCGGATACCGACGGAGTATTCCGGATTCGTCGGGGCCGCAAGGGAGAGAGAGGGAGGGGCGGTCAGAGAACGTCCTGGCCCTCTCGGGTGCGAAGGCATGTAAGATCGCCGCGCTCCCGACGTTCCATGGTACACGGCATGCAAACCGGACCTCTGCGTTTCACGCTCCTCGCAGGCTGCCTCTCCATGGTGGCGCTCGTCGCGCCCGCGCAGGCGAACGTGGGCGAAGACGAAGCCGAGATCGCCGGCCCCGAGATGGAACCCTCGGCGCCGACACGTCCTCCGCTCGAGGTCGCGGGCGGCGATCTCCCGCCGCCGCCCCCGCCCCCGCCCCCACCTCCGCCGCCCCCGCCGCCTCCGCCGCCTCCACCGCCTCCGCCGCTCTCGGACTGGTACGCGGTCCATCCGGGGATCTTCCCCGAGGCCGACGCCTTCGTGGGCCTCACCCAGATCGGCCTCGCGAAGAGCGCCTCGAAAGAATTTTACGGCCTGCTCCAGTTTGCCCCGTACGAGAGCCGAGCCGAACGATTCGTCGGCGTGATGCAGCTCGGCCTGGTCACGTCGCGGATCGAGGAGAGCTTCCACGGCGGTTTCCAGGTCACGCTCGGGAAAAACACGGCGGCCGCGTTGTACGGCCTGGGGCAGCTCGGCCCCTGGAACAACGCCGCGCATTTCGTAGGCGGGCTGCAGTTCGGAGCGTACAACCATGTCCTCGATGATCCCGAGGACGGCTTGGAGAGCAGGATCGTCACCGCGGCGCAGATCGGCGCGTTCAATCAACTCGAGCGCGCGCATTTCTATGGCCTGCTCCAGCTCGGCGCGGTCAACCACGTCATCGACGGGGATTTCCGCGGGCTCCTCCAGATCGGCGCGGCCAATCGGAACACGAAGGACTTTTACGGCGCCTCCCAGGTGGGCATCGTGAACGAGGTCAAGGGCAATTCTTACGGGATTTTGCAGCTCGGCTTCGGCAACATCGTCAACGGCGGCTTCTCGGGCGGGCTCCAGGTCGGCAGCTACAACGGCGCCGGCACGTTCGGCGGCATCGGGCAGGTCGGGCTCGCCAGCTTCGTCAAGCAGGACTTCCGCGGCTTCATGCAGGTGGGGGCGGCCTTCAACGCGACGCTCAAAGAATATCGCGGCGCCTTGCAGGTCGCTGGGGTCCTCAATCTCGTCGGCGACGACTTCCGGGGCGTCGTGCAGGCCGCCGCGTTCAATGGCGTGCTCGACGACGCGTATATGCTTGCGCAGCTCGGCGCCGTGAACATCACGTTCAAGAGCCACCACGGCGCGCAGCTCGGCGCCGTGAACATCACGGGCAAGAACCTCTATGGTTTGCAGGCCGGGTTCATCAGCGGCTCGGGTGAGGTGTACGGCGCGCAGCTCGGCGCCGTCAACCTCTCGCGCGAATTGAAGGGCGCGACGTTCGGCGTCGTGAACGTCGGCGGCGAGGTCACGGGGCTCCAGGTCGGGCTCGTCAATCGAGCGGCGCGGCTGCGCGGCGTGCAGCTCGGCCTCGTGAACCTCTCGAGCGAGGGCGGGCTGCCGTTCTTGCCCGTGATGAACGTCGGGCTCTGAACCCGAGCGCCGGCCTCGTCTCCCCGTCCTCGCTCCGGCCGTGGGTCGGATCTCGCCCGGCCGGGACTCTGCCAGTTTTCCCGGGAACGATCAACAACTATGTACGGGGGGGCCAAACGATCCCACGCCGCCTCGGGGTGTAGGCTGGTTCTCGAAGGCCCTCTCCAAAATCTACGGGTCGGACGAACTGGGTGGTTTGTCTTCCGCGCATGTTGTGGTAAGGGGGAATCCTCGCTGACGAGAGGTGACCCATGCCCCGACGAACCGAACCCAGCCCCTTTTCCTCCAAGGCCGGCGCGCGCATCCGCGAGCTCCGGCTCGAGCGCAACATGTCCCTGCCCGCGCTCGGTGAGGCGAGCTCGATCTCGAAGGGCCACCTCTCGAACATCGAGCACGGCTTCGCTGCAATCACGATCGAGACCGTCGATCGCATCGCCCGCGCGCTCGATATCCCGCCCCTGTACATCCTCGCCTTCCCCGCGGAGGACGAGCGGGCCCGCATCGCCGACGCCGTCCGCAAGCTGCCGAAGGGCGACTGGAAGAAGCTGCGGAAGGAAATCGAAGGCCGGGCCGCGCCTGCGCCGAAGAAGCGCGGATGACGCGCGCACCCCCGGGGCGCCGTGCAGGCCCTCGGGGGTGGCTGACGTCCGCGTCCGTCGCGCCCGCCGGTCCCGTTGCCCTCGACGTATCGAGCGTGGCGCCACGCGGCGTGTCATGAATGGGCAGCACGGGATGCGCGGCGCGCCGCATGTCCCGACCGAAGGAGGGTTCGACGTCATGACAGGCTGGACGATCGGGTACGGCAGTCTCTTGACCGCGCTCGGCATCGGGGGGTTCGTCGCGACAGGCAGGGAGCACAAGACGGCGCTGATCCCCGCGGGTGTGGGCGCGGCGGCGCTCGGGCTCGGCCTGCTCGCCCGTCGGGAATCGTCCCGGAAGGCCGCGCTCGTGGGCGCGACGGCCGTGGCAGGCCTCGGCCTCGCCGGGGCGGCGCGCGGGCTCGGCAAGCTGCCTGCGCTGCTCCGCGGCGAGCCGGTCGAGCGGCCTGCGGCGGTGATCGCGCAATCGATCATGGCCGGCACCTCCGCGGTCTACCTCCTCGCCGCCGTACCTTCGCTGCTCCGCGACTGAGCCGCTCCCGCGAGCGGCTATCGTGGTACGCTCGCGTTTGCATGACGCGCCCCTCGTATTCGCTCCGCCAGACGTGGCTGTCCGACCTCACCGAGCGATGCCTCGATCCCGGCTTCGTCCGCGCGGTGCGGGCCGGGACGCCTGAGGCCCTCGAAGGGCTCGTGGAGCGCCCTCATGCCGGCGTGCTCGAATTCCCGCTGTTCTCGGCCGAGTACAGGGAGGCCCTCCTGCGGGAGATCCACGCATTCGAGCACGCGAGCCGCCACCGGAGCGTGCGCCCGCTCCGGCCGAACAGCATGAACCACCAGGGGGTCGTGCTTTCGGAGCTCGGGCTCGAAGACGCGATGGATGAGCTCCTCTACACCTGGCTCGCGCCCCTCACGAAGTGGGCATTCCCGGAGCATGACGGTTCGAGCCTCGATCACCAGCACGCGTTCATCGTGGAGTATGCGGAGAACGGCGATACCGACCTCGGGTTTCACGTCGACGATAGCGAGGTGACGCTCAACGCGTGCCTCGGGCTCTCCTTCGAAGGGGCCGAGGTGTACTTCCGGGGCGCTCGTTGCGACGCGCATCGGGAGGACCCGGCGAACGACGCGGAGGCGTGGCAATGGCAGCCCGCCGCGGGCCGCGCGATCTTGCACGCGGGCGCCCACCGGCACGGCGTCCATCCCTTGCGATCCGGTCGGCGCGTGAATCTCATCGTCTGGGCACGCAGCTCCAGGCACCGCCGCCTCCACCGAGCGCCCCACGAAGGCCCCACGACGTGGTGCCCGCGGTGCAAGGCAGCCTGAGACATTGACAGGCCAAGCGGGCGCGGCTCTACTCGCGACGTGCTCGTACGTACATGTCTCCTGGTCCTTCTGCCGGTGTTGATCGGCGGATGCTCGGGCCCGCCGCCTTCCTTCAAGGAGGCGGAGAACCTCGAAGCCCAAGCCAACTTCGAAGAGGCCGCGCAGAAGTTCGAGCTCGTCTGCGCCGAGGGGCCGGCGAGCCCGGAATGCCAGCAGAGCGGCCCCCGGGCCGCGGGCGCGCTCGTGACGGCCGCGACGAAGGCCGTCGAAAAAAACGAATTCGGCAAGGCTGAGCGCTTGCTCCTCCGCGCCCTCGCCTCCGCGGACGAACCCACGGCCAAGGACATCGAGGCGCGCCTCGGCAAGGAGGACCTGACCGAAGGCGTTCGCTTCGAGCAGGCCGCCGCCGATACGGACAAGGCGCGCGCGTTCGATACGATGAAGGCGCTCGCCGACGGGACCACGCCCGCGGCCGCGCTGGCGAAGGCTTGGATCGAGAAGGAGCGGCCGGGGCTGCTCGTAGCGCAGGTGAAGGCCGCGTGTGGCCCGGAGCATCAGGGCTCCTGCATCGATACGTTCGAGAAGCTTTCGGCGCTGCCCGAGAAGCCGCCCGGATTCGACGAGGCCAAGGCCGCCCACGACGCCGAGCAAAAGCGCACGGAGAAGGCGCGCGCCGAGCTCGACAGGTTCATCGGCGTCTTCATGCAGCGAGGCAAGAAGGACCTGGCCTTCACGTTCTGCATGGCCGAGAAGACCGCCGAGATCGAGGCCGAATTCCAGCGCATTCGCGCCTGCGAGGAAGACATCTACGACGACGGGAAATCTGCCTACGAGCGGTTCGACGCGCGGCAGACGGAGGACTCGCTCTTCCGCAGGCGCGTCGCGGCGCTCGGCGATCCGGGCGTCATTGCGACGTACGAGGCACGCCGCTCCGGGGCCGTCGCGACGGGCGAGGATCCGCTGAAAGCCCTGAAAGGTGCGAAATGAGCCGACCCATTGCCCAGGCCATCGTGGTGCTCGCCCTCGCGCTCGCGGGCTGCGATGCCGCCAAGGAGCCGATGTCGAAAGCGCGAGAGGCCGAGGCGGCTGGCAAGGTCGCCGAGGCCAAGGCGCTGTATGCCGAGGTCTGCAAGGCCGCCGAGGGCTCGCCATTTTGCCCCGTGGCCAAGCAACGAATCGAGGCCCTCACGGTCCGGGAGGCGACCACGCTCGTCGCCGAGGAGCAATACGGCAAAGCCAAGGAGCTGTCGGCGACGGTCACGGATGCGCCGGCGAAACGCGCGTTCGAGGCGCTCGCAAAGACGCGAGCGATGAGCAGCGCGGCGGCGTTCGAGGAAGCCAACGCCTCGGCGGACAAGGCCGCGGCGCGGGCCAAGATGGAGGAGCTCGCCGGGCAAAGCTCGCCGGTCGCGGACAAGGCGAAGGAGTGGCTCACGAAGAATGGCCCGGCCCTCCTTCTCGACGAGGTGAAAGCCGCCTGCAAGCCGGACGGGACCGGCTCCTGCGTCGACCTCGGCAAGAAAATCGCCAAGCTCTTCCCCACGAGCCCCGAGGCCGCCGAGGCGAAAGCGCTGGTCGATGCCGACGCCAAGCGCCTCCATCCGCTCCTCAAACAAGCGGAGGCGCTGCTCGTGCAACGACTCGAGATTTCCAACTGGAAGAGCAAATACGACCTCTGCCTGAAGCAGGCCGAGCCCTCCCCGGGCGGCTACGAGATGCAGGTGTGCAAGACGGAGGTGGGCATTCCCGAGGACCGAGGGGATCCCTTCAGCACGAGCTTCCTCGAAGGGGCGTGGAAGAAGAAGCTCACGGAGATCCACGACCCGGGCTGGGTGAAATCCCTCGAAGACCGGTGGGGGAAGATCGAAAGCAGCGGGATCTACGATCCGGCGAGCTTGCCCAAGCCGGGCGAGTCGAAGTAGCCGTCGTCCTCCGCACATTTCGGAGATCGCACGCCCCCACATTTTCTGTGATCAACGTGCCCCGGACCGGGCATGGTAGAGACGTGGCCCCCGCTTTCGCCCATGTCCTCCCTGCGTTCGCCGCGCCTTGCGTGGCCGCCGGGCTCCGTTCGTCGAAACGGAGGGTGAACACGTGACCCTCGTCTCCGACCTGGACATCCTCTTCTCGGGCGCCGAGGTCTGCGAGGCGGACGAGCCTCGCGCGGTCGAGGAGGGGTGGGCCAGGGGCGGCGAAGGCGACGCGGAGAAGGCGCGGCTCCGGGGGATGATCGACGCGCATTTCGACGCCGTGTACGTGGCTCTCCGGCGGCTCGGAGTGCCGGCGGCGGAGCTCGATGATTGCGCCCAGCAGGTGTTCGTCGTGGCATCGGGGAAACTCGCGGCCATTCAGCCGGGGCGTGAGAAGGCGTTTTTGATGGGCACGGCCGTGCACGTCGCCTCGCACGCCAAGCGCGCGCAACGCCGGCGGCGCGAGGTCCCCGAGGCGGACGAGGTGGCGGACGCGCGGGCGGATGCAGGGCCTCGGCCGGACGAGATCGTGGAGCAGCGACGCCTGCGGGCCCTGCTCGACGAGGTGCTCGCGGCGATGCCGGAGGATCTCCGGACGGTGCTCGTGCTCTTCGAGCTGGAAGAGCTCACGATGCAGGAGATCAGCGGGGCGCTCGATTTGCCGATGGGAACGGTGGCGTCGCGGCTCCGGCGCGCGCGGGAGCTTTTTGCGAGGATCTCGGCGCGGGTCGTGGGGACCCAAGGAAGGGGGCGGCCGTGAGCGAGATGCGCAGGCTGCTCGACGAGAAGGGGGACGACGCGGCGACGGCGCTCCTGCGCTCGGCGCGAGCCGATCGGGCGCCGGCGGGCTCCAAGGCGCGAACCCTCGCGGCGCTCGGAATCGAGCCGGCGCGCGTGGCGAAGGCGCACGAGATTCCGGCGCGGGAAAACAACAGGCCTCGCCTGGCGACCCCGATGCAGCCCGAAAGGCCCGAACCTCGGCCGGTACGGGCTGCGATGGCCGGCGCGAAACGATCGGCGCAGGCGACGCCGCACATATTGTTCCAGAGCGTCCTCGGGCCGACCGGGAAGCCGGTCGGTTTTTTCCAAAAAGGGCGGCTCGGCGCTGGGCTCGTGGCGGCGGCGCAGGTGGTGCTCGTCGGAATCACGCTCCTTTCGCAGCCCATGCATCGGCCCGAGGCCTCGAAGGGGCCCGCGGACGAGCCGCTGCAATACCCCGAGCTCCAGCTCGGCGCAGGAATCCCCGCGCCCGCGCCTCGCGCCGAGGCGAAGGGCCACGACGCGGAGCCCCATCGTGTCGCGGCGCCCGTGAATGCTTCGCGTGGCGTGCCGAATGCGATCACGCCGCCGCCGAAGGTGACCGTGGCGGACGAACCTCCCTCGTCCGAGGAACCCCGCGCGCCCGAGGCCGTGCCTCCGCAGATCGCCAGGGTGGAGAACGCAGGCTCGCCCGAGGTGCTCCCGGCCAAACCCGAGGCGCCGAACGTCACCGTGCGCCCGTTCGAGCAAGGGACCATGTCCCAGCCGAAGCGAATCGGCGGTCGGGATCCCGTGTACACGCGCGAGGCGCTCCAGGCTCGCGTGGAGGGCATGGCCCTCTTGCAATGCGAGATCACGGCGACAGGCGCGACGAGGGATTGTCGGCTCCTGAAATCCTTGCCGCACATGGACGCCGAGCTGCTCGCGGCCGCGCGTACGTGGCGATTCTCGCCGGCGACGCAGGGCGGAGAGCCCATTGCCGTGCGGTACGTCTCGAAGGTCAATCTCGTTCTGCCGAAGTGAATCGGTCTTGAAATAGGTTGCTCCGGGACGCACCTCGTTCGTCCTGGAAAGGAGGCATTCGTGTTCGAATCGGCCATGGGCCGGTACGAGGGCGCTCGTCCGCACCTCGGCACCGGAGCTCTTCTCTCCATTGGCGCGCACGCGCTCGCCGCGGTCATTGTGTTCGCGATCCCCGGCAAGAAAGCCTCCTCGAACGAGGACGAGCCGGTCGTCGTGTTTCAGGTCCCGCCCAAACCGGCGGCCTTGCTGGGATCCCCGGGCCCCGCGGCCCCCCAACCCCCACAGGCCGCGCCGCCGAAAACGCCTCGGCCCAAGCGCCCGCAGGTCCCAATCCTGACGAACGAGCCACCCAAGGTCGAGCCGACCGAACCCGAACCAACGGACGAGCCGCCTGCCGCCGCGGTCGGGGACGGTGCGACGGCGCCGGATGGCACGGGCAATGGCGGCGATCCGAATGGTAAGCCAGACGGCGTCCTCGGCGGGGATCCGACCGGCACGGGGACTGCGACGCCTCCGCCGGAGCCGCCGCCGACGAACACCACGTTGAGCTGGACCTCCGAGATGGGCCGCCCGGTCCTCCTCGCCGGCCCCGCGCAGCCGCCTTATCCGAGCGACGCGGCGCGACAGCGGATCGAAGGGACCGTCATCGCGCAATGCGTCATCACCACGGAGGGCAGGCTGCGGGATTGTCGCATCCTCAAAGGGCACCCGTTCCTCGACCCCGCGGTGAACACGACGCTCGCGCAGCAGCGCTACAGCCCGATGATGTACGGCGGCCGGCCCATCAGCGTGCGTTACATCCTCACGTTCAAATTCAAGCTCCAGTGACGCGGCGTGGATCGAGGAGACCGATGCACCGACGATCCACCCTGGATCTCGTTTGACTCAATCCAGATCACCATCACGCCCAGCCGTTGCAGCCACAATGGCTTGTTCCAGGCGCAACGCGTCATTCGATCCTCTGGCATGGACGGTGCCATTCGGATAGGATGGAGGGCCTGAACATGCGCTGGAACATTGGCTTGGGGGTTCGGTTCGGTCGGGCGGCAGCATTTGGCACGGCGATGTTCGCGTCGGCCTTCATCGGCGGGTGTGGCGGCGAGTCGCCGAACCAGCTCGCGGCGGCGGAGGAGACATCGACGTCGGCGGCCAATGGGTACACCGACACGTACACGCAAACGAAATTCCCCATCGTCCTTTGCCACGGCATGGCGGGCTTCGACGAGCTGTTCGGCGTGGTCGACTATTTCCACGGCATCGAGTCGTCGCTCGCGTCGGGCGGCGCGCGTGTCTTCGTGACGCAGGTGCCCGCGTTCTCGTCCACCGAGGCGCGCGGCGAGGAGCTCCTCCAGCAGGTCGAGGAGATCGTCGCGGTCACGGGCGCCAAGAAGGTGAACCTCATCGGCCATAGCCACGGCGGCCTCGACATCCGGTACGTCGCCACGATGCGGCCCGACCTCGTCGCAAGCGTGACGAGCGTGGGCTCGCCGCACCACGGCGCCGACCTCGCCGATTTCCTCCGCGACAACATGACGGAGGGCGGGTTCTCCGAGGCCGTGCTCTCGCTCTTCGCGAACTCGCTCGGGACGATCCTCGGCCTGCTCTCCGGCCAGACGAGCCCGCAGAACTCCATCGCCGCGCTGGAGTCGCTCTCGTCCGAAGGCTCCGCGGCGTACAACGCGACCTACGGCGCGGGCTTGCCGGCGGCGTGGTGCGGCGAGGGCGCGCATGTGGTGAACGGGATCCGGTATTTCTCGTGGTCCGGCACCTCGAAGGTGACGAACGTGCTCGACGTCTCCGATTACCCGATGGGCCTCACGGGCATCATCTACGACGACGCGAACGACGGGCTCGTCGGCCGCTGCAGCTCGCACCTCGGCGACGTCATCCGCGACGATTACAAGATGAACCACCTCGACGAGGTGAACCAGCTCTTCGGCATCACGGCGCCCTTCCAGACGAGCCCGAAGTCGGTATTCCGCGCCCACGCGAACCGCCTGAAGACCCTCGGCCTCTGACGTCCTTCCCAGCGAGGATGCGCGTGAACCGCCGCCGCATCGCCACGGGGATCGCCCTCGTCACGCTCGTCGCCGCCGGCATCGGCGCGTGGAAACGAAGCGGGGACGAACCCGCGCGCGCGGGCGACACGACGGCCGAGGCGCGCGGCGGCCCGAAAAGCGCAACGCGAAAAATCTCGACGCCGCCCGTCCGACGCGCCGAGACCAACGTCGACACCCGCGAGAAGAGCCCCTTCAAGGAAAAGGCCCGCTCGCTGCGCGGCACGGACGAGGACGGGGCCTTGCGCGTCGGGCCCGACGGATCGCTCCTCCTCGGTCCGGAGATCCTGCGCCTCTTCGATTACTACTTCACCACCGAGGGCGAGGAGAGCGACGAGACGATCCGCGCCCGGATCCTGGCGGCCATTCGCGAGCGGGCCTCTGGCCCGGCCGCGCTCCAGGCCGCCGCGCTGCTCGATCAGTATCTCGCGTATCGAAAAGACAAGGACGGCCTCGCGCTGCCGAAGGACGAAGAGGCCGATCCGACGGCGCGGCTCGAAGCGCTGAAAAAGCTCCGGCGCAAGCATTTCGGCGAGGAGACCGCGGACGCGCTCTTCGGCGACGAGGAGCGCGAGGGCGAGGTGGCCGCCGAGGCGAGCCGCATTCGTCAGGACGAAACGCTGACGGCCGACGAGCAGGAGCAAAAGGTCGCCGAGCTCGAAGCGAGCTTGCCCCAAGGAGCGCGCGAGGCGCGCGAAGCCGCGACGTTGCCGCTCCGCGCGCGCGCCGAGGCGGACGCGATGCGCGCGGAAGGGGCGACGGACGAGGACGTGTACACGAAGCGCGTCGAGACCCTCGGCGTGGAGGCGGCCGACAGGCTGGCCGAGCTCGACGCGCAACGCGCAGCGTGGAAAGCGCGGATCGAGGCGTTTCGAAAGGAACGCGACGCGCTCGCCGCGAAGACGCAGGACGAAGCCGCGTTCAAGGCCGCCGAGCAAGCGCTGCTCGATCGTTCGTTCACGCCGCTCGAACAGCGCCGGGTGCGGGCGACGCTGGCCATGTCGAGCAAGTAAACGAAGCCGCACCTTGCGCGTCGCGTCCCGCGCTGGTAGGCGAGCCGCGATGCAAGGGCGTGTGCTCATCGTGGCCGGCTCGGACTCGGGCGGCGGGGCCGGTATCCAGGCGGATCTCAAGGCCGTGACGGCGCTCGGCGCGTTCGGGGCGACCGCGATCACGGCGCTGACTGCGCAGAACACGCGCGGCGTCTTCGGGGTGTTTCCGGTCCCGCCCGCGTTCCTCGCGCAGCAGATGAGCCTCGTGCTCGAGGACATCGGCGCGGACGCGATCAAGACCGGCATGCTCCATTCGGCCGAGGTGATCGACGTCGTCGCCGACGTGCACGCGCGCCTCGCGAAGGACGTCCCGCTCGTCGTCGATCCCGTGATGGTGGCCAAGGGCGGCGCGCCGCTCTTGCTCCCGGAGGCGCGGGAAGCGCTCATCGGCCGGCTCTTGCCGCGCGCGACGCTGATCACGCCGAACGTGCCGGAGGCCGAGGTCCTTGCGGGACAAACGATCGACTCCGTCTCCGCGATGCGACGCGTGGCCGCGGCGCTGCTCGCGCTCGGTCCGAAGGCGGTGCTCTTGAAGGGTGGGCACCTCGAAGGGCCGAAGGTCACGGACGTGCTCGTCACGGCCGCGGGAGAACAGCTCTTCGAGGACGATCGCATCGAGACCACCTCGACGCACGGAACGGGATGCACGCTCGCCTCGGCGATCGCCGCGGGGATCGCGCAGGGGCTCGGGATGGAAGCGGCCATCACGCGGGCGCGGCGGTACCTCCGGCTCGCGATCCAGAAGGCGCCGGGCCTCGGGCACGGGCATGGGCCCTTGAATCACGCGGTGACGGTCGCGCCCTTCGACTGATTATTCGGGGATCGGCGGCTCCGAGAAGCAGCCGATGGTCGTGTCGATCCGGAAGTTCGATTCGCTCGTGTGCCGCTCGGCGAAGAAGAAATCGAGCGGGTAGGTCTTGCCCTTCTCGATGCCGAGCTCGGCCGCGCGCTCGTCGAGGTTCACCGTCGAGGTCTGCGCGCCGTGCACGCCGCCGAGGTCGATCACCTTCTTCCCGTTGATGAACGTGAAGAGGTCGTCGTCGCCCGTGAACGTGAAGATCTCGCCGCCCTCGTAAATGAACTGCGTCCGCAGCTCGAGGGTGAAATGGTAGTTGTGGGTCTGGAACTCGTCGCCGAAGCCCTGACCGTCAATGGGAAAAAACGCCGAGTTGTTGTACGTGTAGGTCCCGCCGCCCGCGGCCATGAGCGGGATCTCGACCGGGATCGCGATGTTCACGCCCTCGACGTCGTTGTACCACTGATCGAAATTGGCCTTGCCCGTCGTCGTCGGCGTCGTCGGGTTGCCCGCATAGACGGGTTTTCCGTCCGCGCCCAGCTCGTTCGTGACGATGCCCTTGTCGTCGCCGATGAAATCCTCGAAATCTGGGTGCGCGATCTGGAAATCGCGCACGGTCGCCTTGAGGATGGGATTGCAGTTCGGATCGCCGCCGCCCGCGCCTCCGCCCGCGCCGCCGACGCCCGAAGGAAAGAGCTCGCCGCCCTCCCCGCCCTGGCCGCCCATGCCGCCCGGGCCCATGCCGCCTTGCCCCGAACCGCCGGCGCCGCTGCCGCCGGCGCCCGAACCGCCCGTGGCGCCCGTGCCGCTGTCCCCGCACGCGGTCGCCGCGCCGAGGAGGCCCATCATCCCAAGGACGAGCGCGAAGCGCCCCATCCGGCCCGCGTGTCGTGTCTTCATCATGGGGGGGATGGTATCCGCGCTTCGCGGGCCCTGTCACGCTAGAGCAAACGCGGAGGCCGTGCTCCGCCCGAACTCAGCCCGTCGAAACGAGCCCCACCGGGCAGCTCACGCCGGTGCCGCCGATGCCGCAATACCCGTCGGGGTTCTTCGCGAGGTACTGCTGGTGATAGTCCTCGGCGTAATAGAACGTCGGCGCTTCGAGGATCTCGGTCGTGATGTCGCCGTGCCCCGCGCCTTGGAGCGCCTTCTGGTAGGCGACGCGCGAGCGCTCGGCGGCCATCTTTTGCAGGAGGCCGAAGCAATAAATGCCCGAGCGATACTGCGTGCCGACGTCGTTGCCCTGGCGCATGCCCTGCGTCGGATCGTGGTTCTCCCAGAAGACCGCGAGCAGCGCCTCGTACGAGACCTTCGCGGGCTCGAAGACCACGAGCACGACCTCGTTGTGACCGGTGCCGCCGGTGCAGACCTCTTCGTACGTGGGGTTTGGCGTGAGCCCCGCGGCGTATCCGACGGCCGTCGCGTACACGCCCTTCGTTTGCCAGAACTTGCGCTCCGCGCCCCAGAAACAACCGAGCCCGAACATCGCCTGCTCGGTGCCCTCGGGGAACGGGGGCACGATCCGCGCGCCGCTCACGAAGTGCCGCTCGGGCACGCGCATCGGCGTGCTCCGCCCGGGGAGGGCCTGCTCCTTCGTGGGCATCTGCAGCTTGCGAGGGTCGACCTTGAAGAACATGGGCGTATCTTGGTGCGGAAGGCTCCGCACGGCAAGATACGCCCATCGGAAGCGTGCCGCTCAGCTCGGGTCGACCACGCGACCCACGAAGAGCACGGACTTCGTCGCGATGTCGCGGATGAAGAACAAGAACGGCTTGTCGAACGTGATCGCCGCCGGCTCGGGCGCGCTCGTCTCGCCCACGATGACCGCGGTCGCCGCCGCGGCCTCGGTCCCCGCCTCGTTCACCCCGACGAACGCCTGGTGAATCACGTCCGAGATGAAGAGCCCGCCCTTCCCATTGATGCCCGAGAGATCGGCCTCGCCCGTGAACGCGACGCCCATGCCGAGGATCTTCAGTTGCTCGACCAGGCTGAACTTCGACTCGAACTTGAATCGCGGCATCCGCGTGTCGACCGAGCGCTCGGAGAGAGCACCAACGACCTCGTTCAGGCGGGCCGCGTCGAAGCTGCTCTCGAACGCGTCGAGATCGTTCGGCAGCACGAGCACCATCGAAAGCTCGTTGCCGTCGTAAGGCAGCTCCACGGCCGCGTAATCCGCGCCCTGCGCGTAAGGCGCCTCGACGTAACCCTGCATCATGGGCACGGAGACCGAGCCGCCCTCGCCCGTCGTGAACGAGGCGTTCTGCGTGTTCTCCTCCTCGAACGGCGTCCGCCACGCTGCATTGAAGTACACGGCGTTCGTCAGCACGAGCCGCGTGCTCGCGTCGATCGAGCCCTCCTGGAGGATGTCCTTGATCTTGCCCTCGGTCTTCTTCTCGACCCAGCCGTTGATCAGCGAGCGGGCCTCCTCCGTCCCCTCGATGTAATCGACGACGTTCATGCCGGCGCCGTAATTGAGGCCGAGCACGTCGAGGAACGCCGTCTCGAAGGGAAACCCGACCTGGCCCCAGACCGCGTTCGCGATGTTGAGCCGGAAGCCCTGGCCGTCCGAGCCCTGCGCGCCCTTGCCGCGGCTCGCAAACGCGAGATCGAGCGCGTTGAACGCCGGATGGAGCTCTGCCTGCAGCAAGGTGAAGTGCAGCGCCTTCGCCATGTCCGTCTCGGTTTGCCCGCGCGCGCCGGCGAAGGTCATCGCGAGCGCGCTCGAGATCGAGTGCGGGGAATAGAAGAGGTTTCCGGGCTCGCCGCGGAGGTTCTTGTACAGATCGAGCGCGAACGCCGTGTTGCCATCGACGAGCGCGGTGAGGTGGTCGCTCGGGACATTCGGGCTCGTGATCCGCTGCGCGCCGGAGGTCACGACACAGCCGGGTGTGTTCGCGTCGTGGCAATCACCGGTATCCACGGCCCCGGGAGGCTCGGGCGGCGCAGACGAGCTGCAAGCGAGGGCGGAGAGAGAAAGAAGCAGGGAAACAAGGGGGAGCGTTCGCATGCTAGGACGTCAAAGCAATCGGCATGCCGCAGCCTGTTCTCCGCGATTCCATGGCGCTCGCGCCGAGAGCGCGGCAGGGATGTCGGAGAACGGCTCAGGGTGGCACGCATCCACGCCGAGGCCCGGATCCAAGGCCTGCATCGAGGGCCGAGGTGATGCGCGGCCGGGCGCTCGCCGCCGCGCGGACCAGGGCGCAGAACAGAAATGATCGGCCCTGAAAAACATACAGCCCCGGGGCTCCCCATGAGCCGCGGGGCCGGATCGCCGAGCGGGAACAATCGCGATCGATGTCATGGAAGCCCGCTCCGCCCGTCTCGTCAACTCGATTTCACCCAATGCAATTCTTTTGACCCGAGGCTCACCGTCGCGTTATCGCCCCGGGCGGAGCACGCCCGGACGGCTTGAACCTTCGCGCGGCGCGGCATGCATTCGTGTGCGTGTCATGAATCGCGGGCGCCGCGTCGGCGCGCCGCCGCGGGGGGTCATTCCGGGGCGCGAGGCCCCACCCGACGAAGCACGATACGAGGGTCGCGCCGGAAGGCCCGACCCTGGTAAGGTGGGGGCTCCCATGAAAAAGGCCGAAATCGATGCTCTCGTGCACGCTCATCGGGGAAGCGCCCGCGCCGTGGCCTTCTTGCACGTCCTCCGGCAGCCGGCGCTCGCGCCGGACGATCACACCTTCCTCGCCGAGCACGCGCACGAGCTCACCTCCGCAGATCTCCTGCGCTGGCGCGCGCGCACCTCGTCCGCGGATCGTACGCCCATCCTCGCCGCGCTCGCGAAGCTCGGTGCGGACAAACCCGCCGAGTTCGAGCACGAGGTGCTGAACGCCCCCGGGCTCTCCTTCGAGGATCAGGAATGGGAGGCGCTCGCCGACCTCGTCCGCGGGAAGGTCCCGCCCGCGCTCCAGGCGCGTATCGAGCGGAAGGAAACAAGGGCGCCCGCGCCCGTCGTGGTCTTCACGCCCGCGGACGAACCCGTCGATCTCGCCGCGATGTTCGACCTCGACGAAGGCAGCGCGCCCGACGCGTCGGCCTCGAAAGAAGGAGACGGCGCGCTCTTCGGCGGCGGCGCGCTCGGCGACGACCTCGATCTCGGCTTCGGCGACGACGAAGGCGATCCGCTCTTCGCCGATCCGTTCGCGGGCCTCACCGTCGACGATGCGCTCGAAAAGGTGCAGACCGGGACGAACGGCGACGAGCGCGCGATGCTGCTCGATTGGCTCGCCGCGCAAGGCGTCGATGCCGCGCGGCTCATGAGCGTCGCGCTCGCCTCGCTGCATCAGGGGCCCGTGGCCTCGCCCGTGGTCGCCTGGATCGGAAAGCGGCTCGTGTCGAAAGCGGACTGGGAGACGAACGGAGCCGCGCTCTTCCTGGCGCTCGTCCAGCGGCGCGCTTTCGCCGAGCTCCAGGAGTTCGTTGCGCAAGCCGCCGGCGCCTCGCCGGAGCTCACCGAAGCGCGGCTCGCCGCGTTCGGCCACGTGCTCCTCGACGTCACGCAGAGCGCGATCAAAGAAAAGGACGAAGCTCGCGCGGCCGCGACGCTCGCTGCGCTCTCGGCGCTCGATGCGACGGACGAGACGCGGAAGAAGCTCGGCGCGTTGAAACAAGCGCTCCACGAGGCCCAGGCCTCGGCGGTTCTCGTGACGCTCCTCGATCTCGTGGACCAGCGCGCCCGCGCGCACGGCGAAAATCCCACGGAAGGGATGATCGCCGCCGTGCACGCCCTCTCGGACGCGCTCAGCTCCTAGAACATCGATCGGTTCAAGAACCGCTCGATGTTCTAGGCTTCTTTCGTCCCGAGGGGGACGCCTCGCGTCCCCCTCTCGCCCGGGCAAAGCCCGGTCGATTCACCCCCCGAGGCGAGCTCGCTTCGCGATCTCGCAGAGCATCGAACCGTTCGATGCTCTAGCTCCGCTCAACGCTTCTTCGTCGACTTCGGCTTCGGCCCGTCCCCGGCTTTGCCCGTCGTGGCATCGTTCTTCGGCGCCTTCTCCGACGAACGGATCCGCACGGGCACGACGACCCAGTCGTTCGGCTTCAACATCTCCTTCGAGATCCATCCCACGGGCGCGCTCTTCGCGGTCGTCTCGACGAACGCGTACTCGCGGCCCTGGTAACGAATCTTCTCGCCTTGCGCCGGCACCGCGACGCCGAGCATCGCGTGCCGGTGGGCATTCGAGTTCAGGAGCACGCTGTCCACGCCGATGGAGTCGAGCAACATGTGCAAGAGCAACGCCTTCGAATCGCAGTCGCCTTTTTTCCCCGAGACCACGAGCGCCGGCGGCATGAGGCCGAAGGGGCGATCTTTGGGGATCTCGTAAGGGATCGCCTGGACGAACGAGGTCATGAGCTCGACCGCGTCGAGCGTGCCGAGCTTCGCCTCCTGGATGCGCGCCTTGAAGCGCGCGGCGAGCGGATCGACATCGGGTTTGCTGCGCTCCGCGAGCGACTCGAAGATGCACTGCATGCTCACGTCGCAGCCGGGCGGCGGCACCCACTTGAACGCGCCGTCGCCCGCGTCCTGGTATTTGAGGCGCTGCGCGAGCTCGTGGTGCGCGGCGTCGACGTCGCGTTGCTCGTCCGCGGCGAGCGCGTAGCCGGCGCGATAGACGGGCGGTTCGAGGCGACGATCCCGCCACGCATACTTCGTCGCGCCGGACGCCGGCGTCGCTTCGGGATACACCGCGACGCCGAGATCGACGCCCGGCGTCGTCGCGGACGGCTCCTCCTCGCCGCTCGGCGTGAGCAGATCGTTGATGTCGAAGGCGCAGCAGCAGCAGCCCGCGACGAACACGCACGAGGTCGCGGTGAGCGCGAGGAGCGTTCGCCCGCTCATGACGGCGCCATCACCTCGTCGCGCGCGAGCTCGGGCAGCGGCAAGAGACCGTCGAGGGCGGTCTCGAGCCCCGGCGCGGCCACGAGCGCGGTCACCACCATCACCGCGCCGAGCACGAGCGCGGGCGCGACGTTGCCCTTCCGGATCTCCGCGAGCTCATCCACGCCCCGCGTGAGGCGCACGAAGACGAACGTGCCCACGGCGATCGCGGCCGCGCCGACGGCGAGCGAGAACGCGACGTGCGCGAGGCCGTAAAAGACGAACCTGCCGAGCATCACCGGCGCGAGCTTCTGGCCGCGGTACATGAGGTCCATCGCGGCGAACGTCGCCGACACCGCGTGCTGCGCGAGGAGCCCGAGCGAGAGCAGACCCGCGGCCGAGATCACGGCGACGCCCGTGTTGCCCTTCCCGAGCTCCGCGTCGATCTCGCCGAGGCGCAGGGCCCGCCCGAGCACACGCGAGCCGAGCCATACGCCGAGGGCGCCGACGACGATGCCAAAGAGGATCTTGCCGATCCCGATCAGGAAGAGCGCGACGTTCACGGCGCGAGCGTAGCGGAATCGTGCGGCCCTCGAAACCGGCGAACGAGCACGGGACCCGAAGGCCCGGTACCACGGAAAGCGATGGAGTTTCGATCCGTTCGCCCTCCGAGGGCTCGCTTTGCCGCGTCGCCCGGCTCACGGACGAGGGTTCACGCCGAACTCGTCCGGATGTCGTGCGCCAAGCGTTGCGCGACCCGAGCGACGATCGTAGGTAGCAAGGACGAAGAAGTCCCCTGGGGAAACGCGCGCGCCCACGAGAGCACCGACCATGTCCGAATCTCATGAAAATCCGCTGCTCGGCCTCGGCTACGAAATTCCCTTCGATCGCATCCGCGGCGAGCATGTGCAGCCCGCCGTGAAAGAGCTGCTCGCCGAGGCGAAGGCGCGGCTCGACGCCCTCGCGGCGGCCGCGGGGCCCCGCACGTTCGAGAACACCATCACCGCGCTCGAACGGGTGACGGAGCAGCTCGATTTCGTGATGGGCGTCGTCGGTCACCTCGAGTCCGTCGCCACGACGCCCGAGCTCCGCGCCGCCTACTCCGCGGTGCAGCCCGAGGTCAGCGAGTTCTTCAGCGGCATCGCGCTCTCCGAGCCCGTGTGGAACGCGCTCAAGGCGTACGCCGCGACGGACGAGGCCAAGGCGCTCACGGGGACCCGCAAGCGGCTCCTCGAAAAGACGATCGCCGATTTCAAGCGCAGCGGCGCCGACCTCGATCCGGAGGGGAAGAAGCGCCTCGCGGAGATCGACGTCGAGCTCGCGCAGATCACGCTCCGTTACGGGCAGAACGTGCTCGACGCGACGAACGCGTTCGAGCTCGTGATCGGCGAGCGCGACGGGCTCGCGGGCCTGCCCGAGGGCGCGGTGCTCGCGGCGAAGGCGAGCGCGGAGGCGAAGGGCCTCTCCGGGTATCGCTTCACGATGCAGGCGCCGAGCTACCTGCCCGTGATGACGTACCTCGACGATCGCTCGATCCGCGAGCGCATGTACAAGGCGTACGCCACGCGCGCGACCGAAGGGCCCTGGGACAACCGCCCGCTCTTGCAGCGGATCCTCGTGCTCCGGCGTGAGAAGGCGCGCCTGCTCGGCTTCGAGAGCTTCGCCGACCTCGTGCTCGAAGATCGCATGGCCAAGTCGGGGCACGCCGCGCGCACGTTCGTGCAGACGCTCCGCGACAAGACGCAGACGCACTTCGATCGGGAGAACGCCGAGCTCCAGGCGTACCGCAAGGAGATCGAGGGCCCGGACGCGCCCGCGATCGAGCCGTGGGACGTCGCGTATTACGCCGAGAAGCTCCGCCGCGCGCGTTACGATTTCGACGAGGAGTCGCTCCGCCCTTATTTCTCCGCGGAGAAGGCGCTCGATGGAGTCTTCGCGATCGCCTCGGCGCTCTACGGCGTGCGCATCGAGCCTTCACCCGAGACGAAGGCCTGGCACGAGACCGTCTCGACGTACCGCATCGTGGAGTCGAACGGACACGCGAGCGCGGTGTTTTACGTCGATCTCTGGCCGCGCGAGTCGAAGCGCGACGGCGCTTGGATGCAGGGGCTCGTGACGGGCGTGTGGTCGCCCAAGGTCCCCGCTTCGCACCTCGAAGTGCTCGCGGGCAACCTCACGCCGCCCATCGGCGACCGCCCCGCGCTGCTCAACCACCGCGAGGTCGAGACGCTCTTCCACGAGTTCGGCCACCTCATGCACCACGCGTCGAGCTGCGTGGAGGTGCGCACGCTCGCCGGCACGAACGTGGCGTGGGACTTCGTCGAGCTGCCCTCGCAGATCATGGAGAACTGGTGCTGGGAGAAAGAGGCGCTCGACCTCTTCGCGCGGCACCACGAGACGAACGAGCCGATCCCGGCGCCGCTTCTCGAGCGCATGCGGGCCGCGCGCACGTTCCGCACGGCGAACGCCATGATGCGGCAGCTCGGCTTCGCCGAGGTCGACCTCGCGCTGCACGTGGACTGGGATCCGGCGCGGGACGGGGATCCCACGGCGTACGGCCGCGAGATCCTCTCGCGCCACTCGCCCGCCCCGCTGCCCGGCGACCACGCGATGCTCGCCTCGTTCTCGCACCTCTTCTCGAGCCCCGTCGGGTATGCCGCGGGGTATTACTCGTACAAGTGGGCCGAGGTGCTCGACGCCGACGCCTTCTCGCGGTTCAAGCGCGAGGGGCTCTTCAGCCGCGAGGTCGGCGAGGCCTTCCGCTCGGAGATCCTCGCGCGAGGTGACAGCGAAGATCCCATGGTCCTTTACCGGCGCTTCATGGGACGCGAACCAACCCTGGAGGCGCTGCTCGAACGCGACGGCCTCATCGCGTCCGGGACGGCGGTGGCCGTTTGATGAGCGAGCGAAACGTCACGAACAAGAAAGCCGACAAAGTCATCCGCGCGATGACGAACGACGGCGCGTTCCGGGTCATCACGGCGCTGACGACCGACACGGTGCGCGGCGCCATCGCCTCGCAGAACGCGAAGGGCACGGTGGCGGGCCGCTTCGGCGAGCTCGTCACGGGCGCGCTCCTCATCCGCGAGGCGATGAGCCCGAACCTGCGCGTCCAGGGCATCCTGAAGGGCGCGAGCGGCAAGGGCAGCATCGTGGCCGACGCGCACCCGGACGGCACGAACCGCGGCCTCGTCGGCTTCAGCGGGACGACGGGCGAGGACATGGCGGGCGGCAAGGGCGCGCTGCTCAAGATGATGCGGACGCTGCCGAACGGCTCGCTCCACCAGGGCATCGTGGAGGTCTCGTTCGAGGCGCAGGACGGCGGGATCTCGGGGGCGCTCATGGCGTACATGCAGCACTCCGAGCAGATCGTCTCCACGATCGCCGTGGCCACGCTGCTCGAAGGGGACGAGGTCGTCGCCGCGGGCGGCTACATCGTCGAGCTCTTGCCGGAGGTCGAGCGCGGGCCGCTCATGATCATGACGCAAAGGCTCGAAGACTTCCCGAAGCTCGACGACATACTCCGCAAAGGGAACCTCACGCCGAACGCGCTGATCGAGGATCTCCTCTATGGCATGCCGTACACGCTGCTCGCGGAGTCGGACCTCCGGTATGCGTGCCATTGCAGCGAGCTCCGCGTCCTCTCCAGCCTGGCCACGCTCCCGCGCTCGGACATCGAGGACCTGCTCCGCGACAACAAGCCCCTGGAGATCACCTGCGATTATTGCCGAAAAGAATACGGCATTCAGCCTTCGCAGCTCCAGGCGCTCCTCATGGCGAGCTGAATCCCCCCGCACGTCCCGGCCGCTCCCCCTTCCGACCTGCACGACGCCGCGAATTCGCGTTTCGTCGGCTTGACCCTCCTTTGTTCGGATGCCACCTCTCCCGGGCACGGGGGGCAACCAATGGATCTCTCTTCCCACGAGCGCGAGGTCACTCGCGTCGCGACCACCATTCGTGTTCAGGCCGGCCGGGGCGGGCCCGTCCGTATCGACAAGGGCGGCGTCTCCCATTTCGTCCCCGTCCCGGGCGATTCCCGCGAGCACGCCGCGGCGATCGACGCCTCCCGGTTCCGGCGTGTCCTCGCCATCGATCCGGAGCGCCGCATCTGCGTCGCCGAGCCCGGCGTCACGTTCGCCGAGCTCGTCCCGCGCACGCTCGAACATGGCCTCGTGCCTGCCGTCGTCCCCGAGCTCGAAGACATCTCGCTCGGCGGCGCGGTCGCGGGCTGCTCCATCGAATCGAGCTCGTACCGATATGGCGGCTTCCACGACGGCTGCCTCGAATACGAGGTCATCTCCGGCGACGGCGAGATCGTCACCTGCTCGGCCGAGAAGGATCCGCTCCTCTTCGACATGATCCACGGCTCGTACGGCACGCTCGGCGTCCTGTCGCGCATCACGTTCAAGCTCGTCCAGGCGAAGCGCTTCGTCCGGATGCAATACCGCCACTTCGACGGCTTCGACGCCTTCCATGCGGCCATGGCGGAGCGCTGCCGCGTGGGCGATTTCGAATTCATCGACGGCATCGTGCACGGCCCGCGCTCGTTCGTGCTTTGCCTAGGCGCGTTCGTGGACGAGGCGCCGTTCACGTCGAACTATCGCTGGCTCGACGTCTATTACAAGAGCACCCTCGGGCGCACGGAGGATTATCTCACGACGCCCGACTATTTCTTCCGCTACGACGCCGAATGCCACTGGCTCAGCCGCACCGTCCCGGGGCTCGAAACGCGGCCCGTGCGCTGGCTCGTCGGCCGCCACGTGCTCGGCTCGCGCAACCTCATTCGATGGTCGAAGCGCCTCGATCGCGTGCTCGGCATGAAACAACGGCCCGACGTCGTCTGCGACGTCTTCGTGCCGCAGCGCAATTTCTCCGCCTTTTACGAGTGGTACGCGCGTGATTTCGACTTCTGGCCGCTCTGGGTCGTCCCCTACCGCATGCCGCGCCCCTATCCGTGGATCCGCGAATCCCACGCGAAGCACAGGGACGAGCTCTGGATCGACTGCGCGGTCTATGGCAAGCCCAATGACGACCCGCTCGTCGACGGCTCCGAGGTGCTGGAGCAGAAGACCTACGAGCTCGGCGGCGTGAAGACGCTGATCTCGCGCAATCATTACAGCGAAAAGCGCTTCTGGGAGATCTACGATCGCGAGCGTTACGAGGCTGCGAAGCGTCGGCTCGACCCCCATGGCGTCTTCCCGGGCCTCTACGAGAAGTGCCATCGCGTCCGCAAAAGCTGACGCTCCGCTCCTCCGTCCGGCGTGATAGTCTCGCGGCCGGAGGAGCTTGCCATGCTACCGTCTCGGACTCTTGTCGCTTGCCTCATGACGTTTGCCGGCCTCGCCGCGCTCGGATGCTCGGACGACGCGGTGACGCCCGCGGGGCCCCCGCCGCTCGCCGTCCCCGAGGGGTGCAACCCCATCGCATTCGAAAACGACTGCCTTCTGCCTTATCCGTCCGATTTCTATCTCCAGGACGACGCATCCATGCCGAGCGGCAAGCGG
This sequence comes from Polyangium sorediatum, assembly GCF_029946465.1. Lineage (NCBI taxonomy): Bacteria > Pseudomonadati > Myxococcota > Polyangiales > Polyangiaceae > Polyangium > Polyangium sorediatum. Next base: position 132,153 of record NZ_JARZHI010000003.1, read on the forward strand.
GTCGTGATCCCCGAGGCCGCGCAGATGAAGGACAAGAACGAAACGTCCTTCGATTTCACGAAGGCGCACCCGATCGACGGGTTTTCGCATCACCAGCCGATCCTCGTGCACTTCAAGGAGGGCGTGAGCACCGAGGGCGTCGTCTTCCACACGGACGAGCCCGAAAAGAGCCTCTCGCCCGAGAGCAAGGTGATCCTGCTCGACGCGACGACGGGCAAACCCGTGCCCGTCTGGGCCGAGGTCGACAAGAACACGCTCGAACCCTCGGAGCGGGCCTTCATCCTCCGCCCCTTCGTGCGGCTCGACAATGGCAAGCGGTACATCGTCGCGCTCCAGGGGCTCGCGCCGGAATCGGAGGCGGCCGCCGGCCCGCTGCTCGCGCCGCCCGAGGGATTCAAGCGAATCCGCGACAAACAGACGTCCGCCGATCCGGTCCTCGGCCCCATCGCGAGCCGCTATGAGAAAGACATCTTCCCGGCGCTCGTGGCCCATGGCGTCACGCGCGAGACGCTCCAGCTCGCCTGGGATTTCACGACGAGCAGCGAGGAGGTCAACACGCGTGACCTCCTCACGATGCGCGACGATCTCCTCGCCAAGCTCGAAGCGAATCCGCCGGCCGTGGGCAATGTCAAGGTCACGGAGACCACGCCCGCCGAAAACGAAAACATCTGGCTCCGGATCGAGGGCACGATCAAGGTGCCGCTCTACATGGAGAGCGTCGAGCCGGGCGCGCTGATCCATAGGGACGCGAGCGGCAAGCCGGCGCAGAACGGCGACGCGGATGTCCCCTTCATCCTCCAGGTCCCGCATAGCCTGAAGCCCGCGGACGCGAACTTCGAGCCGGCGCGTATTCTCCAGTACGGACACGGCTTCTTTGGGCTCGCCGAGGAGATCAATTACGGCTTCATGCGCGGCTACGAGAACGAGCGCAAGTACATCGCCGCCGCCGTCGACCTCTGGGGCATGGCCGAGCCGGACATCGAGATCGTGCTGCAAAAGGCCTTCGGTGACCCCGGCACCGTCTTCAGCTTCATCGACCGCATCCACCAGGGCATCATCAATTACATCGCCCTGAGCTACGCCCTGAAGGGCCCGATCGCCGCGCTGCCCGAGCTCCAGCGATTCGACAAGCCCCTCTACGACACGAACAAGCTCTTCTATTACGGGATCAGCCAGGGCTCGATCTTCGGCGTCACCATGCTCGCCGTGAACCCGATCCTCGATCGCGCGGCGCTCGGCGTCGGCGGCGGCCCGTACTCGCTCATGATGTCGCGCTCGGCGAGTTATCAGCAGCTCTACGGCGTGCTCCAGGGCCAGCTCCAAAATCCGCTGACCCTCATGAAGCTGATGGCCCTGAGCCAGGGCACCTGGGACCGCGTCGACCCCATGACCTACGCGCCGCACCTGCTCAAGGACACCTACCCGAACAGCCCGCCGAACCGGCACGTCCTCATGCAGATCGGGATCGGGGATCACTCGGTGAACAACCTCGCGAGCCACCTCGTCGCGCGCGCGACGGGCATTCCCCTGCTCGACCCCGCGCCGCGGCCGATCTGGGGCCTCGAGAGCACGACGTCGCCCGCCGACGACGCGCTCGTCGTCATCGACTTCAAGCTCGCGACCGAGCCCGGGCTCGAATGCAGATTGCCCACGGAGGCCGAGAAGAACGACGTGCACGAGGGCGTGCGGCGCAACGAGAAGGTCAAGGACCAGCTCGATCTGTTCTTCCAGCCTGACGGACAGATCCAGAACACCTGCGACGGCGCCTGCGATCCCGAATAGCGGACCCATTGCGTCCGGCCTCGCTCCTGCGCTACGGTTCGTCCGCGCGCAGAGGAGGACCGGGCATGGCGACGTCATACAAGACCAGGGCGACCACGACGAAGAAGACCCCCACCACGAAGAAGGCCGCTCCCGCGAAGAAGGCGGCGGCCGCTCCCGCGAAGAAGGCGGCGGCCGCTCCCGCGAAGAAGGCGGCGGCCGCTCCCGCGAAGAAGGCAGCGGTCGCTCCCGCGAAGAAGGCCGCCGCGCCGGCGAAAAAGGCCGCGGCGGCCCCCGCTCCGGCCAAGCCGGCCGCGGCAACGGGCGGCGGCGAGGCGGCCCCGGCCTTCTCGCTCCTCTCGGACGCGGGGACGACCGTGTCGCTCTCCGATTTCGCCGGGAAACACGTGGTCCTTTATTTCTACCCCAAGGACGACACGCCCGGGTGCACGCGCGAGGCGTGCGCGTTCCAGGACAACCTCGCGACGTTGCAGGGCAAGGGCGCCGTCGTGCTCGGCGTGAGCCGCGACAGCGTCAACTCGCACGTGAAGTTCAAGGCGAAATACAGCCTCGGCTTCCCGCTGCTCGCCGACACGGACGGCGCCGTGCACCGCGCCTACGAGGCGTGGGGGACGAAGACGAATTACGGCAGGACGTTCGAAGGCGCGCTGCGCACGACGGTGATCATCGACGCGCAAGGCCGGATCGCGAAGCGGTTCGCGAACGTGAAGGTCGACGGCCACGCCGACCAGGTCCTCGCCGCACTCGCCGCGCTCTGAGCGGCCCCGTCAAGCAGGCAGAAACTCGTCGCAGAACAGCCGATAGTTATCGGCGTTCTTGATCGCGCTCTTCGGGCTGTTCGCGGCGAGGAATCTGCACAGGTTGTAGCCGTACATCGTGACCCCCTCGCTCGTCAGGTCGATCGTCCCGGCGACGTGGTGGCTGAGCTCGTGGACGATGACGCCCGTGTATCCGATGACGTAGTCGTCCTTGAAGTCAGCGACCAACGCTTTGCGTTTCGCGTCGATGTTGACCTCGATCTCCCGGAAGCCGGCCTCCGTCACCGCGTTCTGCTTGGCCACGTCGGGGAACTTCTGCGCTTCTTTCAGGACTTTGGCTTCCGCCTTGGCCTTCTCGTCGTTGAGCTCCATCACCTTGTTCACGGCCGCGCCGTACGTGGGGAGGTCGTAGACGTTGGACCGGGGCCGCCGCCCCGCGTTCGCGCCGAAGAACTTGTCGCCGAGCGCGATCAGGGCTTCTCGCTTGCCGCTGTATCGCTGGAAGGTTTGCTTCTCCGTGCTGCCGAAATCGGGCGTCGCGAGGTAGCGGATCACGACGGGCTTCGCGTGGGCGGCGAACACGAGGTTCGAGATGTTCCCCTTCACGGTGTCGTATCGGGCCGCATCCATGGTCCCGAACCACCGCGTATAGGCGGCGCTGCATTGCCCGGCGTCGAGGAGGAGCTTTGCTTTTCCGAGGACGAACTTCGCCGTCTCGAATGCGTCCAGGATGTTCGCCTTCGCGAAGCCCGCGTCCGCGATCTTCGTTTGCAGGGTCGCATCGAGGACGACGGCGCCCGGGAGGTGGGGCTGGCGGGCGATCGCCGCGTTGAGCATCGTCAGGACCTTCGCACCAAAAGCGCCCTGCGGCGCTGCGAGCAGCTCCTGTCGAAGCAGACCCACCTGGGCCTCGCTTTTGTTCTCGCACGTGGCCGCGACGAGGAGGAAGGCGCGCGCGAGCTTCCGATCCGCGGGCAGGGGGCCGTGGGTGTCGAGGGAAATGCGGGCTCCGATCGTCGCCCGGGCCGTGTCCCTGTTCGGCTGCTTCTGGAGCCAGTTGAGCACGCCGAAATACGCGCTCGGGGTCTGGCGCTGCACGCAGAAGTCTTCCAGCGTCTTCAGCGCTTCGTCGAACCTATCGGTGGCGGCCTTGCTCATCCGGATGCTCCCTCCGTGGCCATCCTAACCGCGTTCGCGCGCAAGATCGAGCGCTCCGTACGCCACGAGGAGCCTTCGGCTCGGCCACCTTCGTGGACCTGCGAAGCCCTCCCGGAAAGGAGCCTCGCAAGTCCACGTCGGTGCGGGATGAGGATTCCGCTCAGCCCCGGGTGGAGGGCTCGGCGGCGGGCGGGGCGGGGTTCTGCTGGTTCTTGCGGCGGGTCGCGGCGCTCTTCTCCGCGTATTGCGCGCGGTACCGGAGCGTCGATTCGAACGTCGCGAGCAGGCCGGGCTTGTCCTCGCCCTTCGCGGTATCGACGACGGCCTTGCCGACCCTGCTGATCAAGACCTCGAGCTTGTCTTCATAATAGGCCTCGCTCTCCCGGAGGACCTCGGCGAGCTTGTCGGCCTCGGGGCGCTGGGCGCGGATCGCGTCGAGGGTCTGCTTGACCTCGACGATCTCGGCATGCCAATCCGGATGGATACGGGCCTCGTCGCCGTGCTCGGGCATCGCCTTCGCGAGGTCGACGAGCACGCCTGCGCAGCCCGGCTTCGAGCGCTTGAGCTTCGGCATATCGCCGTGCTTGAGGTCGACGAGTTTGTGCTTGAACGGCGACGCGTCGACGACACCATCACCCGTGTACTTGCCAATCGAATTCTCGGACATCAAATCCTCCTTGTGCAGGGGAGTGGGCCCTGTGTGCGCGTTCGACGGAGCACGGGCATTCCTCCTTTGGCCGGAGCACACATTTTCATGTCCGAGGGGACCACGAACGAGGTCGGGGACCACGCCCACGCGTGCCATCGCACCCTACGCGATACGTCGTTGTCTTCGGCACACGTACGGTTGTCTCCTGCCTGCTTCTCCTGTGCGTGATAGGCTCGGCCCCCCGCGTCATGAGGAGCGAGCTTCACGACCCCCTGCCGGCGCGCCCGTCGCCCGCGGAGGAAGGGCACGCGCGGATGGAGAGCGCCACCCGCACGCTCACCCAGCCGGACCTCGCAGACACGCCGCCCGCCTCGACGCTCTCCCCCTCGGCATCCGCCCGCACGCCGCCCGAAGCCGATCCGCCTCCCCTCGATCCCATTCCGCGGGGCGGGTACATCAAGCATTACGAAATCATCCGCGAGCTCGGCGAGGGCGGCATGGGCGTCGTCCTGCTCGCGCGGGACACGAAGCTCGGCCGCCTCGTCGCCATCAAGCTCCTCCACGGCGGCGGACAGGCGGCGCCCCGCCTGCGCGCGGAGGCCCAGGCGACCGCCCGCGCGCGGCACGAGAACATCGTCGTCATCTACGAGGTCGGTGAGCTCGACGGGCGCCCCTACATGGTCCTCGAGTACATCGAAGGGCGCACGCTCCGCGACGTCCTTTCCAAGGGCCGGCGGGGCGACGGGCGCGCGCTGCCGCGGGGCTTCGTGTTCGATGTCATGGCGTCCGTCGTTCGTGCGCTCGCCGCGGCCCACAAAAGCGGCGTCGTGCACCGGGACCTCAAGCCCGAGAACATCATGCTGCTCGACGCCGGGCAGGTGAAGGTCCTCGATTTCGGCCTCGCGAGGCCCGTCGATTCCGAGGCGCCGAAGCGACGCGCAGGAACACGCGCCTACATGGCGCCCGAGCAATGGAACGGCGACGCGCTCGACGCGCGTTGTGATCTATGGGCCGCGGGCGTCCTTTTTTACGAGCTCCTCGCCGGCGCCCATCCCCTCGCTCCTCTCACGAAAGACCGGCTGGAAGCCATTTCCGATCTGAAGACGCCCATGCCGAGCCTCGCCGACGTTCGGCCGGAGCTCGCCGGGGTCGCGGAGGTCATCGACCGCTGCCTGCGCAAGAAGAAGGAAGAACGCTTCCGCTCGGCGGAGGAGCTGCTCGCCGCGCTCGACGCATGCCTTTCGGGCCACAGCGCCGTCGCGGGGAAAGGCGACGCGCGCCCGTTCGCTGGGCTCGCCGCATTTCAAGAGACGGACGCCGACCGCTTCTTCGGCCGCGCGCACGACGTGGCCGCGCTCCTCGGCAGCCTCGCGCGTCAGGCGCTCGTCGCGGTCGCGGCGCCCTCGGGCGCGGGCAAATCCTCGTTCCTTCGCGCGGGGGTGATTCCTGCCTTGAAGCGGTCGGGCGAGGAATGGGACGTCCTCGTCCTTCGCCCGGGCCGCGCGCCGCTCGCGGCGCTCCGCGAGGCGCTCGCCACGGCGCTCGCGCCCGCGGCCGTGGACGGTGATTTCGACACGCAGCCGGGCTTGCTCGGCAGGCACCTGCGCGCCCACTGCCGCAAGAAGGGCCTTTCGCGTCGCCTGCTCGTCTTCGTCGATCAATTCGAGGAGCTTTATACGCTGGTCCCGGACGCGGACGAGCGCGCCGCGTTCCTCGCCGCCCTGCTCGGCGCGGCGGACGATGCGTCGTCACCCTTGCGCGTGATTCTCGCGATCCGCTCCGATTTCCTGGATCGCGTCGTCGAGGATCGCCCTTTCATGTCGCAGGTGCGGGCCGGCCTCTTTTTCTTGCCGCCCGTGGGACGCGAAGAGCTGCGTGAGGCTTTGACGCGGCCGGTGGAGGCATTGGGTCATCGATTTGAAAGCGAGGCGATGGTCGAGGAGATCCTGGATGAACTCGAGCGCGCCCGGAGCCCCCTGCCGCTCTTGCAATTCTCGGCCGCGCACCTCTGGGACGCGCGTGACCGGGAGCAAAAGCTGCTCACGCGGCAAAGCCACGAAAAGCTCGGCGGCGTGGCCGGCGCGCTCGCGACGCACGCCGACGCCGTCGTCGCGCGGCTCTCGGCGTCCGATCAAAGCTTGTGCCGGGCGATCTTCCTGCGCCTCGTGACGCCAGAGCGCACGCGCGCCCTCGTGGGCATGCGCGAGCTCGCCGCGCTCGCCGAGGACGCGGCGGCGGTGGAGGCCGTGGTGCGAGAGCTCTGCGACGCGCGGCTTTTGCTCCTCGATACGGACGGGGAGCCGGGCTCGGCGAAGGTCGAGCTCGTGCACGAGTCGCTCCTCGAGCGTTGGCCCACGCTCGCGCGCTGGCTCGGTGAAAACGCGGAGGACGCTCTGTTCCTGGCGCGATTGCGCGCCGCCGCCTCGCAATGGCAGGCGAGCGGGGAGCCCTCGGGCCTGCTCTGGCGCGATCGTGCCGCCGAGGAGGCGCGTGTCTTTTATGAACGGCATCGAGGGGACCGGGCGGAGACGCGCGGGGACCTCGTGGGAAAGATCGAGCAGCGGTATCTCGAAGCGGTCTTGGCCCTCTCCGACCGCGCAAAGCGTCAGCGGCAGCGGCTCCTCGCAGGGGCGTTCGTGTTCCTCGGCGCCGTGGCCGTCGTCGTGTTTTTCTTGGCGATGCGCGCGAATGCCCACGCGAAGCGCGCGGACGAGGAAGCCGCGCGGGTCAAGGAGCAAAACGAAGCGCTCGCGTTCCAGGCGCGCCGGGGCCGCAATGCGATGCGCATCCTCGCGGCGCGCAAGCGGCAGGAGGACCCGACGCTCGTGCTCGCGCTCCTGCGTGAGGTCGAGCAAGAGGACATCCCGAAGGAGTGGCCCGAGCTCGTGAGCGCCGCGCTCTCGCAGGGCGTCGCGAGCGGGGAGTGGTTCGCGCCGGGCGCCCCCCATGCGCCCATTTATGACGCCGCCGTGAGCCCGGACGGCGAGCGCATCGTCGTGGCCATGGGAGACAAGACTGCGCGGGTCCTCGATGCCAGGGACCTGGAGGAGCAAAGGGTCTTGCGTGGACACGAGGCCCATTTGTGGACAGCCGCGTGGAGCCCTGACGGCAAACGCATTGTCACGGCGTCCGGCGACAAGACCGCGCGGATCGAATCCGCGGACGGCGCGGGGGCGCCGCTCGTCCTGCGCGGCCACGAGGGAGCCTTGAACGCGGCCCGGATGAGCCCGGATGGAACACGCGTCGTGACGGCGTCGGAGGACAAGACCGCGCGTGTCTTCGACGCCGCGGGCGGGAAGGAGCTCGTCGTCCTTCGCCACGACGCCGATGTCACCTACGCCGAGTTCAGCCCGGATGGCAGGCGAATCGTCACGTCGGGAGACGCCATCCCGCGCGTGTGGAATGCCGACGGCACGGGCGAGCCGCTGCGGCTGGTCGGCCATACGGATGCGGTGGTCGCGGCAGCATTTCATCCGGAGGGGACGAGCCTCGCGACCGCGGGCAAGGACAAGACCGTCCGGGTATGGGATGCGTCGAGCGGCGCCGAGCGCCTCGTCTTGCGCGGCCATGAAGACAAGGTCATGAGCGTCGCGTGGAGCCCCGATGGCAAGCGTATCGCCTCGGCGAGCAAAGACAGGACGGCGCGCATCTGGAATGCCGATGGGAGCGGCGCCCCGCTCGTCCTGCGCGGCCATGGCCATTGGCTGTACACGGCGCGATTCAGCCCGGAGGGCCGCCGGCTCGTCACGGGCTCGCTCGACAATACCCTGCGCGTATGGAACCTCGACGAAGTCCTCGCCCCCGTGGTCCTCCGAGGCCACACGGAGACCCTCTCGCACTCCGCCTTCAGTCCAGACGGCAAACGTATCGCGACGGCATCGAAGGACGGGACAGCGCGCATCTGGAACGTGGAGGGGACAGGGGAAAACGTCGTCCTGCACGGGCACGGCGGTTCCGTCTGGCATTTCGCGTGGAGCCCCGACGGCGCGCGAATCGCTGTTGTGTCCACCGGCAATACCACGCGCATCTGGAACACGGATGGCTCCAGAGCGCCCATCGAACTCCAAGGTCATCCCTCCCAGGTTCGAGCCGTCGTCTGGTGCTCCAAGAGCAACATCCTCGCCACGGCGTCGATTGATGGGATGCTCCGGCTCTGGAGCAACGACGGGCGACTGCTCGCGATGACGACGAGGCCCGCCACGCCGGACGGCGGCGTGCACGCGAGCTTCGATCCCTCGTGCAAACGGCTGCTCGTTTGGGATCCGCGTGGTGGAATCGGCCATCTCTGGAACGTGGACGAAGGCGGGGAACTCCTCATGCTCGGCGAGCACGACGCTGCCATTCAGCATGCAGAATGGAGCCCGGAGGGCTCTCGTGTGCTCGCGACCTATGAGGATCACGCCGCGCGCATCTGGAACGTCGACGGGGCTCTGCCCGTCGTGTTCCCGGTCTCCGGCCCCCTGACGCACGCGAGCTTCAGCCCTGAGGGACGCCGCATCGCCATGGTGTTCGACGACGGCGTCGTGCAAGTGTGGAAGGCCGACGGTGCCCGGGAACCGGTCGTCTTCGGCATTCCGGGCAATCGGCTCATCGAGGTCCAGTGGAGCCCGGACGGCACGCGCCTCGTCACCCGGTCGTGGGACAAGATGACGCGCGTGTGGAATGCCGACGGCTCGGGCGTGCCCTTCGTCCTCACCGGCGCGCAGGCCTTCCTCGAATCCTCGGTCTTCAGCCCCGACGGCAAGCACATCCTCGTCCAATCCGAGGAGACGGTCGCCCGCCTATGGCCCGACGTGCGTCCCTTCTCCGGCCCCGACGATCCGCGGCTCTGGAAGGCGACATCCCATTGCATCCCGCCCGCGACCCGCGTCGAGCTCCTCGACATCACGGAGGCCGACGCGCGGGCCGACGAGGAGGCCTGCAAGCGCCGCGTGGCCGAAGCGCGCGGCGCGGAGCCGGTGAGGTGATCATCATGAACGAGACATTCACCACGACCGAGGACGTGCCGGAGAACGAGCTGCGCGCGCCTGCCCGCCCCCTCCCCTTTCTTTTCGTCGTGCTCCACAACGATAACCCGCCCCTCGGCGGCGCGCGGTACAGCCTCGTCGGGATCGATGAGATCACGATCGGGCGCGGCGCCACGCGCGCGGCATCCCGCGTGGACGAGGGCGGCGCGCGGCGGCTCGTGCTGCGCCTCCCGTCGTCGACCGTGTCGAGAGCACACGCGCGCCTCGTTCGCCGGAAGGACGAATGGCTCCTCGAGGATCTCGATTCGAAGAATGGCTGCTGCGTCAACGGGGAGCGCGTCACCCGGGCGCCCATTCGGGACGGGGATTTCATCGAGATAGGGTCGGTCGTCCTGCGGTATCGCGCGGCCTTGCCCGCGCCGCCCGGCGCGGACGATGACGTCGACAGCGCGCTTCGCCCTCCGGAGGCCTCCGGGCTCGCGAGCCTCGTGCCCGCCGTCGCCGCAGGCCTCGGCACGCTCGTTCGTATCGCGCGCTTGCCGATTTCGACCTTGCTCCTCGGCGAGACCGGCACGGGCAAGGAGGTGCTCGCGCGGGGCATCCACGCGCTCTCGGGCCGCCCGGGGCCTTGGGTCGCCGTCCATTGCGGTGGATTGACCTCGTCCCTCGTGGAGAGCCAGCTCTTTGGTCACGTGAAGGGCGCGTTCACGGGGGCGCACCGCGACGAGCCGGGCTACATCCGCAGCGCGGACGGGGGAACGTTGTTCCTCGACGAGATTGGGGACCTGCCCTTGCCCGCGCAGGCCACCCTCCTTCGCGCCCTCCAGGAGCGCGAGGTCGTCCCCGTGGGCGGGACCCGCCCGACCCTCGTGGATGTGCGTGTCCTCGCGGCCACGCACAAATCCCTCGACTTGTTATGCCTGCAAGGCGAATTCCGAAGTGATCTCCTGGCGCGCCTCGCGGGCTACAAGCACATGCTCCCGCCGCTCCGCGAGCGCATCGAGGACCTGGGGATCTTGATCGGCGATCTCTTGCGACACACGAATGTCCCGGGCGCGCGGGAGGCCCGCTTGAGCGTCACGGCCGGGCGACGGCTGCTCTCGCATGCATGGAGCCTCAACATTCGGGAGCTGAAGCAGGTCCTCACGGTGGGCGTGGGGCTCGCCGAGCGGGGTGTGGTGGAGCTATCGCACCTGCCCGAGGGCGTCGTGAAGGCGCCCGCGAAGCTCGGGCCCGAGAAAGATGTGCCATCGAGCACGGAGGAGCTTCGTGCGCAGCTCGTCTCCCTGCTTCAGACGCACCGGGGCAACGTCACGGCCGTGTCCCGCATCCTGGGAAAATCACGGATCCACATCCATCGGTGGATGGAGAAGTGCGGCGTCGATCCGAACGATTATCGCGGGTGAGCCGGAGCCGCGGCGGCTCCCCGGCGGCGTGTACACGTACACGTACACGTACACGTACACCTCGCCCCCGCCCCTCCCCCCCGAAAACGCGGGCATTCCACGTGGCATCGGCATTGCAAAAAGCCTCGCCGAAACTCCGAACGGAAAGGCATCCGATGTCCGCAAACGTCATCCTCAAGGCTTCCTCCATCATCACCATGGACCCGGCCCAGCCGCGCGCCGAGGCCGTCGCCTTCGACTCGATTTCCGGCAAGATCACCGCCGTCGGCTCGTTCGACGAGGTGCGCGCGTCGGCCCCCGAGGCCCGCGTGCACGATTTGGGCGTGCTCGTGCTGATGCCAGGCTTCATCGACCCGCACAGCCATCCGCTGAACGGCGGCATGGTCACCCAGGCCCCGGCGTACTGGATCTCGCCCTACATCCAGAACGAGAAGACAAAGGAATACGACTTCTCGACCTACGAGAAGCTCAAGGCCTTCTGGGCGCAGCTCGATCGCGAGCTCCCCGAGGGCCAGCCGGTGATCTGCAATGGCCTCGATCGGATGCTCCAGGGCGCGCCGGAGCTCACGAACAAGGATCTCGATGGCTGCTTCCCCTCGGGCCGCAAAGCGGTGATCATCGACAACTCCGGGCACGAGGTTTATTTCAGCAGCTCGGTCATCGCGGGAAACCCCACCGTATTTCCCGACGGCAAGCCCGTCGCGGATCCGACGGGTGCGAGCTACGGCAGGGTGACGCAAAAGGACGTCGATGCCGACCCCACGTTGACCCTCGGCGCCTCGAACGGCCGCGCCTACGAGACGGCCGCGATCCTGAGCGCCGTGGGCTACGTGCTCCACGCCGTGATCCCGGATCCGCTGCCCTCCACGGCGCTCTGGTACAAATTGATGGCGACGAACGGCATCACCATGACGTCGGAGCACACCTACCAGACGGAAATGCTCCCGTATTACCTCGCGCTCGCGTCCGTGGACAATTCGCCGCTGCGCCTGGCGCTCTACCACATGTCGATCGAGCCCGATTGCGGCGACGAGGTGCCCGTCCCCAACCTGGAGAGCCGGCTCTGGAAGCAGGGAATCAAGTTGTGGGCCGATGGGTCGCCGTGGGTCGGCAGCATCGCCTCCTCGTTCCCGTACCTGGACAACAAGCGCGTGCGTGATGCAGGCATCCCGATCGGCCCCGGCGGGACGGACAACCTCAATTACTCGCGCGTGGAGCTCGACCAGCTCCTCGACAAGTACGCGGCGCAAGGCTGGCAATTTGCCTTTCACTGCAATGGCGATATCGCGCTCGATGTCGTGCTCGACGCCTACCAGCGCGCGCTCGTCAAGCACCGCTTGCTCGGCACCGATCATCGCTGGCGCGTGGAGCATTGCGGAGGCTGTCGCGGCGATCAATTCGAGCGCGCCGCGTCCCTCGGCGTGATGATCTCGCTGCCGCCGTTCCAGTTCATCTACTGGGGCGACGTGCTCGACGGCACGATGTTCCCGTCCGAGATCGGCAGGCAATGGGTACAGGCCGGGGACGCGATGAAGACCGGCGCGCCGGTGTCCTTCCACAATGACGGGTGCGTCAGCCCGCCCATCCCGCTGCTCAACGTCCAATCGATGGTCACGCGCCGCACGCCGTCGGGCCGGCTCCATGGCCCCGAGCAGGCGGTCATCCTGCACGACGCGCTCCTGGCGCACACGATGCACGCCGCTTACCACCTGAAGCGCGACCACGACCTCGGCTCCATCACGGTCGGCAAGCTCGCGGACTTCGTCGAGCTCTCCGCCGATCCTTATGCGGTCCCGATCGATCGTCTCGTGGAGGAGGTCAAGGTGAACGGCACGTGGTCGAATGGCAAGAGGGTCGACCTCGCGGCCTTCCTGGACCAGATCGCCAAATACCCCCCGATCGGGGCAAAGCCGCAGGCCCGCGTGGCGGCCATGAAGCGCTGCTGCTGATCGTCGCCCTCGGCTGCCCCGTGCCGACGCAGGGAGCCACGCTCCCGCCCCCTTCGAACGACCGAAGACCCTCCGCATCCGCCGTTGCTGCACCAGCGCGAGCTCGGTGTGCAAACGCTCGTCGCGGTTTGTAACATAGAACCCGCCGACGAGAAAATCGACACGGCCTGCATGAAAACGCCTCTGAGCTGTCCAGTAGAGGTGTGACCACCGAACCTGTCCCCTCGCCGTCGTTCCTCGACCTTTACCGGAGGTACGCGGAGTTCCTGCCGAGGTGGTTCCGATATCTTCGGCTCTGCGACCGGGATGCGGCGGATGCCGCGCAGGATGTATGGGCCGAGGTCGGGAAAAATCTCGAGCTGATCCCTGCGACCCCGCGCGAGGCGCAGCTCGCGTTGTTCAAGCTCGCCGCGCGCGTGGCCGACCGTCTGCGACAACGTGCGGCGCGGGAAGCCGCCCGGCTGGACGACACGCGCGCGCCGGACGAACTCCCCCCCGAGGGGGACATCGAAGAGCAGGCCGCCGAGGCTCTCGCCTTGATGGAGGCCCTCGACGCGCTCGATCCGCAAACGAGGCGTCTGGTCGTGGCGAGCAGGATCTACGACCGCACCGATCGAGACATCGCCGAGGAAGAGGGCCTCACCCCGTCCAGCGTGCAATCGCGGGTTTGGCGGACCTGTTCGGAGCTCTGGCGACGAATTCGCGGCCATAACGACGAGGAAAAGGACCGTCGGCGCGGCGCGCTCCTGCTCCCGGGCCTGCTCGCCATCCGGCCCGAGTTCAAGGCCGCGATGTGCGCCATCTGGGAAGCCGAGGGCCGTTTGCCCTCGTTTGGGGGACCTGGTGGGCCTGGGGGTCCTGGCGAGCCTCCGCATCCCCCGGCGCCACCACCGCCATCCCTCCCGAGAGTGCCGGCCACACCCTCTGTCCTCTCCATGGGTCCCGTCGGGGTCCTTCTGGCCCTCCTCATCTTGGTGGTGGTCGTCGTAGTCGCTCCCGCCGGCCTCGTGATGGTCACCCTGCAGTTGGACGACGACAAACCCCACCAGGCTTGCGCGGGCCTCGACGTGCCGCCGATGGTGTTCGCGCTCGACCCGACCGGCGCGGCGCCGCCGCCGCGTTCGCATCCCACGGAGGCCCCCACGCCCTCTTCGCCGCGCTCCGCGAACTCCACTTCCGCGTCGAGCGTGAGCCCAAGCGGCACGCTCTCCCCGGAGGCGCTGAAACGATTGCGGGCCACGAAACCCCCGCTCAAGCGAGGTCGGGAGTAAGGCCCCCCGAATCCACGAAACCACCACGCCCTTCAAGGTGATCATCATGCCCAAACGTCAACCCCAGAGCCAAACCGCAGCCCCCTCGACCCCACGCCCGCGGAGGGCCACGCGCACCACGAAGCCCGACGAACCCAAGGTCGCCGGGGTCCTCGAAGACGAAGCCCCGCCCGCGGTGATCCCGACGGAGTTTGCCTTCGGCACCGACGGCTGCCTGTACATCAACACCAAGAGCCTCAAACCAGGGCAAGAGCGGAATCGAGCCAAGTTTGTCGGGTATCAGCTCACGGAAGAAGAGAAGGAGCACGTGATGGACACACTCCACCTCGTCGCGTGGAATGCGACAGCCGGCATCTTCGACCGCAAGAAGCGGCGGGGATGAAGCTTCGTTCCTCCGGCGTGGTTCGTCCCCGGATACGATCGAGCTCGATGTACCTTCGCCTCGCGTGGCTCGTGCTCGTGCTGCTCCTCGTCCCCAGGCTCGCGCGCGCCGACGATGGACCGAGTTCCTCGCCGAGCACGAGCTCCGCGGCCGTTCGCGCCGCGCGCTTCGCGGAGCTCTCGCGCAAGGGCGACAAGGCCCGCGCCGCGGGCAGGCTTTCCGAGGCGGTCGAGGCCTACTCCGACGCGCTCCAGATTCGTGACGACGCTCGGATCCGCGGCCGTCTCGGGCTCATTGCCCTGGAGGGAGGGGCGATCGCAGAGGCCGTGCAACACCTCTTCCTGGCGTTCATCGACGGACACGACATCCCGCCCAGCGAGCGGCGGCAGATCGTCGCGGCGTTCGAGCGGGCGCGCCCGCAGGTGTGTCGCCTCGACATCACCGTCTCTCACCTCGGCGCGGAGGTGTGGATCGATGGCGAGCTCGAACCTGCGTCGATCGGGAGAAACGATTTTTATGTGTTTGTCAAGCCAGGGCGTCACGAGATCCGCGCGAGGCTGTCGGGGTTCAAGGACGCGGTGCAGACGGTCGATGCGTCGAAGGGAGGGCGTGAGACCGTGCCGCTGCTCGTGCTCGAGCCCATCCCGCCGCCGTCTTCGTCGAGCTCTGCCCCGCCGTCAGCACCCGCGATGCCCGCGGCGGCAATCCCCCCAAGCACCACACCCTCGAAGTCGCCGAACCCGCGCTCCCCAAGTCCGCCTCCGCGGCGGTGGACGCCGTTTGTCGGAACCACGGTCGTCTATAGCGCGCTCTCCCCGCTGCCGGCGATGGGCCTCGTCGCATCCTCGGAATGGCCTGCCGGCGAGGTCGTATCGTGGCGTCTCGATGTACGAGGTGCCTTCTCGCCTCGTGACGAGAGTACCGCCGTCAGCGGCGCGCTCATCGGCGTCTGGCCTGGTGTTTGCGGTACGGTGCGCTGGTTCTCCGGCTGCCTCCTCGCAAGCGGCGGCGCACTCCATCGCTCGAGGGTCGCACCACGCACCCCACCCTTCTCCGAGTGGTATCGTTTCGGCGGTTTTGGCGCGGGGGGCATTGCCACGGTGCCCCTCGGGCCGCTCAAGTTACGCATCGCTCTCGACGCTGTCGTACTGATGGATGCCTACCCGCTCGGCATCGGTGGCCTACGCGGGGAGCGAACCTCATGGAGCAGCAGTCAGATCATGGCCGGGCTCAGCGTCATGGCAGCCGTTCGTTGACACAGGTTTGTCCCTGGGGTACCGTGCTCGTATGCGTTTTTGGATCGTTTTATGCGCTCTGTTTGGAACAACCGCCGCGTTGGCTGTCGAGGGGTGTGGCGTCCAGCATACGACAATTCCGTGCGACCCCGTGTATACTCCGTGCCCCGACAACTACCTCTGCCTGGAAGACGGTAGCTGCGTACCACCGGATTGGGACGCCGGACCGGACGCGAACGACGCCAGCACCTCCTCCGCCATCGGCTGCGCAGGCCCCTGCATCCCGCCCCCCCCCGACGACTGGGATCTCCGCGCGCTCTGGCACGGTCCCTCGACCGAGGCCCCCACGCGCTGCCCCGCACTTGGTGCCGACGGAGAGGAGGCCTTCCCGGTCTTCCTCGGCCGCGCAGACGTCTCCGCCCCGCCGGCGAACTGCGATCCGTGCAAATGCACCGAACCGACTGGCGCATGCACCACGCTCCCCGAGACCATCGAGATCCGCGCCGCGATCTGCGATGCCGCGGGCACGAGCTTGCCATTTGACGGACCGGAAGGGTGGGACGGCTCCTGCACCAATGCGCACGCCCTCGCCGCGGGCGCGATGTGCGGCTCCGTCTTGTGCGCGCAGTCGATTGTCGTCTCGCCCCTCGGGCCTCCCGTCGGCGAAGCATGCGAGCCTTTCGCAGAGCCGCTCCCCGTCGCTCATTACGGCCTGCCCGAGCCCACGTGGAAGACCTCGGCGATCGGCTGCCTGATCCCGACGTGCAACGCCACGAGTCTCTCGTGTCTACCGTCGATCCGCCCCATGCCCGACGCGTTTCACACGTGCGTCAAGCGGACGGGGGAGCACACGTGCCCCACGGGCTGGGACAAGGGCAAGCGGTTCGTCGTGTACGAGGTGACGAACGAGCGGCAAGGCTGGATCGAAGGACGCGCGTGCACGGCATGCGCGTGTGGCGCGGCCGTCGGCGGCGGATGCCTCGCGCGCGTCCGCACGTTCGAGGATGGCGCGTGTTCGAAGCTCCTCTCGGACGACCCGATCGCGTCCTTCGGCGAGCAATGCACGAACGTGTTCCCCACAGGCCTGCCGATCGGCAGCAAGGAGATCACGCCGCCAGCGTATCTCCCGGGCGCGTGCGAGCCGAGTGGTGGAGAGCCGAGCGGAGACGTGCAGGAAGACCCCGAGCAGGCGGTGACCTTTTGCTGTCGGCCGCCGGATACATGAAGCGTTCGGTGATGAATTGGCTGGAGGCTGAAGCTCGCCCAACCAAATTCATTCTCACGACGCTGCCAGCATCGTGAGCTTGGTGCCGGGGCCGGTGGCGTTCCAGAGGGCGTCGAAGAACGCCTTGCGGGCCTTGATGAGCTTGTGCCGCAGCTCGGCCTCCCGGGCGCATCGTGAGCCCCCCCTGATTCGTTTTCCCTTGTCGCCCGGCCGAGCAACGTGCGATTCGGTACCCCATGCGGGCACTGAGGAGACGCCGCTCGACAATGCTGTGCGTGCTGGTGATGGGCTTCTGTGGGGCAGGGATGACGGGTGCGTGCGGGTCACCTCTCGATCCGGGCCCTGTCGATTCGTGCCCGACTCCACCCGACCCCCCGACCGACCCGTCGACCGAATGCACGGAGCCGGTTGAAGAGCCGTGCATGCGGTATCGAATCCCGCTCCTGGGAAACCCGAGCACGGACGTCGCGCTGCGGAGCCACGTGGCCTAGTCGAGGCCACATGATCGCGATGGCTAGCCGCTTCGGACGCGTCGTCTTCGACCGAAATGCCATCGTGCGCGCCGCTCTGCGCGCCTACGTCGAAGTCATCCTCGCGCATCTGGACCCGCTCAAGCGCCACAACTTCACGCCCTGCGCCCAAGCGGATTGGACGGGCGACCTCCAGAGGGGTGCATTCTACAATGGCAACGGATGCGGGGCCTACGACGTCGTGGCGTGGACCGAAGCGGGCGTCGTAGGCCTCGCGTACGAACTCGGGTTTGGCCCGCTGGAGCAGCTCGGCCTGTCGGTCGACGCGGTAACGGGTGGCCCGGACGACGTGCGCGGGGCCGTGCCAGGGTTCCCCGCTGAGCTGGAGCCCGCGCTCGTGCTGGCCGTCGGTCTGCTCGGAGTGGGACCCGAGCATGGGCAGATGGATGCGGGCGTAGGCTTCTGGCTTTACGGCGATCGTGTCGCCGGTACGATCTTCGACGACCCGACATTGGCGGGCGTACCCCGGCTCGTCGCGTGGGGCTTGCTCCGAGGCGATCGCCTGCCGCTGGCGTGTAGTGACGGAGTCAAGTTCCGGGCGGACGAACCGAGCGCCGCCCCCATCCACGCGATCATAGACGCCGTGACCGCCCGCGTCCTGAAGGGCCCCACGGAGCTGACGACCGACGAGCTTGCGACGCTGCTGCCCACCCCGCCCGACCCGGAGCGACTGCTTGAAGCCCAACAGATGCTTCGGAAGGTGGGCGTCACGTGGCCCGGCTCAATCGAGCCATGACATGAGGACCGGCGCCTGCATTCCAAGCGGAGGCCAGCCATACGGCGAAGCGATCCCCGCCAAGCCGAAAGTCTTCTGCTGTCAGGCTCCGCCGGCTGAGTGAGACCCGTCCCCCGCATCCGCCGAACGTCATCATCACGCCGCAGATCGCCACGGATGGTGGCGGCGTGCAGCTCTCCGGCACGATGCCGTAGGGCTATCGCCGCCTGTCCTCGACGTGGATATGCGGCCCGCTCCATACACGTCCGGCGGGACGATCACGCTCGTCGATGACGTGGTACCCCAGGCCCCGCATCTCCCGCATAAATCTGTCGCCCTCCGCCCGAGTATGGTCGCGCGAGCGGAAGTCTACAGCGCGCCCCTCGTAGTGTGCGCTGCCGGGGTTATGGTGTCCCCTATAAGTTGACGTCGTGTGGAACCCGCGCCGGTTCCCCTCTCGTTCGATGTCTCGCCACCTGTTCGATCGTTGCACCATGAGGGCGTCGGCGGCGTCATCAACGCCTTCGACGTCGTATGCCCCATCCTCGCTGTCCAGACTGGCGACGCATCCCCCCGTCAACGCTCCCATGACGGCGACGAGCGGCAGAATACAGAATCGGCTGGAATTCAACATGAGAACCTCCGATTAAATCAGTTGCGAGGGCCTGTACTGAACCTGATCCAGTCGGGGTGCACGTCAATCGAGTCCGCCTACGGTGCGTTGGGATGGCTCACTTCATACAGGTACGGACGCTGCAATACGTCCGCGCATGAAGCACCACATCAATCACAAGTTCATCGCAGTTTTCGGGTTCGCGGCCCTTTGCGCGTTCGCACGTGGAGCGAGCGCCGAAGAACAGGGAGGCGTCGAAGAGGTTGGCGCGGAGGCCGTTGGAGAGCTTTCAGTCTCGCAAGAGGAGAATACCGACGAGGGGGCATCGGCACTCGCGGCGGCGGTGGGAAAGTGTCGCGTGCGGTGTTGCGATAACTGGGTCTCGGATCTCATAGAGACCGACGGCAAGAATGTGTGCAAACAGTTGGCATTGAGTCTCTGTCAGAATCGCGGAGGGCGGCTGCGCGCTCGGTTCAACGGCCCGATCATCAGGGCATGGGTGTGCAGATGATGTAATGACCGTGCCCTCGGGAGGCCAGCCGTACGGCGGAGCCATACCCGACAAGCCGAAAGTCTTCTGCTGTCAGCCGCCTCCGGCTGAGGAATCGCCGTTCGTCGCCATCATCCGTCACTGCGCTCCCGTAGTTCGGTGGCGTTCAGAAGCGCCATTACTTCATCGTGGGTATTGTCGATGGTTCCACCGTGCCTCGGGCGGGACGAAAAACGTGTCGGCGTAGAGCGTCGGGTGGTTGGCGCGCTTCTCGGCGTCCTTGCGACTGCGCCCCTCGGTGATGTTCTTGGCGACGATCTCCTCGTAGCGGGCGTCGAAGACGTCGGAGCACCGCTTCAGGAAGAGCATGCCGAAGATGTATTCCTTGAACTCGGACGCATCCATCTTGCCGCGGAGGATGTCGGCGGCGGCGAAGAGGTGGCGCTCGAGCTGCTGAAGGGTGAGGGTCGGCATCGGGGGGCAGGAGGTTACTGCGGGGAGGGGGCGGGTGGGAAGGGTTCGCCGATCCGTTGCACGCGCCGGAGACGGCGGACGAGGGCGGTCGGGACGGCGCGGTCGAGTTGCTTCCTCCGCGAGGGAGCCGCGCTCAGTAGGAACAGGTGAGACGCGGCTCCAGGCGGGCCGCGTAGTTCCAGCCCCAGTTACTATCCCAGTTGCCGTGGGATTCGGCCGCGACCTGGATGTCCCACGCGTTCTGCGCGCCATTCTGGTTGAACGCCCAGTAGAACAGGTCCGCCTCCGTGGGCGTCATGTCGCCGCAGACCCATTGCCCGCTCGAATAGGGCGGGAACGTGAGCCCGTCGCAGACCGAAGACCCCCCGTAGCCGCCATTGCTACACCACACGCAATTGCGCGGGCCCGAATCGAGCACCACGTACGCGTCGTCATTCGTCCCGGCGCTCGCCGGCAGGAAAACGCCGTTGCCGTTGAGCTGCACGTAGATGTTGATCTCGTCGTCCGGATACATGTCGCGGAGATATCCGCGGTAGGCGACCGTGAGCAGGGCGTGGGCGTCATAGAGGTCCACGCTGTTCCGGAGGATCTCGAAGGGCCCCGTATCGACGCTGTCGACGATGCCACACGTCGGATAGCTGGGCGGATACATCGAGGCGTCGGCCTCGCGCGTCGAGAGGCCCAGCGCGAGCGGGAGAGCGAGCAGGAAAAATTTGGTTTTCATGGGGAGATCCGGCCTAACGAACAACACGGCCGGCGTCAAGGCATGACCTCGGCGCTCAGCCGAGCAGCGCCTGGAGCTTCTCGGGATCGTCCGTCTCGAACCAATCGACCCCGTACGCCACGAGCGTCCGGATCCGCTCGATCTCCTCCGGCTCGGGGAGCGGATGCTTCACGGACGACGTATCGAGCGGGAACATCGTATAAGCGCCGACGGCCATGGCGCGGTCGTGGAACCGCTTGACCGTATCCGAATCGATGAGCGTGTGCTCGGCGTTCACCACGGTCGAGTGGAAGGACCAGCCGACGGGATTCGCTTCCATCAGGGCATGGATGAGCATCTCGGGGTTCTGGTTGCCCGAGGCGCGCCCGATCTCGGCGTGGAGCTCGGGCAGGGAGCGGAGGAAGGGCTCGATCCCGTCGAGGAAGTTGTCGTCGTAGGCGATGCCGGTATGCAGCGCGGCGTAGGCCTTCTCGACCGCGCCGAGCTTCCAGAAGTCGAACGACGTGACCACGACACGCGCCTCGGCGCCGGCGCGCCGGACGATCTCGGCGACGTGCGCGCCGACGTGCCGCTCGGAGAAGCTCGGGACCTCGGGCTTGAGCTCGATATCCAGCAAGAGCCGACCCGACACTTCGGCGAGGACCTCTTCGAGGAGCGGAATGGGCTCCTCGGTGGGAAAATCGATCACGATCTCTTCGCCGCGCGCATTCTTCCCCATGGCGACGCGCTTCTGGAGGCGGAGTTTTGTGATCTCGTCCCAGGTCATCTCCTGGATGCGCCCCTTCACGCCGGTCAGGCGCTCGGTGTCGGCGTCGTGGAAAACGACGACGCGCTCGTCCCGGGTCAGGAAGACGTCGAACTCGACGCCGGCGATGCCCATCGCGGCGGCCCGGCGAAAGCCGGCCATCGAGTTCTCCTGATGCAAGAGCGGGGTGCCGCGGTGCCCAAAGACGAGGGGTTTGGTTTTCGGCGCGAAGACGGGATGCTGGACCTTTGCGGACATGGAATGCCCTCCCGTGAGGGAGCATCGCATGTCCACGTCGGGAGGGGGAGGACTCCGATCACGAGCTCGCCGACTCCGATGTCGGAGGGTGAGGACTCCGATCACGGGCTCGCTGACTCCGATGTCGAAGAGGGGGCACTCCGATCACAGACTCGCCGTCCCCGATGTCGAAGAGGGGGCACTCCGATCACAGACTCGCCGTCCCCGATGTCGAAGAGGGGGCACTCCGATCACAGGCTCGCCGACTCCGATGTCGAAGAGGGGGCACTCCGATCACAGACTCGCCGACTCCGATGTCGAAGAGGGGGCACTCCGATCACAGACTCGCCGACTCCGATGTCGAAGAGGGGGCACTCCGATCACAGACTCGCCGACTCCGATGTCGAGCGGAGCGAGGCAGCGTGCTCCGTCGGTCTGCAACACGTAGTTGGGCGGAGTCATCCGGAAGCTCCACCGGGCCTGGCGGAGCTCGTCGCCCCCGCAACCTGGACGCGCCCGACTGCCGTGAGCGTGATCCGTGCGCGGTCCTCGCCGAGCTGGCGCACTCAACCCGGGCCGACAGCTAGCAACTAGCAAGATGCGCGCCGGCATGCTACATTATCGAACATGAAACCCGCTAGGACCGTTGAAGAGGTCGCCCGAGATCTCGCCGCCGCCCATAGGCGAGCGGACCCTGACATTCAGCAGATCTTTATGATCGCTGATCCGGCCGGGGCGGAGGTGCGCCTGCTTGAGGTGTCCAGCTCAGTCGGCAACACCGGATCGGTCATGCCGTTCCGCTTCAGCGCTCGCCCAGATCTCGACGTTCCATTTCCGTCCGTCGTGATTCTCTTGAGCCCGGAAGAGAAGGAGCAGCTCGACCGCCAGGAACTGCACCTGCCGGCGACCTGGGGCTCATCACCTAGGCTCGTTCCGATTGGATGACGACCGATGGCCGCCGAAATCGAACGATCCATACGCAAGTGGCTGACTCGGGTTGATGAAGAGTTCGCCGCAACGCCTCCGGATACTGAGAAATGCAGGAGCGCGCACTCTACCTTACGAAGGCATGTCGAACAGCTACTTAACGAGCACTTTCGACCAATCACGCTCTCGGAGCGGGCGTGGTCAGATGCTCTTCTCGCACAAGCGAAAGAGGACCTTCTTGCAGTCGAGATCGTCGCCGGCAGCGAGAAGTCGCCGGCGTCCGTCGTGGCAATGCTTCTGCAGATGGTATTCGAGAAGCTCGCAAAGGCCGCGCTCGCACGCACCGACAAGCCCTGCTTCATCGCCAACAGAACCAACCATGTTGCGGCATCGCGGCTCGTGAGCGCGATCAAGAACCAGAATGACTACCTCAATCTGCGGCACGCGTGGAAGGACGTGCTGCCAATGATTCAGGCACTCGAGAGGGCTCATCCTGCAGTTGCCAAGTCTGGCCCACACCTTGAGTACCCGTGGGAACAGGGCGACGTGATGGGACTTCCAGCAACCCACCTTGCGATAGTGACGCAGCTCGCAGATCCTCGGGATCCAAAGGGAGCAAAACTGATTCGCTTCGCACGCGAGCTGGCCGATCGATTCGACAGCATATTCCCCTGACCCGCCCAACAAGCGCCTGCTGCCGACGGCGCTCCGCGCAGCGGCAGAAGCTAGCGTTGGGCGGTACCGCTGTACGGTGCCGCGTCGGTCCGCATTTCGGTCGGCCTCAGGGCGTGAGTTGGGCGGTTCTGTCTTCCGATGCGGGTGGAGCCTCACCGCTCTCGCAGCGATTTGAGCGCGCGCCACCGCTGGGAAGCGCGCGGCGAGGGTGCGCTCAATCTATCGGTTCCCCAGGTTGATCGCGAGGATCAGAGGACCCACGAGGCAAACGGCTTCGATCGACGTGCGTGCGGCCGGGTAGAGAGCGTAGGCGAGGGCGAGCACGCCGGCAGCAGCACCACGCCGACGAGCCACAGCGACCAGCGTGGCCTCGTCGGCAGATGCGGCACATAGGGCGTGACCTCGAGGAGTCCGCGCTCCACCGCGGACTTGCAAGCCAGAGGCGGCAGCGCCACGAAGAGGTAGTCGTCTCCGTGGGTGTCGACGAAGAACAGGCGCAGCTCGCACCCAAGCGCGTGGGCGCGGGCGTTGTCGACATCGAGGAGAAGCTGTGAACCCAGCGCTTCCCCTCGTGAGCGGCGAGGTCGGAGTCGCCGCTGATGGCGGAGAGCAGCCACCACACCTCCTCGGAGCCGCTCTTGTAGAACCGCCATCGGTCCTTTCTCGTGTCGTACGCGGCCCAGGGCTCCAGGCCCTCGCCGACCGTGTCCACGAAATCGTCAAGGGAGACCCCGCGGAGCCGTCCCGTCACCGCCGCGAAGTCGGTGATCCAGTTGGAAAGCTGGTACTGCCGCGCCGCCGGGCGCGCCCCGAAGACCTCGAGCATGGGGCCGAGGTGGGGGGCCCAGGCCGCGAGCGCCTGCTCCACGCCGGCCCGTAGCGAGGCGAACTCTGCGACCTCGACGACGTCGAGCCCCACGCGCGGGTTGCGCCGGGTGAGCGAGGGGATGGCTTCGCCTGCAAGCAACGTCAGCGCGTCGAGGAGCGCACGCACCTCGCCGGCCGGCAGTACGCGCCCGTCCACCATCTCGGCGATCCGGAGCTGCCGGAAGCGCCCCGATAGCTCGTAGACGAAGTCCTCGGGCGTACTCGTGTAAAGGGTGACGCGCAGTTGACGCAGGATCGGGTGAGCCACGGCGGGCAAACCTCTAACAGGTCTCTGCACCCTTTTGCGACCGGCGGGACGCCGTGCCGACGGGAGCGCGACGCTTCTGCCGATGGCCCTCTCGCGGCCGCTCGGCTCAGCCCCAGCCGGAACGAAGCTGCCGTGGCCGTCTAAAGGCTGGCTGCCCGTCCAACGATCGGCCGATCGGCCGCGGGGCGGGTTGCCGAGCGGAGCGAGGCTGCCCGAACCGTCGGCAGCAGCGGCTTGTTCGGCGGCCTCTTGAACTGCGCCTCGAAGCACCTGCCGTATCTGGTACAATAAATAAGGCTGGCCATTCTACGTCTCCTGCAGTTGCACCGACCACGCAAGGAGGTCTTGTTCGTCACGGAGAGCGCAAGTCACAGGACCATCCGACGACACGATGAAGACCACACAGCCCTTGTTCTCCCAGGCAAAGCGAAAGCCAGCGGCGTGTCGCGCCCCGCCTCGATGCTCTCGCTCGATGCGCTGCGTACCTGCCGCATCACGACACCACCGAGGATTCGGAACTTTCTCATCCAAGTTTTTCCTCGCGAAGAAGCCGCTTCCCACGACGTGAAATCCGGGCTCGATCAGGACAGCCCCATCATTAGCGGCAAGACGCCCAAGCATTTCCGCCGTAGCAATGGAATTTCTACGTGCCCCATCGAATTCATCGTTCACTTGATCGCGGCGTTCGAGTTCCTCGGGGCTGTAGTGGCCGTCAGTCTGTGCCGCGGCTACACCTTCGAACAGCAGGCGCCGCTCCCTCTTGACGAGTTCTCCGAAGTCAGAGGGACTCTGGAACTGGTAGGTAAGTCGATCCTGGCCTGGATCCATCACGTACCTCGCGTTCATGCAGTAGAAGATCGCACCTGCCCTCGCCACACGCGCATGCCGAAGCATCTCAGTAAGCATCCAGCGATGGTGATCCATCCCGCACTTGGTTAATGCTTGCGAGACCAGGCCCTCCTCCCACAAGACAGCAACATCGTCGCTCAGAGATTCTGCACCGGGGTTATAGCGGCCACACAGCTGCCCGGCTCTGCCTTCCAAGACCAGGACCCCGGGGCGGGGAGCCGCGACGCGAAGGACTGCGCCACCGTCCGTGAACGCCGCCCGTCTTGCGAGCGCCGTGATTTTGAGCTGATTTCCCCGTGGGGCAACCACCACAAGGTCGCGACCGTACTCCACCCCGTGAGCCATCTTCTTGAGATTGATAGCGTTAAAGTCGAACTCTTGAATGCGCCACACCAACCAGGCTTGACTGCCGTCGTCATATACGCGTTCCAGTGCGACTTCGTGTTCGTACACCACACCGATCGGAACAGCTTCCCCTTCTTCGGGCATCAAGCTCGCGAAGAAGACTGTATCGAGGAGGGTCTGAAGCAAAGCATCGTTCACGTCCGACGGATCGTCAGAAAGATTGAAGATGGTCGAGAACAGTTCGCGTGGATATGGAAGCCGCTTACTCACTCGCGTCACCTCGTCCCCGAGTTGTGGTAGGCAAAGGTTGCAGCGGGCTCGCGCAGAAGGAAACCTTGGCGGGGAGCTGGCCAGATCTCCCGCGACGCCCGGCCGCCCAACGTACATGCGTTCAGCCGCAAGCGCCAGAGGGAGCCCGCGCCAGCGGGCGACCGACAGCGATTGTCGGCTGCAACGGCTTGTTGGGCAGCCACGTCGCGAGCGAGGGCGGCCTACTTGGCGACGGCATCGTTCGCGAGTGGCAGCAGCGCGGCGGAGTTCACTCGCCCGTGCCCGCGGGCGGCAATCACGACCTGGTGGATAGCGCCGACCACGAGACGCGGCGCTTCCCACTGCATGTTATGGCCGCTTTTCGGCGCGGTGACGTGCACGGCATTCGTCGACAACTTCGCAAGGTCCGTCTGCATCTCTTGCCAGGCCACTCGGATCTTCATGGTCTGCTCGGCCGAGGAGACCTGGGGCGGCGGAGGGTCTTCCCTTCCATGCGTGAGGACGACGAGGGGGACGTCGCCCATCGAGCGGCTCGCGGCGCGCATGTCGGCGAAACCTGCAACGAAGGTGTCGAAGTCGAGCCCTTCGGGGAGCTTGTCGAGCATGTCCCGCATTTCGGCCATCGCGGCATCCGGCATGAGCGCCCAATAGCGAGAGGGCTGCTCGTCGCCCACGGCATCGACGAGAACCATGCCAGCGACCCGATCGGCGTGCTCGCTCGCGAAGAGCCGCACGTTCATTCCGCCCATCGAATGACCCACGAGCACGTAGGGGCCGCGCTGCCCCGCTCGGTCCAAGAGCACGCCAAGCTCGTGCGCCATCTGCCGGTTCGAGTGGGGTTTCGGCGCGGCACTGCTGTACCCCCGGCCAGCACGATCATATGCGCAAACGCGTGTAAATCGGCCGACTTCGGGTTGGACATCGGCCCAAGCGCTCCCGTCCAACCCCAACCCTGAATCCAGGACGACAGTGGGAACGCCCTCGCCGATGCAATGGATGTGCAGCGAGAGGTCGTCCCCGATGTCGACCCTTCCATCCATGATGGGCGCGCTCTCCGCCGCGGGAGAGACCGGCGGCGGGGTCGTACGCGAGCACGCGGCCAACATGAGCATCGTCGCGAGCGCGGACATGAGCCGCGCAGGGCGGCATCGTTCGAGATTCATTTCGTCATGCTCCAATCCACTGCGCGGCGTCGCTTATGGTGCCCCACGCGCCGAGGATCAAGCCGAGCGCCGCTACCATCGTCCGCACGCCCGCAGCGTGCCATAGGGCCGACCCGAGCGCCCGCGCAGCGGAGGCTGCGCGGCGTCGGACGTGTGCTTCAGGCACCTGCGGGCCTCGTCAGAATTCCGCGACCCGCCCGCCCATCATCACCTTGCGGACCCCTTGGAGGACGACGTTGATGTCCGCCAGCGGGTCGCCCTCGACCGCGATGACGTCGGCAAAGGAGCCCACCGCGACCTTTCCGACCTCGTGCGCGGCGCCGATGCTCTCGGCGCCATGGAGGGTGGCGGCGCGGAGCGCTTCGAGTGGGGTCATCCCGGCCTTCACGAACCAGGCGAGCTCCTGCGTATTTTCACCGAATCCAGTGAACACGGCGTCCGAGCCCATGGCGATCTTCACGCCCATCAGGTGCGCCTGGGTCACGCTGGCGAGGTTCTTCTTTATGTACGCGTCGAACTTCGCCTCCATCTCGGGGGCGTAGCCGAAGAACGCGAGGTTGTCCTTGTAATAGCGGTTGTGATCGATGGTTGGCACGTAGATCGTCCCCCTGTCGATCATGTTGCCGCAGTCCACCACATCGAGGCCCTCCGGGTGCTCGATCGAGTCTGGGCCGGCCATGATGGCGAGCCGGGCCGTGTCCTCGTGGTACGCGTGGATCGCGATGGGCAACCCCTCTTGATGGGACGTGTCGACGAGCAGCTTGAGCTCGTCGAACGTGAACGTCGGCACGCAGTCGAGCGTCTTGTCACTGCACCCGTCGGCCCACACTTTCACGAGATCGGCGCCGCGCAGCACCTGGAGCTGCACCCAGCCCTTCAAGGCATCGGGGGGAATCGCGCCCGGGTATTTTTGATTGGAGATCCCGCCGATGGAGTTGTACATCCGCGGGCCCGGCGTCTTGCCGGACCTGATCTCGGCGCGCAAGGGGTTCAGGATGAAGTCGCTGCCTCCCTTGTCGATCGTGGTGGTGACGCCGGTCTTGAGCGTCGCCAGCGCGGCGGCTCGGGCGAGGTCCAGGAGCTTGTAGGGGTGATTGTTCATCAACCAGGGGGCCCGGGTCCACGGGAGCGTGCCCGGCGCCCGGTCCGTCTGGTAGGTGAAATGGACATGGGCATCCACGAGGCCGGGGAGACCGGTGTACGCCGTCCAATCGAGGACGCTGGCCCCGCACGGGATCTGCTTTTCATCCGTGCCGACGTAGCTGATTCGATCCTCGTGGATCACGACGATCGCCTTGTCGAGGACCGTGCCATCCTCGGGATTCACGAGCTTGCCCAGCCGGATGGCCTTGTCGCTGCTCGTGCATGCGCCGCCGGTGCCGCCGCCGGAGGGGTTCTCCTTTCCCGGGCCGCAATGGACGTTCGCGAGGAGGAGGAAGGCCAGCGAAGATCTTCGGAATGCTGTTTTCCACATGGGAAAGCTCGGACGACCACGGACCGGAGCAGCAAGGACCGTACCGATCCGGCCGACGGCTCTCCGGGTTTCGCGAGGCTGCCAGACAAGAGGCGCCCCGCGCAAGCTGTCGCGGGCGCGCAACAATTGTCACGCGGCCATGACGGCACCCGTGACGTCGTCATAACAGAAACGCCGTCACACTCCGGGAGGCCCGAACGATGTCCGGGCGTGCGAAGCCTGGTCCTGCTCCCCGTCCTGTCCCTCCTCCTCGCCTGTGGCGCCGCGCCGCCCGCGGCCCCGCTCGATTCATCGGCCCCGGAGGCCGGCAAACGCGCCGCCGTGCCCCCGCCGGGGTGTCGTGGGTCGGGTTCCGCCGTGGCCCCGCCTGGGCCTACCGAAGCCACGCGGCAACGAGCCGCGGCGGCCGCGCGTGCGACGGGCGGCTGGGGCAAGGGCTATCGGGCACTCCAGCCGCCGCCGGGCTTCCACGCCGTGCCTGTCGCGAAAAACGTAGACGACGGCGCCGCGGACGAGGACGAGGTCGACGTCGAGACGCCCGCGGACCTCGTGATGAAGTTCGCATACGACGACCACGAATACATCTCGGTCGTCGTCGAGGTGTTCGACCACCGGGCCGCGCGGCCGGAGGGGCAAAGCCTGTTTCGTCATGCGGTCAGGTCGTTCGACGCGAATGGCGAGGACGTGACCGACGAGATGGCGGACGCGAGCTTCGTGAACTGGTTCGACCGCGTCGCCGAGCTTCGGGACGAGAAGGGCCGGCGCATCGTGGAATGGGCGTACGTCGAGAAAGGCTGCGACCGCGCCGAGCTTTACGAGCGCTTCATCGAGGAGGGGGAGCATCTCTGGCACGTCCGCATGGAAGTCATGCCCTCGGCGCCCGAGGAGGATCTGCTCCGCTGGATGGCTCATTTCTTCGACGCGCCGCTCGCGGGCCCCGCGCCGGCCGATCGTCGGGGCCTCGCCGGGAAAAAGACGACGCGCTGACGACCCGCGGCTTCTTTGGTCTCAGGAGACGAGCGCCACCGCATCAGGACCGGCCGGGAAACGGAGGGTTCCCGTCGCGTCGTTCGCGGCACGCCACACCCCCTCGGCCACGTCGGACGCGCTCGTCACGGCAGTGAGCTGCCCGAAAGAAGCGAAGATACGCCCTGCAAAAGGCGCGTACGCCTCGGGGATCAGCCCTTCCATGCGGGCCCCCCCGTTGCTCGTGAAGCTCGTGTTCGGGCAATAACCCGGCTCGACCAGCTTGACCCGCACGTTGAATGCCTCGAGTTCGAATGCGAGCGACGCGGTGAACCCTTCGATGGCCATCTTGCTCGCCGTGTACACGGCCACCAGCGGCATGGGCGCCAAAGTCGCGCTCGACGTCACATTCACGATCACGCCCGACTTGCGCGCGCGGAATTGGGGCAGCACGGCCTGCGTCATGGCCATCACGCCGAAGGTGTTGGTCTCGAACACCTCGCGCACCGTGGCCATCGGCGTGACCTCGAAGGCGCCCAGGAGCCCGATGCCCGCGTTGTTGACGAGCACATCGATGGGCCCACTCGCCTCGAGCGCAGCGGCGATGCTCTCGGGCTTCGTCACATCGAGCGCAACGACGCGCAGCCGGTCCGAACGGGGGAGAACGTCCTCGCGCGGCGTTCGCATGGTGGCGACCACGTTCCAGCCCTGCGCGTGGAAATGGCGCGCGGTCTCGAGGCCATACCCAGAAGAGCAACCCGTGATGAGCACCGTCTTCATCGCTCGACTCCTTTGCCGCAGCCCGCGGCGTTCATGGGGGAGAACGTAGTCGCGACATGCCGGACGATCTACCATGGAGAGTCCACGTTTCATTTGCTAAAGTCCGGAACGTGAACGATCCTCTCTCGGAAGTCATCACGCTGCTCCAGCCGCGCGCCGTGTTCTCGAAGCGCATCAGCGGCGCCGGTCGCTGGGGGGTTCGCTACGCGGAGTTTGGCCAACCGAGCTTCTGTGTCGTGCTCGAAGGCCGCTGCCTCCTCGCTGTCGACGGTCAGCCTGCCGTGACACTCGAGGCCAATGACTTCGTCCTCCTGCCAGCGACGCCGGGTTTCACGCTGTCGGGCTTCGAACCGGTGATGCCAACGCGCATCGACCCCAAAGTCACGCCCGCGCCGACGGGGGAAGTCCACCATGGCACGCGTGGCGTCCGCCCCGACGCGCGGCTGCTCGGCGGTTATTTCGTGTTCGACTCGCCGGACGCGGCTCTGATGGTGTCGCTCCTGCCGGCGCTGGTGCACGTGCGTGGTGTCGAGCGGCTCTCGACCCTGGTGCGGCTCGTCGGCGAGGAATCGAATGCGCAGAGATCAGGGCGCGACCTCGTGCTCACGCGGCTCGTGGAGGTGCTGCTCATCGAAGCATTGCGATCGACCTCCGGCGACGACGCGCCGCCGGGGCTCCTGCGCGGGCTCTCCGATGCGCAGCTCGCGCCGGCGATACGCCAGATGCACGGTCAGCTCGCGCGTTCATGGACAGTGGCCCAGCTCGCGAAGACGGCGGCGCTCTCACGCTCGGCGTTCTTCGAGCGTTTTACCCGCACCGTGGGCCTGCCGCCGATGGAATACCTGCTCGCCTGGCGAATGGCCGTCGCGAGGGATCTGCTCCGCCACCAAGAACTCGGAATCGCCGAGGTCGCCGAGCGCGTCGGCTACGGCTCGGCGAGCACCTTCAGCACGGCGTTCAGCCGATACGTGGGACAGCCGCCGAGCCAGTATGCGCGGGCTGTGTAGGAGCCATCGAACAGCCGCCGTGACCGCGCGCGTTATTCGGCGCGCGGGCCGAGGACGTAGCGCGGCTCGTGGACGAGCGTGACGTCCATCGCGCCGGAGCCGTCATTGACGGGCGTCGGCAAACCGCCGCCATCGCCGAGGTACCCGGAGATTCCGGCGCACGCGATCGCGCCGCTCTCGAGCCGCGCGCACAGGCGCCCGCTGCCGCTCGCGATCTCGATCGGCTTGCCGGCGAAGGACAGCGGCTCGCCGCCGAGCACATCCCTGAACTTTCCCGCGCACGTCACGCGGTTCGCGCCGTCGACCGCGCAGACGAATCCGTCTCCGATCGCGACGTCGCGCGCGCGCTCGAATGGCATCTTGGCAGGGCCGTCATCGAAATCGGCGCCCCAGCAATACGTGTCGCCCGCGCGCGTGATCGCGCAGGTCGTCACGCGGTTCGACTCGAGGTGGACGACGCCATCGAAGGCCGCCACGCGGTGCAGAACGCCGTCGTCCTGCTCTTTGCCGTGTGGCACGCCGAGCACGCCAAAATGATTGGCGCCCCAACACCACACCGCACCTGCGGCATCGGTCGCGCACGAGAACCCGGAGCCGGCCGTCACGAGCGTTGCTCCTCGAATCGACACCTTGCCCCGCGCGTATTCGCCGCCCGCACCCGCCGGCGCCCGCTTTGCCTCGCGACCGCCAGGATTCGCGAGCACCGGCGCCACGCCGTGCGAAAATACGGGTGCCACGCAAACGACCTCACCACGAACGATGGCGCAGATGTGGTAGTCGCCGACCGCAATTCGTGAGGCGCCCGCGAGCGCCGCGACCTCTCCGCTCCCGCAGGCGTGATCGTCGCACAGCGCGGTGAAGATTCCTTCCGTGCAGCGGACGGTGCCTTGCGAGAGCGTGCACGTACCTTCCATCGAGGTCGCGACCTGGTCCCCGCGTTCGAACGGTAGCTCGACGGCCAGAGCCGCGTGCTTGCTCTCGCAAAGATTCATCCGACCGCGCTTCTCGTCGCGCCCCCAACACGCCACGCGACCACCGTCGAGGAGCGCGCACGTGTGGAGCTCGCTCGCGACGAGAGCCGTGGCCTTTACCGACCGATCGGCGAGCGGCGCCGCGCAGCCAAGCGGCGGCACGCCGGTGAGCGCCGGAGGCGGCGGCAGCGAGGGCGCAGGAACCGCCGGATGCTCGGACGCGCCCCCGCATCCGGCGGACGCCATGAGAACGAAGGCGACAGCCGTGCAGGAGCGAGCGAACTGGATGGAGGCGAAGGACGGCACAGGCTCGGGAGGGTAGTTAGCGCGGAGAACGTTTGCAAGGCCGCCCGCGCCGAAGCAAGAGCCGCGTGCGACACGAGCGGGCGGTATCGCGAGCATTTGAAGAAATGCTTGGCTGCGAAGTCCACGTCGCCGAAATAGGCGCTATCGCGCACGATCGTGCCCCGGAGCAGCATGCGCGGACCGAAGGGCGCAGGGGCGGGCAACCCGCCGGACCTACAGGACGCCCTCCCCCCCACGGGCATCCCTCTCCGCCATCAGCCGCTCTCAGAACGCGCAAACCTCATTCGACGCCCGCATCGTGCACACCATCTCGTTGCACCGGAGCGTGCCGAGGCAGTTTCCGTCATCCGTGCACGCCTCGCCCTCGATCGCCAGCCGCTTGCACGTGCCGGCGTCGCAGAAGGAATATTGCAGGCACTTGTTGTCGTCGGTGCACGGCTCGCCGTCCTTCGGGAGCTGCACGCATTTGCGGTCCGTCGGGTGGCAATAATCGTCGAACCGGAAGCACGCGCCCTGCTTCAGCGAAGGGTTGCACTGGCCGCCGCGGTTTTGCAGGAGGTAGCAGGTCTGCGGATTGCCGCCGACGTCGCAGCGCATCCCGTCCTTGCATTGGTCGACCCCGTCGCACGCGTCGCCGTTGCCCCCGCGCGCCTTGCACGTGAACGGCATTTCGGCCTGATCGCAGTAGGCCGACGCGACGCACGGGTTCGTCGTGCAGTCGCCGCCCACCGCCACCAGCGCCGGCCGCTTCGTGCACGCGCCGAGGCAACACACGCCGTCGCCCGTGCACATCGACGTGTCGCAGAAGCTGTCGCCCGCGCACTCCTCCGCGAGCAAGCACGCGTCGCCCTCGGGCACCGTGCCGACGAACATCCCCGCGCACGCGTCGGAGGAGCCCTTCAGCGCCGAGGCGCGCGTGTCGCACGCATACGCGCGGACCGCCTCGACGCACGTGCGCCCCGCCGCCGGGTCGTACGTCACGCGCCCGAGCACCGCGTCCGTCAAGAGCTGGAGCGTCGACTGCGCGTCGCCCTGCGTCGCCTCGCACGTCGCCTTGTCCGGCGAAAGCCCGCACCGCACGTGTTGCTCGCACGTCGCCAGCGCGAGCTCGTCACGCAGCGCGTCGAGCGGGATCGGCCCAGGAGGCGCCGGGCCCTCGTCCCCGCACGCGGCGAGCGGCGCGGCGAGGAGCAAGAGCGCCGAGAGCCGAAGCGCGAGCCTGGTCGTGATGCGAGGCAAAGAGAAAGAACGTGAGTGGTTTTGCATGAGGCGCGAGTGTACCGGCCTCCGCGCCCTGGAAAAGGTTTTCCGCGCGGGCCCGGCCTGGAGTAGCTTCCTCGCACCACGTCCGTCAACGCTTGGGGCTTCGGATCGCCTGCAGCGTCCTCGGCCCCAAACCTGTCAACGCTTGGGGCTTCGGATCGCCTACGGCGTCCTCGGCCCCAAACCTGTCAACGCTTGGGGCTTCGGATCGCCTACGGCGTCCTGCGCCCCAAACCCCCAGGAGGTCTCCCACCATGGTTCGCTCCCTCGCCGCCCTCACCTTCGTACTCGCTCTCTTGCCGGCCTGCGGCCCGGCGAAGGAACCCGAAACGCCCGAGGGCGGCGGCGAAAACGCCGCGAAAGAGGCCGCCCCCGCGGAGACGAAACCCGCGGAGGAGACGCCCGCGGCCGAGGCGAAGCCCGAGGGCGAAACGCCCACCGAGGCGAAGGCGCCCGAGCGCAAGCCCGCCGAGGCGAAGGCGCTGAGCGAGTCGGAGTCGCTCGCGAAGGAGATCATCAAGGGCGGCGGCCGGCGCATCGGCTGGTCCGCGTCGAAGAAGCTCTTCGTCGTGCCGATGGAGAAGCGCACGGAGTCGACCGGGAGCCTCGACATCCACTTCTACGGAGACGACGGGCAGAGCCGCGATCCGATGCGCATCTGTCAGCCCGGCGAGTGCGAGGAGCACCTCGACGAGAAGGTCGCGGAGGTCCTGCCGAAGCTCGCGGCGAAGCTCGAAGAAGGCGGGTTCGTGGCGATCCGCGGCATCGGCTGGCCGGACAACCGCGACGACCTCGACGTGTCGAGCCTCTCGATGAAGCTCAAGTGGTCGAAGGGCAAGATCGAGGGCGTGAAGGAGGGGCAAAAGCCCGTCGCGTTCACGGCCGTCGGCGGCAGGCTCGACATCTCGGCGCTGAAGGCGATCTACATCGTGCCCGACTCGAAGCTGCTCGGCGTGTTCGGGACGCCCTCGAAGCCGGGCTTCGTGCAGACGTTCCACGTCGTCAAGATGCCCTGAGCAGGGGGCGCGTCGAGGACGGCTGGCGGGTCGCGGAAGAAGCGGCCTTGGGGTGGTGTCCGCCCCCCAGGGACGCGGTACAACGCGTCGCAAGGAGAGGCGTCGTGATCGAACGGGTGTACGTCGACAACGTCTGGTCGTACGTGAATTTCGAGTGGCGGCCTGGTCCGCTCGCAATCATGCTCGGGGCCAATGGCGTCGGAAAGACGGCGCTGCTCGACATCCTGCGCGGCGTGCAGGGGTTCTTGACGGGAGACCTGCTCGTCGCCTCGGCCTTCGAGGATGGTAGCCGCACGCGGTGGGATCGCAGGACGGAGCAGACGATCGAGCTGGATGTCCGCGGCAACGCGGGACTGTACCGCTATCGCCTGGTCGTCGAGCACGACGAGACCACGCCCGGCAAGCAGCATGTCGTCACCGAGCGCTTGACCTTCGATGACGTGCCCCTCGTCGAGGTCGAGGGAAGCGAGCTCCGCACCTTCCGGGACGACGGGGCCGCAGGCGCTCGCGTCAAAGTCAAGCCCACACGCTCAGGTGTCGGCGCCCTCGAACCGGGCAGGGACGAGCAGCGCCTCGCGTGGTTCAAGCAATGGGTCTGGAACCTCTGGCTCCTCCGCCCCGATCCGCGGGCGATGAGCGCCACGATCGATCGTCGAGCCTCGGAGTGGCTCGAAGCGAACCTCTCGAACTTCTCCACCTGGTACCTGCGTCAGCTCGCCGTGAAGCCCGGATCGATGTTCAAGGCAAACACGACGCTGGCGAAGGTCCTGCCGGGGTTCCTCGAGGTCTTCGAACAACAAGGCTCCCTTCACGCACGTTTCGGCGATGAGACCAATCACGAGAGTTATCGCTTCGATGATCTCTCCGACGGCCAGCGCGCCCTCATCGCCCTCTACGTCCTCCGCCATGCCATCGCCGGACCCGGCAAGACGCTCGTCGTCGACGAGCCCGACAACTACGTCTCCTTGCGCGAGATCCAGCCCTGGCTCTCCGAGATCACGGATCTCGCCCTCACGAAGAATGGGCCGCAAATTTGGCTCATCAGCCACCATCCCGAGGTGCTGAACCTGCTCGCGGTCGATTACGGCTGGCAATTCTTCCGAGAGGGGACGGGCCCCACGCGCGTGAAGCGGTTCGCGCCTGCCGAGGGCCTGGACGCCGCCGAGACAATCGCCCGGGGGTGGGACGATGCCTGACGGCGTGCAGGCCATCGTGCTCTGCGAGGACCTACAAGGCTGGGTGTTCGCTCGCAGGATGCTGTTGGCGATGGGCTACGAAAATGGCAGGATCCGCCTCAGCCGTTACAAGTATCCGGCCAAGGGCGGCGGGGGATCCGGGGAGCAGCACGTCCGCGAGCGTTACCCGGACGAGCTTCGCGCGTACCGCCCACGCGCGGCGCGAACGAAGACCACCCTCGTCGTGCTCACGGACGCCGACAAGCTCACCGTTCCTCAGCGTCGCAAAACGCTCGAGGACGCGTTGGAAAAGAAAGCGCTCGCGCCGCGGGGGCCGGAGGAGCGTGTGGCTTTGCTCGTGCCCAAGTGGGAGATCGAGACATGGATCCACTTCTTCCTCGACGGGACGACGGTGGACGAGGACAGAAAAGACTACCCCAAGTACGAGGATCACGAAGCCGACGCGGCGCCCGCCGCCGAGACCTTCGGTCAGCACGCGCGGCAGGCGACCACCCCCGCCCAAGCGCCTCCTTCCCTCGTCACCGGCCTCATCGAGGCGCGGCGCGCGCTCTGACCGCGCTGCCGGGTGTACGGACACCAAAACCGTCGTTCCGTCTCGCGGGCTGATGTCCTAGGATGCGCGGTCATGACCGACGACATCTCCGAGCTCACAGCGAGGTATACCTACGGCACCTGGCGCGCGCAGCGCGGCTGGAAGCCCCTGCACGTCACGAAGGCCGAGGGCTGCCATTTCTGGGACGCCTCTGGCAAACGATACCTCGATTTCTCGTCGCAGCTCGTCTGCTCGAACCTGGGCCACCAGAACCAGGCGGTCATCGACGCCATTTGCGCGCAGGCGAAGGAGCTCGCGTTCATCGGCCCCTCGTACACGTGCGACGTCCGCGCGAAGGCCGCGCAGAAGATGCTCGAGGTCATGCCGAAGGGGCTCGAGAAGTTCTTCTTCGCCACCTCCGGCACCGAGGCGAACGAGGCCGCCATCAAGATGGCACGGCTCTACACGGGCAAACACAAGATCATCGCCCGTTACACGTCCTACCACGGCTCGACCGCGGGCTCGATCGCCGCGACGGGTGACCTGCGCCGCTGGTTCGTGGAGCCGACCGGGAAGATCCCGGGCGTGATATTCGGGCCCGAAGCGAATTGTTATCGTTGCCCGCTCCAGCAAAAGCAGGGCACGTGCGGCACGGCCTGCGCCGATTACCTCGCGTACATGATCGACCACGAGGAGAACGTGGCCGCGATCATCGTCGAACCGATCGTTGGGACGAACGGCGTGCTCGTGCCGCCCCCGGACTACCTGCCGAAGCTCGCCGAGCTCGCGAAAAAGCGCGGCGTGCTGCTCATCGCCGACGAGGTGATGACGGGCTGGGGCCGCACGGGCAAGTGGTTCGCCGTGGAGCACTGGGGCGTGACGCCCGACATCCTGACGACCGCGAAAGGCGTGACGAACGCGGCGGTGCCGCTCGGCGTGGTCGCGACGAGCCGCGCGATCGCCGATTTCTTCGACGACAACTACTTCGCCCACGGCCATACCTACGAGGCGCACCCGCTCACGCTCGCCCCCGCGATCGCGGCGATCAACGAGTACAAGCGGCTCGACCTGATCGAGCGCTCGGCGAAGATGGGCGAGCTGCTCGGGCAGAAGCTCAAGGCGCTCGCCGCGAAGCACCCGTCGATCGGCGACGTGCGTGGCCTCGGGCTCTTCTGGGCCGTCGAGCTCGTCAAGGACCGCACGACGAAGGAGCCGTTCAACACGCCGCAGGACAAGGCGGCGCGCAAGCCGCTCGTCATCGACGCGGTCGCCGCCGAAATGACGAAGCGCGGCGTGACGGTGCTCGCGTGGGTGAGCCACCTCGTGATCGCGCCGCCGCTCATCGTGACGGAGGAGGAGCTCGACGAGGGCATCGCCGCGCTCGACGCCGCGCTCACGATCGCTGACGAAAAGATCGCGTAGCCCGAACCCCGGATGACGGATCTCGCGCCCCCGACCGAGGCTCCACGCTCGCTCGCCTCCGGACGAAGCGCCCTCGCCGTTCCCCCGGCCGAGGGCCTCGCCCGGAGGACGATCAGCGACAACCTCGCGCGCGAGATCCTCATCAGCGAGCGCTTCCGGGCGCAGCTCCTCGCGGGGGCGTTCGGCGGCGCGCTCATCGCGTTCCTCGCGCTCTCGGCGTCGTACCCCGGCGCGATGGCCGAGTTCTTCCACAGCCGGCTCGACCGCGTCCGCGTGGGCCTCTTGCTCGGCGGATTCGCCGCGTACGAGCTCGTCGCGCTGCGCGGGGTCGAGAAGCTCATCCAGAGCCGCAAGAAGCCGCCCGCGGCGCGGCGTTACGTGGACACGCTCGTGGAGACGAGCCTGCCGACGCTCGCGATCATCTATTACATGTCGATCGTCGAGCCGTTCGAGGCGCTGCTCTTGCCGCCGGCGTTCGTCTATTTCGTATTCATCCTGCTCTCGACGCTGCGGCTCGACCCGAAGCTCTGCATCTTCTCGGGAATCGTGGCCGCGACCGAGTATACGCTGCTCGCGTTTTTCACGCTCCAGGGCGCGACGGCGCGGGCGGGGAGCCCGCTCGCGTCGGCGGCGCATCACCTTGGAAAGGCGCTCATCCTGCTCGGGAGCGGCGTCGCCGCGGGGTTCGTGGCGCGGCGGCTGGAGAAGGGGTTTCGGCGGACGCTGGAGTCGCTCGAAGACCGCGGCCGGATCCTGAGCGTGTTCGGGCAACACGTCTCGCCCGCGGTGGTGGAGCAGCTCCTCGCGCAAAAGGCGGACGTCCGGAGCGAGCTGCGCGAGGTGTGCGTGATGTTCCTCGACGTCCGCAATTTCACGGCGTTCGCGGAGCGAAAGAGCCCGGAAGAGGTCGTGGGGTACCTGAACGCCCTCTTCGATTTCATGATCGAGAGCGTCAACGCACACCACGGGATCGTGAACAAGTTCCTCGGCGACGGCTTCATGGCCGTGTTCGGCGCGCCGCTGCGGGGCGACAACGATTGCAAGAACGCGATCGAGGCGGCGCTGGAGATCGTAGCGAGGCTCGAAGCGCTGGTCGCGGACGGGTCGATCCCGGCGACGCGGGTCGGCATCGGGATCGCGTCGGGCAAGGCGCTCATCGGGAACGTGGGTTCGTCGGAGCGGAAAGAATATACCGTCATTGGCGACGTGGTGAACGTGGCCTCGCGCGTCGAGGGGCTGAACAAGGAGCTTGGCTCGCAGATCCTCGTGACGGCGCGGGTCTTCGAGGCGTGCGGGCTCGATCTGCCCGAGGCCGCGGCGACGGCGCCGCTGCATGTGCGCGGTCGAAAAGAGCCCGTCAGGATCTTTCGGTTGGCTTGACGATCCGCAGGCCGGCCCGGCCGAGCGGGATTTCCGCAGCGGAGAGCGCCTCGGCGAGGAGGACCACGAGCTCGCTCGCCGCGCCCGTGCCGGCGCGATGCGTGGTGACCCGATAACAAGCGCCTTCGGCGTCGAGCCGCACGAGCTCGACGCGCGGCCGGCTGCCGACCGCGCCCGCCGCCTCGCGCAAGAGCTCGCGCGCCTCGTCGTCGAGGGCCGTCTTTTCGAGCGTGACCTCGACCGAGACGGGCGGCTCCGGGCCGAGGAGGCGCGTGGGCCTTACGAGCGAATAAAGGTGCGGGATCCGGAAGGTCCCGTCCTCCCCTTCGAGCTCGACTTCGAGGAGCGAGACGGCGCGCACCCTGCCCGCGCGCCCGCCAATTTCGGCGTGATCCCCGACCGAGAGCCGGCGGCCGTACACGACGACGATGCCGACAGCCGCGCTGGCCGCGACGGGCGTGGTGGAGAGCGCGAGCGCCGCAATCACGGCCGTGCCGGCGCGCACGAGGGCGCCGTCGTCATTGCCGAGGACGAGCGGGGCGGCGACGAGGAAAAACCCGATGACGACGGAGGCGCGGACGAGGATGCTCGTCGGCGCGGCGAGGTCGGCCGGGAGCCAATCGAGGGTCGTCTGTCCCCGCGCGACGCCTTCGAAGAAGAGGCCAATGAAGCGGATGAGGACGATGAGGGCGATCGCGGCGATGACCGCGACGACGAGCAAGGGGAGTGAGCCGATGAGGCGCGCGAGGAGCGAATAAAGGGGGCCGAAGACGAACCCGCTGAGGCGCTCGGCATAACCGCGCGTGGGCTCGAAGAGCGAGAGGCCGATGAGGACCCAGCCATAAGCAATGCCGAGCCGGAAGAGGATACGCCCGGCCTTCGTGGCGATGAGCATGGCGGCGCGGAAGGATTCCGGCCGGACGACCTCGATCGATTGCAGGCGAATCGCCGGGATCCGCTCGGGGTGCTCCTCCAGGAAGGCGCGCGCGCGGTCGGCGATCTGGCCGATTTTGCGGGCGAAAAAGAGGGCGACCATGCCCGAGAGGACGACGAGCGCGACGGAGAGCAAGGTGAGGAGCGCAGCGCTTCGCGATTGCTCCTTGGCGAGGGCGACGCGGACACGGCCGGCGACGTCCTCGGCGAGCGCGACCACGCTGGGCTGGCCGGAGGCGGCGGCGTCGTCGGGGCCGATGGTGACGATCGTTCGAGTGCCAACGAGGACGGCGGCTTCATCGCCGCGGCGCTCGACACGCACGGCGGCCTCTTCGCCGCTCTCGGCGGCGGCGCGGAGGGCCATCGTGGCGGCGCGCGCGCGCTCTTCGGGAGATTCGCCCGCGCGGGGGACACGGAGGGAGAAGAAGCGCGCGTCGCGGAGGCGGACGGGGGCGCCTTCGGCGATGGGAGGGGCGGCGGAGGCGGAGGGGGATGCGGGAGCGGGAGCGGGAGCGGATGCGGCGGCGGGAGCGGCGGCGGGAGCGGCGGCGGGAGCGGAAGCGGATGCGGCGGCGGCGGAAGCGGCCTCGGGCGCCAGCGCCGCAGCATCGGGCGCGGCGTGGGCGCCGATCGGCAGCGCCAAGCACATCAGCGCGAGGAGGACGCCTCGGAGCGGACGGAACGGGGGCACGTGGCAAGCTTCGGCCGGCGGGCCGGCAAGGTCAAGTGGGACGGACGATTACTGGCAGATGCACGTCATGCGTTTGCACTTGAGACAGCCATCCCAAAACGTGCCGCCGGTGAAGGACTTCGGCTTGTCCACCTCGACCGTGCACAGTGTGCCCTCGACGATCGAACAATCGGCCGTCTCGTTGCCGCAATCGAAACAGTTGACCTCGAACGAGCAACACGCCGGGATGGGCCCTTCACACCCATTGCTGCCATTGCAAACCCACGTTCCGCCGCACGGCGCACAGATGCCCCCGCAGTCGACCTTGAGCTCGGCGCCGTCTTTCACACCATTCTCGCAACGGCATTTCCCCCCGAAACAGACGTCCGACCCTCCGCAATCCATGTCGGGGTTCGATCCGTCGATCACAGGGGCACACATGCCGTTCGCTTGCCCGGTCTTCTGGTTGGAGCAAGCCATGCACTTGCCGGAGCACTCGTTCTCGCAGCAGACCCCGTCGACGCAGGAGCCGCTCGTGCAATCGATCGCCTCCTGGCAAGCCGACCCGTTCGGCTGTTGCGCGAGGGGCTTGCAGATCACGCCGTCGTTGCAGCCGAATCCAGGGCTGCACATCATTTCGCATACGCCGTCCGTGCACGCTCGGCAGCCCTCCGCGCAGGGGGTCCCGTTCGCCGCGGGCTCATGCACGGTGACGCCGTCCTTGCAGATGTCGTCCTTGCAAGGATCCATGTCGTCCATCGGATCCTGAAACGAGAGGGTGACGACATTCCCGTCGCCGTCGCAGCCCTCGGCCAGGCAATCCCCCTTCACGGTGTCGGTGACGAGGGTCCCCCGGGGCGCGTTGACCCGGAGGCAGACGCCTTCGGTGCACGACCAGTTCACGCACGGCCCGTCGTCTCCGCAGTCGGTCGCCGCCGTGCAACCCGCGCACGACCCGAGTCCGTCACACGCGAGGGCGCCCCCCTTGCCGCAAGGTTTGTCCTTGTCCACGGGCACGAAGAGCGGCGTCCCATCCACGCACTTGTCCTCGGTGCAATCACTTGCATCCTTGGGGGGCTGATCCGACGCCGGCTTCGAGACCGCGTGGCCCGCTCCGTCGCACGTCAGATCCTGGCAATCGTCCACCGGCTGGCCGAGAGGTTTCACCCCCGCGGGTTGCACGTTCACGAACGTACACACATTCTGCTCGCACTTTCGCGTGCCACAGAACGTGTCTTCGCCGGGGCATTCCGCGACGCTGCTACAAGCGAGCGGTGGCTTCCGGTCGAAATCGTATCCGAGCGCGATGCACCCGCCTCCGACGAGGGCGACGAGGGCCGAGGCGAGAATGGCGCGCAGCGCGCGGGGCGTGTTCGTGGAGGACATCAAAAGCTCCCTCGTACCCCGACGAAACCCGGCCCCACGAGGAGGGACTGCGCGGGCCCTGTTTTTTCCGCCTGCTTCTTGTTGGCCAGCAGGTAGAGCACCGCTCCGGCGCCCGCCCCGGCGATCCCCACGCCCCACGCGACGGTGTTCACGACGAGCAGCGTTTGTCCGTTCTGGGCCGCTTCATATGCGTCTTTCGTGGCGCAGCGCCCGCCCACGCAATTTTTTTCGACTTCGTTATACGTCGAGACCACGAGGCCGCCCGTGATGCCCGCGGCGACGAACCCGAGCGCCCCGACGCCGAGCAACGAGACCGCCGCGATACGCCGCTGCCGGATGCTCAAGAGATCCGCCGGCGTGAGCCGCGGCGGCTCGACGATGACCTTGCCCGCGCTGACGAGGAGTTCCACCTGCTCCGCCTCGCCGACCTCGACGAGGTACGTCTCCTCCGTGTGTTTGGGCGCGAGCACCGCAATCGTGCGTTTGCCCGGATTGACGGGCAGCGCGACGCCGACGCCTTCGGCCTCTTTGCCGTCGATGGTGACGCGCGTGTCCTTCGGCAGCTCCGCCTTGGGCTTGATCGTGAGGAACGGGATGCGCGGCTCGATCTCCGCGAGCTTCTTCTTCGAGGGCGCGAGGCGCGGGTCGCCGGGGTCGAGGACGACGATGCCTTCCTTGTAATAACGCATCGCCGTGACGAGGCGCCCCTCGTGCTCCTCGCATTGCGCGAGGTTGAAGAGGGTGCCGGCGCGGCGGACGAGCGCGAGGCTCTCCTCGAACTTGGGGCACGCCGCGGCGTAATCGTTCCTGTCGATGGCCGCGCGCGCCTCTTTGAAGAGCTCCTCGGCGCGGAGCGCGTCGTCGTCGGTCTT
The DNA here is from genome assembly GCF_029946465.1 of Polyangium sorediatum. NCBI lineage: Bacteria > Pseudomonadati > Myxococcota > Polyangiales > Polyangiaceae > Polyangium > Polyangium sorediatum. The sequence goes on from NZ_JARZHI010000003.1 coordinate 175,001, forward strand.
GTCGGCGGCCGCAGGGCGCGCGAGCAAGGACACGAGGAGGGCCGCGCCGATCCCCGCGACGCGCAGCTTGCGCCGATCCCAGGTCGAGCGGTCGTTCATCGAGGTCACCATTCGCTGAAGATGTCCTTCGAGCCGCCTTGTTGCGGCGGCTTCGTGCTCTTCTGTGGGGTCGGCGTGGGCAGGGCGCGCGTCCCCGCCGTCGCCGTGGACACGGCGCTCGCCGAAGGCGCAGGCGTGGGCGCGGCGGCGAGGGTCGCCGCAGATGCAGGCGGCGCGAGGGCCGCGGAAGGTGCCGGCACGGGCACGGCGGCAGGAGCAGTGGTCTCCGGGGTCGTCGTCGCCCCGCGGACGCGGACGAGGAAAAACCCGACGCCGCCGAGCACGAGGGCCGCCGCGAGCGAGAGGCCGACGAGGAGGGTTTTTCGGGAGGGCAGCGGCGACGCGGACGCGTCGCGCGAGAACGGCGCGCTCGTGATCCGCGCCGCGCCGGGCCCCTGCGCGCCGCCGGTCGCGGGCCCCATCGTGATCGGCGGCGCCGGCGGCATGTGCTGCATCGCCGCCTGGAGGGCGCGCTGCATCGTGCGCGCGTCGGGCCAGCGGCGCTGGCGATCGAAGGCGAGCGCGCGATCGACGACCTCGCAGAAGGCAGGCGGGAGGCCGGGCACGATCGAGCCGATCGGCGGCGCTTGCCGTGTCATCGCCGCGAGCAGGACCTTGTTCACGGTCTCGGCCTCGTGGACGAGCTTGCCGGAGAGCGCGTAGAACATGACCGCGCCGAGCGCCCAAAGATCGGTGCGCGCGTCGATTTCGGCCGTGTGCCCGAGCGCCTGCTCGGGCGGCATGAAGGCCGGCGTGCCCATGATGCTGCCGACCTCCGTGGCCCGACCCGCGCCCCCGACGGCCGTGTTGTCCCGCATGCGCGCGATGCCGAAATCGAGGATCTTCACGGCGCCCGCGCGCGTCAAAAAGACGTTCTCGGGCTTCATGTCCCGATGCACGATGCCCTTGTCGTGCGCGGCCGCGAGGACGTCGAGCAGGCGCTCCGCGACGAACGCGACCTCGGACGGATGCAGGCGACCGCCGGGCTGCGAGCGCCCGCGCTCTTCGAGGTTCTGCCCTTCGAGGAGCTCCATCACGAGGAAGACCGCGCCGTCCTCCGCGCTGTCGTCGTCGAGCACGGCGACCGCGCCCGGATGCTCGATCCGGTTCGCGACGTAGCCTTCGCGCAGGAAGCGATGGCGCGCTTCCTCGTCGGTCGCGAACTCGGAGCGGAGGAGCTTCACCGCGCCGCGCTTGCCGTTCCGGTGCGTCGCCGCATAGACGCACGCGGTGCCGCCGACGCCGAGCAGGTGGTCGAGACGCCACTTGCCGCGCAAGACCTGGCCTACGCGCGCCCGGGCTCGCTGGAAGACGTCGTCAGCCACGTGCTCCATCGTGGCGATCGAACCGTCTCGCCGCGAAGCTGTCAAGCCGCACGGGGGGGTTTGGGGGCACAGCTCCGCTCGCGGAGCGGAGCCCCCAACGTCAACGCCGGCTTTTCACGGACGCCGGGCTCACTTCTTCTTTTGCTTCGCGAGCCCCTCGAGAATCTGAAGGAACCGCTGACACTTCTTGCCGACCTCGAGTCCGTAGGCCGCACGACCGTTGCAGAGCTTTTCGGCGCGCTCCATGGCCACGGCGTCGCCCTTGATCGCGCGCGACGCGACCTCCTCGGCGTCCGGCGCGATGCCCTCTTTGTAGGCCGTCTCCTTTTCGAGCTCCTTCGAAGCGAGGGCCTTCTTGAGGTCCTCCGAGATCTCCGGCACGTCGGCCCACGCCGCCGTGGAGCGCGCCGCGCCGCGCGCGTACGCGAGCCAGATGCGGCCCTTCGCCTTCGTATCGCCGCACGGCATCTCGGACTCTTTGGCCAGGAGGTCCGCGGCGACGAGCTTCCCCTCCGCGGCGCGTTCGAGCTTCTCGGCGGCGCCCTTCGCGGTCGCCTTGTCCTCCGCGGAGAGCTTGCCCGACTCGACGGCCTTCACGAGCGCGTCGCACGAGGCCTCGTACCGCTCGCGCGCCCGCCGCTCCTCGCAGGCCTTTTTCTTCTCGTCGATCCGCGCGAAATGCTCGGGCAGCGCGTGCCGCTTTTCTTCCTCGTTGATGTCCGTGATCGAACACGGGTCGGGCGCGGCCGTGATACGCGCGTCGAGCTTCTGACGCGCAGCGGCGATGCGGCGCTCGCGGATCATGAACGCGCCCGCGACCGAGCAGATCGCGAAGATCAAGAACACGAGCGAGACACGAAAGAGCTGCCGGCGCTGCAGGTGCCGATGGACGAGCCGGCTCCGATCGATGAGCTCTCCGGCCTTCTCCATGGCCTCTTCCCAGGCTTCGAGCTCGGCCGCGAGCACCTTCAGCGGGCCCACGAGCGCGCGCTCGCGCGAGAAGCGGCGCGCGACGTTCGTGAGCGTCTGCGCGGCGCTCTTGCGCTTGGGATCGACCTCCATCGTGGCGCCCGCGAGGCCCGTGAGCAGGCCCCCGACGGAGACGGCGTACTGATCGAAGACGGTCTGCGCTTCGACGCGCGCGCGCTCGAGCTGCTGGAGCTGGCCCATGTACCCGGCCCACGGGAGGATCGCCTCGACGTCGCGGGCCTTCAGGCCAAGCCGCTTCGCCGTGACCGCGACGGCGGAGGTGAGCGCGCCGAGCAGCCTTTCGTGCGAGACCTCCGCGAGGCCCTGCGGGACGCGCACCTCGCGAAAACACTCGAACGCCCTGTACGTCGGGGCGAGCGCCAATTCGCTCAGCGTGTGGCCGAAGTCGAGTCGTGCGGCGGTCAAGGGCTCCCTCGCGGTTCGCGGGAGACCGGATGGTACGGGTGTTCGAGACCCAGCGCAACGACGCGTTCGTCCCGCGAAGCCAAGGGTCTACCCCTCCGCGTACGGCCCTTGTACCATCCGCGCCGATGCTGCCCCGAACGATCGCGCCCCTCGCGGGTATCGCCCTCTCGATCGCCCTCACGTCGCTCCTCGGATGCGATGAAAAGAAGCCCGACGCCGCGGCCCCGAAGCCGAGCGCCGCGCCCGTCGCCTCCGCCGCACAGGCACAGGCGCCCACGTCCGCGCCCACGCCGAGCGCCGCGGAGCCGGCCCCGCCGCCGAAGAAGAAGGACGTCGTGTGCTCGAAGGACACGACGATCACGTTCACGGATCCGAAGTTCGAGGCGGTCGTGCGCGTGCAGGCGCAGAAGCCCGAGGGCGCCTTGACGAAGGCGGATCTCGGCAAAGCGAGGACGCTGAACCTGACCGAGGCGAAGCTCGACGAGCTCGACCCGTGCATCTTCCCGCTGTTCACGTCGGTGAAGGGCCTCTACCTGCCGCCCGGGAAGATCGACGATCTCAGCCCGCTGAAGACGCTCACGACGATCGAGTCGCTGCGCATCGCGGCCACGCAGGTCAAAGACCTCACGCCGCTCGCGGGTCTCGCGAAGCTCGATCGGCTCGACATCGGCCGCACGCCGATCAAGGACCTGACGCCGCTGTCCGGGCTGACGAGCCTGACGGAGCTGCAGATCGACGAGACCGAGGTGACGGATCTGACGCCGCTCTCCAAGCTGACGAAGCTCGAGATGCTACAGATGAAGCGCACGCGCGTGACCGATCTCGCGCCGCTGAAGGAGCTCAAGAGCCTGAAGAACCTGCACATCGGGGGTTCGGCCGTGAGCGGTCAAGCCGTGATGCTGGGGATCCCGGGGCTCAAGGTGCACGACGAGTGACGCGTGAGCGGCTCTCCTAATTGACCTTGACGACCGGCGCGCCGAGGACGGCCCGCGCCGCGCCGGTCTCCGCGTGGATCACGCGGATCTCGCGCTGGGGGTGGGGCACGTCGACGCCGTGCTCGCGATACGCCTCGAAGATCGCGCGATAAAGGCTGAGGAGCGTCTGCTCGTACTCGGGGACGGGCACCCAGGGGCGCACGGAGACGGTGAGCGCGGAATCGCCGACCTTGCGAACGCCGATGAGCGGCGCGGGCTCTTTCAGGACGCGCGGGTCGGCGAGGACGGTCTCCGTCGCGACGTCGATCGCTTTGCCGATATCGGAGGCATACGCAATGCCGATCTCGATGTCGAGCTGGCGCTTCGTCCCGTAGTTGTGCAGGATTTCCCCGGAGATCTGGCGGTTCGGGATAACGATCAGCGATTGATCGGTGTGACGGAGGGTGGTCGAGAACAACGTGATGTCGACGACCTCGCCGTGCTCCTTGAGGACGTCGATGTATTCGCCGACCTTGAAGGGCTTGAGGAAAAAGATGGTCATGCCCGCGATGAGGTTCGAAAGCACGCCCTGCATCGCGAGGCCAATGCCAACGCCGGCGACGCCGAGGCCAGCGATGAGCGAGGCGACGGGGACGCCGATCTTCTCCGCGGCGATGACGATCGTGGCGCCCACGACGGCGAAGCGGAGCAGGCGGACGATGAGGCTCCGAAGCGCGACGTCGATCGTGGTCTTCTTTTCGAGCCACGTGTCGAGCATGCGGGTGAGGTATCCCGCGGTCTTGAACCCGACGAAGACGATGACGGACGCGCCGAGGATCTGAAACCCGTACCGCACGGCGAATTCGACGAGCGTGGTCTTCAAGCTCGTGAGGGTCGCGCTGACGTGGTTCATCGTTTCCTGCATGGGCGCGATGGTCGCACCGCGGCCGCAGGAACGTCAACGCGCTCCGGAGGTGGTGGTGTGCTCTCTCGCGCGCGGGTGGCTACACGTCCCCCGACGTCACCGCGTGGTCCCAGTACATCACGCCGCCCTCCTTCCATGTGACGAAGCGGACCCAGCCGTCCTGGGAGACGACGATCACGAGCGCGCCGTGAATGTGCTGGCAAAGGCGATAGGCGGAGCGGTGCCTCGTCCCGACGGTCTCCGTCGGCTCGATCGAAAAACGCGTCCCTTCGATGTCCAGCGCCCGCCTCACCGACGGCACCTCGGACAAATCCCCGCCGATCTCGCAGCCGAACCCGAGCAGCTCGAGGCGCCTCGTCAATACGACGGCACCATCCACGTCCGCGAGGCCCGCGATCAGGGTCGAGAGCTCGGAGACGGCTTCGTCGAGACTCACGAGGTGCGGGTCGGTGCTGGACTCGTAGAAGTCCCAGCCGACCGACGCCGAGGGCGAGGCCCACGCCTTGCTGCGCCCCGCGAGCACGTCCATGGTCGCGAGGAACAACGTGCGATAACGACGCCGCGGCTCTCCCTCGCTAAACTCGTATTTGATGCGAAGCAGGTCCGCCGCCTCGCCCACCTCGCCCGGCGGCAGGATGACCAGCGTGCCGCCGTGGTGCGCCCGGCGAATCGTGGTGATGAGGCGCTTCAGCATTTGCCAGGTGATTCGCCGCGTCACTTCGGGTTCGAGCTCCGCACCGGGGGCGCGCGCGAAGGGCCGGGCCTCCTCGTGCAGCGCCGCGAGCTCGGCGTGCACCTCCTCGAATCCCTCGGAGAGCCAGCGCGCCTCGAAGAGGTCCATCGCCGGCCCCATGAGCCTGCCGCCCTGCAGCTCGCCCAGCGTGATCGACCCCCTCGCCACCGCGAGTTGCCCCGGTCCCGACGCGCGAATGACGAGCGCCCACGGCGGCAGGCTCGACCACGAACCCCGCCCGCCTTGCGCCGCGTGGAGCCAGCGGGGACCCGAATGCAGGATGCCCCATATCTCGAATCCGCCACGGCCATCCTCGCGCACACCGATGAGCGCGCGGTGGTATTTGATGGCCGGCGACAGCCGCCGCAGCTCGTGCGCGTCGAGCGAGCGGGCGCGCGTGAACACCAGGCGGTGCAGCCCCCAGGGTGGGCCGGCTTCGGCCGGATACCCCTCGGCGTCCCCGAGGATCAAGCGGAACGTGACCGGCCGCTCCTCCTCGCGGAGCAGGCTCGCCTGATAACAGATCGAGAGAAGCTCCTCGAGCGCCTCCTGCCCCGGGAGCCGTGAACTCCCGACCGCTGCCACCTCGTCCCATCGCTCACGCACGAGCCTGGCGAGCTGGGGTGGATAGGAATGCAGCACAATCGATCGTAAGGCCCGCGGGACGTCCTCCCAAGGGGGCACGCGCCGCGACGGCCACCTCAGCGGGCGGCCGGTCGCCGAGGTCCCTCGCCGTCGAACGGGAGCCGCATCGTGAACGACGTCCCGCGTCCACGGGCGCTCACGACGTCGACGCTCCCGCCGTGGGCCTCCGCGACGCCGCGGACGACGGCGAGCCCGAGCCCCCAGCCGCCCGGCGACGCGTGCTCGTGGCGCGCGCGGGTAAAGGGCTCGAACAGCGTGGCCTGCTCGTCCGCGGGGATCGGCGGGCCCTCGTTGTGCACCTCCACCTCGACTTGGTCCGGCAGCGACCGCACCGTGAAACGCACCGGGTCCGCCGATCCGTATTTGAGCGCATTCGACGCGAGGTTCCAGAAGGCTCGTCGGAGCTCCTCGCAACCAAAATTTCCCGTCGTGGGCCCTTCGGGCGCGACGACGACGAAACGATCGCCGTGCTGCTGGGAGAGCTCGGCCACGAGGTCTCGCACGATATCGAGGACATCGCAGCGCTCGCGTGCAATCGGGAGGCGCTCGCCAGCCTGGACGCGCTGCGCGTCGAGCAGGTCGCTCACCATGCGCTCGGTGCGGTCCAGGCTCCGGAGGACGGTCGATGTCCAGCGTTTGAGCTTGGGGTCTTCGGTCGAGCGGTCCGCCATCTGCGCGGCCACGCGCGCCGCAGCGAGGGGGCCGCGGAGGTCGTGCACGAGGATCGACGAGAGGACGTCCCGCATCCGCTGCTCTTGGTGCAGCGCCGCGATTCGCTCCTCCAGCATGTTGTAGAGCTCCACGTTCTCGATGAGGAGCGCGAGCTGCTCGGCGATCGCCTCGATGCGCCGCTTCTCCCGCGCCGAGAAAGGCCGATGCTCGCGCAGGCCGACGTACATCACGCCGAGGAGCTCGCGCTGGAGGGGGATACGGACCCCGAGGAGCGCATGGATGCCGCTGTGGCGGAGGTTGTCGGTGACGTCGAGCTCGGTCGTCTCGGCGTCGAGGAGGGTCGTCGTCTCGTCGCACGACGCGATCTTCCCGGCAAACGAGGAGGGCGCGAGCGAGCGGGCGTACTGCGTGAGGCGCTCGTCGGCGATCCCCGCGGACGCAGTCATCACGAGCTTTTCGGTCATGGGCTCGCGAAGCAGGATGGCCGCCGTCGCGGCGCCGAGCGCCTCCATGACGATCGGCATGGCGGCGCCGAGCCGCCCGGCCAGGGTCGGGGACTTGCGGAGCACGTCGGACGGCTCGCCCGTGAACGCCTGTCGTATCAGCCGGGAAAACCGCTTCTCCGATTGCGCGTCGTCGAGGAGGTGTCGGACGAACATATCGGATAGCAGCATGGTCGACGCGTGCACGACTTCGAGGATCCTGTCGACCTCCAGCGGGTCGCACCGCTCCTCGGGCGGCACAGCCGCCCACGCCTGGAAGACGCAGCGGCCGAGAAGCGCGAACTCGCTCTGGAGCTCGACGAGATCAAAGCCGGAACGGAGGCGGGCAGCAAGGTGGCTCTCCACGAGCTCGAGCTGACGGCCGCTCGGCACAGGCCCGTCGGGACCGACCAGGGACGCGAGGTAGAGCGGCATGATGTTCATCAACTCGGGCCGCGAAAGCCCACGCGCTGACGCCGTTTTCTGCGCCTCCTCGGCCCACCGTTCGAGGATGCGGCCTCCTTGCGTCTCGATGATGTGCTTGATCGTCGGCACGAACGCCCCTCCCGCGCGACACAAATAGCACATGTCGCGCGAGGATGGACGCTGCCGAGCCCGCTTGCGCGGGCGCTCCCACGTCCGAGCGAGACACGTCAGGGTGCCGGAGGATCCGGTTCGCTGACGAATTCGGTATCGGTAAAGCTCTTCATGAAAGCGACGAGATCCGCCTTCTCGTCCGCCGTGATCACGAACCCCTTCACGAGCGGATTCTTGTTCGGGTTCTGGCTGCCGATGCCCGCGAAGGGTCCGTCGGGGAGGGTTCGTCCGCCTGCGGCATAGTGATCCACCACGTCCTCGAGCGTCGCGATGCTGCCATCGTGCATGTAGGGCGCCGTCAGCTCCACATTCCGCAGGGAGGGGACCCGGAACTTTCCCTTGTCGCGGGGATCCCCGGTGAACTCGAACAACCCTTCCCCGCCGGGCGGATACGCGCCGTCCGCGCCGAGGTTGTAGAGCCCCGTGTTGTGGAAGTCCATCTCCTGGTGCTTCGTGTCGGCGCTCCTGTAGGCGGTCGTGAAGTTCACGCCGCTATGGCAATGGTAACACTCCATGCGCTCGGAGAAGAACAGATCCATTCCCCGGAGAGCGGATTCGGACATCGCGTCCGCCTTGCCGCCATACGTGTACTGGTCGTACGGCGAACGGCCCGAAAAGAGCGTTCGCTCGTAGGAAGCAAGGGCCTTCGCGATGTTCGCGAAGCCGATCGGCGCCGCTTCCCCCGGGAATGCAGCCGCGAAGGCTTTTATGTAGTCGTCGTCCGCCTTCAACCGACCGAGGACGATCTCCTCGGCGCCCGTGACCCCGAGCTCCACGGGGACCTCGCCGAACAAGGGCACGAGGGCCTGCTGTTCGAGCGTCGTCAGCGTGGGATTGCCCCAGGTGAGCTGCGGGAACCAGGCGACGTTCGCCAATCCCATCGCGTTCCGCGGCACGAGGTCGCCCGTGGAGCCCGTGGGCTTGGCTTTCCCATCCGCGAATCCCTTTGCCCGGTCGTGGCACGACGAGCACGACATCGTCCCATTGCCAGAGAGTCGCGCGTCGAAGAAGAGCCGGCGCCCGAGCGCGACCTTCTCCGCGCGCATGGGGTTGTCGGGAGGAACCCAAGGGTCGGCAAAGCCTGGCGGCAAACCGAAATCGTAGCTCGGCGGCGGTGGCGCCTCCGGCTCCCCTCCGCAGGACGCCACCACGAGCGCGGCGACGAGGCCCGATCTCACTCCACGCGTACGCGCTGCGCCCCCACGTGACATACGTTGCAAGCTCCGGAGATGGTGGGAAATGGCATGAACGCCGTGCCGCCGGCCCCAGGCGCCCGCACGAACGGGAAGAGGGATTCTTCCGGGAAAGGCAAGGGTTCGGTGGAGAAGAAATTGCCGTTGTCGTCGATCTCGAGCGCAAGCACGAGGTCCCCTTGGCCATTCGGCGCCGTGCGCAGCTCCACGGTTCCGCCGGCGAGGGGCACGTCCGCCGGTCCGATCGCGGTCCCCGCGGCCGTGAAGCGCCCTTTCCCCGGGCCGTGCGCCTGGTGGCAATTCATGCAGTTCAGGCCCATGTTGTGGCTCCGCGCCTCCCCATGGGCGCTGATGTTGTCCACGTCGAGCGCCGGATCCCGGACGAACGCGGGATCCCCCGGAGCGGGGACCTCTTCGGGCTCCTCGTCCGCGGGGCCACACGCGGCGAGCGGCGCGAGGAGCAAACCAGCAAACAAGGTCGATGCGATACGCGCTTTCACGTCGCCTCACTCCACCCGGAAAGCGGTCTGCTTCCCGCTGCCCGAAGCCTGTCCCTCGAAGGGCATACCCAGCGCCTCGAAGACCGGCGGGCATTCGGGATCTCCTGAAAACGACATGCAGCCCGAGATGCTATCCGCCATGGGATCGATCTGGAGATCCAGATCCGAGCCGGCGTAAAACGACGCGACGTCGAACACGATGGTCTTCGAGGTCGGATCGAATCCATCGAGGCGAATCTTCGCGTGGTTCGACGCCGCGCAGGAGAAGCCGTCCTTGACGGTCCCCTCGCAAGACGTGGAGCCGAGGTGGAAGAAATACGTGGGGTTCGCCGTCGTGCGAAGCTCGAGCCGCACGAACTTGTAGCCGCCTTTCCACGACCACCACATCCCCGGAATGTTGAGCGGCGCCGGCGCCGTGGCCGCGTCGAGGTGGTTCAGCTCCGGCGGCAAACCGACGTCGAACGCGACACCGACGTATTCGCCGGGCGCGACGTCACCGACGATCTCGGTGCGCATCTCGGGGCTCCCCGTCGTACAGGTCGCCGTCCCATCTTCGAAATCCAGGAATGCGATGTTGTCGCGCTGCCAGCGTTCGTCCTGCTCCAGCGCGAGCGGCACCTCCGCCCCGTCGGCACGGACGAGGCGCACGTCATGCACGTACATCCGGAAATCGAGCGGGTTTGCCGTGGACTTCGTGGTGCCGAGCCCCTCGAACGTGGTGGCGCACGCGAAGGGCTCGTCGCCCACTTTGGCGGCGAATTGGAGCGCGACCGTCTGCGGGCTCTCGTCCGCGTCGCCGCCACAAGCGGTCAACGCCACGAGCGAGATCACGCCGAGCGTGGCACGGCGGATCGGGAGTCGATTCATGCATCACCTCTTCGAGCCGGGAGTGTAGGCGGCTGAAGTAGGATGGGAACGCGACATGTTGTCGCAGGAAGGACTCCCCAGCGACCGCCTCACATCCGCGCGACGATCGCGTCGACGAGCCGCGCCGCCGCACCCTCGTTCCAGCGGAAATACAGGCTCGGCTCGGTCAACTCGAGCTCGATGAGCTGGAGCGCGCCGTCATCGCTGCGCACGAGGTCGACCCGGGCATAGAGGAGCGGTTTGTCCACGGCCGCGAAGGCGGCGCGGGCGACGGCGAGCGCCTCGGCCTCGATCGGTGCCGCCGAGACGCGGCTCTGAAACTCCGGCTGCGAGCGGAAATCCCCGGCGCACGGGACCTTCCGGACCGCGTGGCTCGCCTCGCCGTCGAAGAACACGACGCTGAGCTCCCCCTCGGATTCGATCGAGCGCAGGTACGGCTGCACCATCACCTCGCCGGTCGCCGTGAGCGACGCCGCGTGCGCCTCCGCTTCGATCGGGTTCGTCCGCGCGTCGATCCGCAACGCGCCCACCGAGCCCGCCGAGACCGCCGGCTTGATCACGACCTCGGACCAACCACGCGACGTGATGCGCTGCGCGAGGCCCACGGCGCCTTCGCCCGGCGCGAGCCAGAGCGTCGGGATCACGGACACGCCGGCCGCTTCGAGCGAGCGCAGGTAGGACTTGTGCGTGTTTTCGCGGATGACGTCGGGACCGTTCCAGAGCGGCACGCGCGCGTGGGTCCGCTCGGCCCACGCGACAAACATCTCCCTGCGGCCGGGCCCGTCCCAGTAATCCCACGGGTTGCGAAGCAGCGCGAGATCGGCTTCGTCCCAGGGCGCGGCCGGATCATCCCACACGTAGCAACGGTAGGAGATCCCTCGCGCGTCGAGGGCCTCGCAAAGCCGCGCGTCGTCGACGTCGAGCTTCGGCAGACGGGCGCACGTGGCGATCGCCAAGCGGGGTCGGTTCATGCCGCCTTCTTGCCTCAAAGCCGCCCGCAAAGCGAGCGGCGCGGGCGCGGCGACGCTTCCGGTGTCATCCTCGGCCCCCCCATGACCGACGCCGCCGCGCACCTCGTGCCCGTCGAGCAGACCCCCTCGCTTCGGAGGCTGCTCGATCTCGCGTGGCCGATCATCATCTCGCGCTCGGCGCAGGTCGTGGTGAGCGTGTCCGACGCCGCCATGGTCTCGCACCTCGGGCAGGACAGCCTCGCCGCCACGACCACGGGCGGGCTCAACTTGATGGCCTTCTTCATCCTGCCGATGGGGGTGGTTTTCATCGTGTCGAGCTTCGCCTCGCAGCTCTACGGCCGCGGCGATCACGCCGGGGCGCGCCGGTACGGGTATTATGGGCTCGCCGTGGCTGCGATGGCGCAGCTCCTCTATTTCGCAGGCGCCCTCGTCATGCCGCGCGCCGTCGCGGCGATCGGCTATACGCCCGCCGTTGCGACGCTCATGCAGCAATGGCTCACCGTGCGCCTCTGCACGGGCGGCGCGGCGATCGGGCTCGAAGCGCTCGGCAACTATTACGGCGGGCTCGGCAACCCGCGCCTGCCCATGGCCACGCAGGTCCTGTGCATGGTGCTGAACGTCGCGCTGAACTGGGTGTTCATTTCGGGGCACCTCGGCGCGCCCGCGCTCGGCGTGGTCGGCTCGGCGCTGGGGAGCGCCCTCGCGACGTTGACCGCCTTCCTCGTGCTCCTCGGGTGTTTCCTCGCCGGCATCGGCGAGCACCCGAGCGCCCGCCAAGGCAAGGCGCAGCTTCGGCTCGCCGAGCTCGTGCGCATGTTGCGGTTCGGCATTCCCTCGGGGCTCAACTGGTTCGTCGAGTTCGGCGCGTTCTCCTTGTTCATCAATCTCGTGATCAACGGGCTCGGCACGACCACGCTCGCCGGGTTCATGGCCTCGATGGAGGTGAACCAGGTCGCGGCGATGCCCGCGTTCGGCCTGACGAGCGCGGGGGCGATCCTCGTGGGGCAAGCGATCGGCGCGAAGAACGTGGATCAAGTGCCGAAGACGGTGAAGCTCACGGCCCTCGTGGCGTGTGGCTGGATGGGCTTCGTGGGTCTCGTCTACCTCGTGTTCGCGCGGTACTGCATGCTCCCTTTCGCGCCGCCCGGGCCCGAGCGCGAGGCCTTCCTCGACATCACGGCGCAGCTCCTCACGCTCTCGATCACGTGGCAGATGTTCGACGCGACCGTGATGACGCTGGCCGAGGCGCTGCGCGCCGCGGGAGACACGGCCTTCACCGCCTGGGTCCGCGGGATCGTGGCGTGGTGTGTCTTCGTGCCGGGCTCGTTCATCTCCGTACGGGTGCTCGGCGGCGGCATCGGGTGGGTCGTCTTCTGGCTGACGGGGTACATCGCGATCATGGCCTTCGTGCTGTTCTTGCGTTTCCGGAGCGGCGCATGGCGCAAGCTCGATCTGGCAGGGACGGAGATACCGGCCATCTGAAGGGCCGTGCACGAATGAAAGGCGCGGCGGGGGCGCGTCGCAAATTCGAAAGGCGCACGCGCTCCTCGGCCCTGGATCTCGCGGCGCCGGCCCGTGCACGATTTTCGCTTGTCCCACGCGGGTATGAGCGCAGAGACCCGACGCCCCTCGGAAGAACACCCCCTCGCTCTCTTCCGCGACGCGTTGCTCGCGCAGAAGGACGTCCTCATCGATCGCGCCATCGAACGGACGAAGGCGTTCATCCCCTTTCTCGACGAGCTGCCCCGGGACGCCCTCGTGGACTCGATCGGAGAGGACGCGCTCGCGTATGCGCACGCGCTCGTGGCGGCTGATTTCACCGATCTACGCGCCCGGGCGCGCGGCTGGTGCGAGAGTCAGATCACCCTGGACCAGGGCAGCGCGCTCGTGCTCCAGACCGTCGAGGCGGTCCGGAAGGACTACCTGGAGCTCACGCTCGAAGCGTTCGCCCGGGGCGTCCCCGGAGCCCGCGAAGGCGCGCTTCGGTTGATGGATGCGTTCGGCGCGGTCCACGCGGAGCTCGACGCGTGTTACCACGGCGCGTCGGAGCAGGAGGTCGCGGGCGATCGGCTCTTCCGGAAGTTCGTCGACGCCTCGCCCGATCCGGTGGCGCTCACGCTGCGCAGCGAGGGCGTGCTCTACGCAAACGCTGCCTTCAAGCAGACGTTCGGCGAGGACATCCCGGGCCGAATGCTCGCCTCGTTCGTCGAGGACGACCAGAGAGAAGCGTTCGCGAAGCTGCACGATGCGGTGGATCGGACGGGGCGCGGGCGCGGCGAGATCCGCATGCGGCGCGCGGACGGCGGCGTGTACAGCGCGGATGTGACGGCATTCGACGCGCGCGCCACGGGCGATCGAATCACGGCGCGATTCATGTTGCTCCGCGACAAGGGCCCGCTCGTCGCGGCGGAGGAGGCGCGCATGCAGCTCCAGATGCAGCTCCAGGAGGAGCTCATCGCCTCGCAGGCGGCGGCGATCCGCGCGCTCTCGACGCCGCTCTTGCCCATCGCGCCGGGCGTGCTCGTGATGCCGCTCGTGGGCGCCCTGAGCGAGCAGCGCGCCGAGCAGATGCTCGAGACGTTGCTCGAAGGCATCTCGAAGCGGGGCGCGCGCGTGGCGATCGTCGACATCACGGGCGTGAGCGACGTCGATTCGCACGTGGCGCACGGCATCCTGCGGGCCGCCCGCGCGGCAGCGCTGCTCGGCGCGCGGGTGTTCCTGACGGGCATCCGCGGGCCCGTCGCGCAGACGCTCCTCGCCCTCGACGCGAACTTCGGCAACCTCGGCCTCGTCACGTGCAGCACGCTCCAGGACGGCGTCGCGCGCGCGCTTCGCGGGACCGAAGGCCAGGGGTATGCTCCGCGGCGATGGACCGGTTGATCCTCGCATCCACGTCTCGCTTCCGCCGCGCGCTGCTCGACCGCCTCGGCCTCCCCTACGAAGCCCGCGCGCCCCACTTCGATGAGATCCCGCCCAAGGGCATGGCGCCCCGGGATGTGGCCCGCGTGTTCGCCGAGGGCAAAGCGAAGAGCCTCGAGGCCACGCCGGGCGCGTGGGTCATCGGCGCCGATCAGGTGCCCGAGTTCGACGGCCGCATCCTACGAAAAGCCGAGAGCCAGGACGAGTGCCGCGCGCAGCTCGCCGCGCTCGCCGGCCGCACGCACATGTTGCATACGGCCGTGGTGCTCTGGTCGGCCTCCGAGGGCCGGATGCTCGGCGAGACGGTCACCGTCGAGCTCACGATGCGCCCGCTCTCGGCGGCCTTGATCGATCGGTACGTCACGCTCGATGATCCGGTGGGGAGCGCGGGCGGGTATCTCTTCGAAAAACGCGGCATTGGGCTCTTCGAATCCGTGCGCGGCGGGGACGAGTCGGCCATCGTGGGGCTGTCCTTGCTCTCGCTCTGCCGCCTCCTGCGCGAAGCCGGGATCGAGCCGCTCGATCTCGCGAGGTGACGAAATGACCCCGATGGATCACGCAGAGATCCTGCGCAAAGGCATCGAGGACTTTCGTCGGTTCGTCAATCCGCTCGTCGCCGCGCGGGTGGTCATGACGGGCGAGCCGCACCGCATGGCGGGAACACGGGACGGGAAGCTCGTCGAGGAGGGCGGGCAGCTCATCGAGGATTTGCACGGCACGCAATCCCTCGGGCACCGGGTCGCGGCCGTGGCGGACGCGGTGCGCGATTGGCTCGCGACCGACGCGCCGTCCTGGTATCCGTCGCGGGTCAATCCCTACGCGGGGCGGCTCGGGCGCGCGCTCTTCGAGCGGACGGGCTACGACAACGCGTTTTTCGGGATGTCGGGCAGCGACGCGGTGGAGGCGGCGATGAAGCTCGCGCGCGCCGCCACGGGGCGCCCGCGCGTGCTCTCGCTGCTCGGCGCCTACCACGGCACCACGATGGGGAGCTGCGCGCTCATGAATCCGGGGATGTTCCGGGATCCGTTTGCGCCCCACCTCCCCGACGTCGCGCCCGTCCCGCGCGAGGACGTGGACGCCCTCGCGCGCGCGCTCGCATCCGACGACGTGGCCGCGATCATCGTGGAGCCGATCCAGCTCGAAGGAGGGGTGTTCCCTTTGTCGGAGCGATACATTGCGGCCCTGTGCGAGCTCACGGAGGCGCACGGAACCTTGCTCGTGGCGGACGAGGTGCAGACGGGCCTCGGCCGGCTCGGTCGATTCCTCGGGACCTCGACGTGGCCGCGCCGCCCGGATGTGATCGTGCTGGCGAAGGCGCTCGGCGGCGGCCTCTTGCCGTGCTCGGCCATGCTCACGCGCAAGGAGATCTTTTTGCGCGCATATGGGAAGGACATGGCCACGGCGGAGGCGCACAACGTGACGTTCGGCGGCAATGCGATGTCCTGCGTCGCGGCGCTCGCGATGCTCGACCTGCTCTCGCCCGAGGTCCTCGCCGTGGCCAAGACGCGCGGCGACCATTTTCAGGCGGCGCTGGGGCGCGGGCTCGCGGGCTCGCCGCTCGTCGTGGAGGTGCGCGGCGCGGGGCTCATCGCGGGCGTGGAGCTCACGGCGACGGACCACCCGTGGCTCTCGTTCGAGCATTTCGGCATGGAGGAGCTCCACGGGCATTCGCCGATCGGCCTGCTCGTTTGCCACCGCATGTACAAGCGGGGCTACTACTGCTTCGTGTGCGGGCACCGCTGGAATACGCTGCGGCTCCAGCCGCGGCTCGATATCTCGGAGGCCGAGATCGACGCGTTCGTGGCGGCGCTGCGCGCGGAGATCGATTCGATCGCGGAACTCGTGTAGGGGCGCGCGCCGAAGTTTTTGGAAAAGGCTGCTGCCGCGGAAAGGGCGGCGGCGTCGGCGCCTTCCTTGCATTCACCCGCGGTGGGGGAGACCATGCGCATGCCGCGCACGCCACACCTTCCGCGATCCCACGGATTCCGCATTTTGATGAGCGCGATCTTGGCGCTCGCCGCGTGCACGGGCAGAGGTTATGCAGATCCACGCACGGACGTCGCGCCCTTACGGCACGCCGCTCCGTCCCCTGCCCCCGAGCTTCTGCGCTTCGACATCATGTCTGGATCCATTTCCAATCACTTCTATCGCCGCGGCGCGGTCGCGGCGCACCTCCTCACGACGTCCGGCGCCGCCCCCCGCCTCCTCGTGGCGTTTCCCGCGGGCAATGCCGGCCTCGTCCTCGGCTTCGCGCCTCTCGCGCAGCCTACGGCGTTCGACCTCGCGCATT
Organism: Polyangium sorediatum; assembly: GCF_029946465.1. Lineage (NCBI taxonomy): Bacteria > Pseudomonadati > Myxococcota > Polyangiales > Polyangiaceae > Polyangium > Polyangium sorediatum. The sequence goes on from NZ_JARZHI010000003.1 coordinate 191,528, forward strand.
CCACCACGCTCGAAGGCGTCGAGCTGCCCGATGGCATGCGCGGCGTCACGGCGCATCTCGCCGCCCGCGCGCCCGCGTTGCGCGTCGACCACGCCCTCTTGGCCGGGATCCGATTTCTGCGCGACGACATGGCCGGAGGCCTCGGCCCTGGGGCGCCGTCACTCGCGCATGAGGTCGATCCCGGACCGCCCCTCACCCTGCGCCGCACCATGCTCGATGGCCGACGCATCGAGCTCCGCATCGAGCCCGTGGAAGGGTCGACGCTCGCGCTCGAAAACAACGATATCGTCCTGCACGCCGGCCCCAGCGGCGACCTTCACTTCTTCGTCACGGCTCTCCACGACGAGCCGCCGCTCGCGCCGTTTCCGGTCGAGGATCTCCTCGATGCGCAGGCAGCAAACGATCCGCAGGCGCGAAAGGCCCTCGCCTTCCTCGCATACCGCGAAAAGTTCCTCGCCGGCTCCTGGCGCTTCTTGACCTATTTCGGGCGTGACACGCTGCTCGCGCTGTACATGCTCCGGCCCGCACTCGAAACCCCTGCCATCGAGGCCGGGCTCGGCTCGGTGCTCGATCGGCTCGCCCCGGACGGCGAGGTCGCGCACGAGGAGGCCATCGGCGAATACGCGGCGTGGCTCCATTCCATGGCGACCCCACGCCCCGCGGATCTACGCGCGCCCGTCCTCGATTACAAGATGATCGACGACGACTTCCTCCTCGCCCCCATGGCCGCCGCGTACCTGCTCGACATGCCCGCGGGGAGCGCGCGCGCCCGAGGATTCCTCGCCCGCAAGACGCCTTCAGGCGTGCTTTATCGCGACGCGCTGCGGAACAACCTCGCGCTCGTCCTCGCGCGCGCGGCCCCTTATGCGGCGCACCCGGGCCCGGGGACGCTGGTCGCGCTGAAGCCGGGCCTTCGCGTGGGCAACTGGCGCGATTCGGAGCAAGGCCTCGGGGGTGGGTTGATCCCGTTCGATGTCAATGTGGCGCTCGTCCCCGCGGCCCTGCGCGCCGCCGCGCGCCTCTTCGCGAGCGACCTTCTCGGCCCGGACCCCGCTGCGGCCGACGAGGCGCGAGCCTACGCCGACGCATGGAAAGGGGTCGAGCGCCATTTCAGGGTGGAAATCCCCACGGCGACGGCACGCGCGCGCGTCAACGAATACGCGGTCTCGGTGGGTCTCGACGGTGCCGCCGCCGTCGCATCCATCGATACCCCGGTTCGCTTCTTCGCCCTCGCGCTCGATGCTGCGGGCCAACCGATCCCGGTCATGCATTCGGACACGGCGTTCGTTTTGCTCTTCGACGAACCCTCGCCCGAGGTTCTCACCCTCGTGGCCCACGAGCTCCTGCGCCCCTTCCCGGCCGGGCTTCACACAGACGTCGGCATGCTGGTCGCGAATCCTGCGTATGCGGGTGATGCTGCCCTCGCCGCAATGTTCACGCGCGCCGATTACCACGGGACGGTGGTCTGGTCGTGGCAACAAGCCGCGATGGCCGCGGGCCTTTCCCGGCAGCTCGCGCGCAAGGATCTACCCGCCGCCACGCGCGAAGCACTCGTCCTGGCCGAGCGCGTGTTGTGGGAGGGCATCGAAGCCACCCACGCGCGGCGCGCCGAGGAGCTGTGGAGCTGGGAGCCTGCGGGCGGCAAGGCCGTGCTCCTCCCGTTTGGTCAAGCGCGCGGCCACGTGGACGAATCCAACGCGCTGCAGCTCTGGAGCACCGTCTATCTGGCGCTCCGGCCGCCGCCCAGGCTTTGACACCCCGTCAGAACCGGCGCGGGCGTCGCAGCTTTCTCCTTATCGTCCCGACCTCACGCGGGAGGGCGCCCCGCGCTACCTGGCCGACGGATTGACGTCATGTCGGTCAGCACAAGGTGCGTTGCAGAGCCGTGCGCCGCTCGATTCAGCGCAGATCGACGACGTCGACGGTTTCAACCCAAATTGCCGACAGCGAAGGGGAGTCGTGAATCATGAAAAAGCTGCTCGTGACCAGTCTCTTTGCGATCGCTGGCGGGCTTTTGTTCCTCCGTACGGCCATGGCGTTCGACGTCAACGCGGGCCCCATCTGGAACAACGCCGACGCGCAGAACAAATGCCCGGCCGTCTGTAACGGCCTGCAATGGAATGGGCAGTGGACGACCACCGTGCCCAATCAAATGTCGGTTTGCGGGACGGTCCAGGGGGTCGACGTACCGGTCGGGCCGATCTGGAACAACGACGACGCGCAGACGAAATGTCCGAGCCAGATCAGCCGCGTGACCTGGAGCGGTCAGTGGACGACCACCGTGTGGGGCCAGATGTCGGTCTGCGGCTGCACCCCGCCGCCCCCGGCGAGCTAGCCGCTACCGCCGGAGCCCCGGCGCCTCGTGCCCGCTCGTGGCCACGTATTCGAGGTAGCCGCCGCCGTACTTGTGCACGCCCTCCGGGGTCAATTCGAGCACGCGGTTCGAGAGCTGCGCGAGGAAATGGCGATCGTGGGAGACGAACAGCATCGTCCCCTCGAAATTCGAGAGCGCCTCCACCAGCATCTCCTTCGTGGCGATGTCGAGGTGGTTCGTCGGCTCGTCGAGGACCAGGAAATTCGGCGGATCATAGAGCATCCGCGCCAATACGAGCCGCGCCTTCTCCCCGCCGGAGAGCACGCGGACGGGCTTGTCCACGTCGTCGCCCGAAAAGCCGAAGCAACCCGCCAGCGTGCGTAGCGTGCCGAGCGAGGCGTCGGGGAAGGAGTGGATGAGCGTGCCCGTCACCGTGAGCTCCGGATCGAGCACGTCCATGGCGTGCTGCGCGAAATACCCGAGCTTCACGCTCGCCCCGATCGAAGCACCTCCCGCGTCGGGCGTGAGCTCGCCGGCGATCATCTTGAGCAGCGTGGATTTGCCCGCGCCGTTCACGCCCATCACGCACCACCGCTCGCGCCGACGGACCAGGAAATCGAGCCCGTCGTAGACCGTGCGGCTCCCGTAACGCTTCACCACGCCGTCGAGCTTCGCGACGTCCTCGCCCGAGCGGGGCGGCGCGCGGAAATCGAACATCTGCGGCCGCTTGCTCTTCTTCGGCGGCTCCAGTTTGTCGATCTTGTCGAGCTTCTTCACGCGGCTCTGGACCTGCGCCGCCTTCGCCGCGTGGGTCTTGAACCGCTCGATGAAGCGCATCTCCTTGGCGAGCATCGCTTGCTGGCGCTCGTATTGCGCCTCGGCCTGCTCGGCGGCGATCGCGCGCTGCCGCTCGTAGAAATCGTAATTGCCCGTGAACGTGGTGAGCTCGCCGCCGTCGATCTCCAGGATCTTCGTGCAGATCCGGTTCATGAACGCCCGATCGTGGGCGGTGATGACGAGCGCGCCCTCGTAGGACTTCAAAAAACCTTCGAGCCAGATGATCGACTCGATGTCGAGGTGGTTCGTCGGCTCATCGAGCAGGAGCACGTCGGGCCGGAGCAGGAGGATCCGGGCGAGCGCCACGCGCATCTTCCAGCCGCCGGAGAGCGTGCCGACGTCGCGATCCATGAGCTCGTTCGAGAAGCCGAGGCCCGCGAGGATCTCCCGCGCCCGCGCGTCGAGCGCATACCCGTCGAGCTCGCTCCATTTCGCCTGGGCCTGCCCGTATCGTTCGAGCAGCTCCTCCATCTCGTCGGCCCGGTCCGGATCGGCGAGCGCCGCTTCGAGTTCGGCGAGCTCGGCCGCGATCTCGGAGACGGGGCCGACGCCGTCCATCGTCTCGGCGACGATGCTCTTGCCCTTCATCTCGCCGACGTCTTGCCGGAAATACCCCACCGTGACGCCACGATCGATGGAGATCTGCCCCTCGTCCGGCGCCTCCTCGCGGGTGATCAAGCGGAAGAGCGTGGTCTTGCCCGAGCCGTTCGGGCCGACGAGGCCGATCTTCTCGCCGCGGTTGACGGCGGCAGACGCCTCGACGAAGAGGATCTGCTTGCCGTGGCGCTTGCCAATGGAGTCGAGCCGGATCATGCGGGGCGCCTACTTAGCGGACCGCGGGCCCTAACGCATCCGAAAAAAACACGCCGTCCTCCGGAGGATGGAGGAACGGCGTGCGGCTCACGCGCCGCGCCGCGCGGTCGGCTTCCAGGTACGCCTGCATTCTTCGAGGTAGGCCCGCGCCTCCGCCATTGTCTCGAAGAACCGCAGCGTCGCCACACCGCCCGTGAGCAGCTTCGTGGCGCGCGCGAGGAGCTCGATCACGACCTGGATGGAGTAAGGCGCGCCGACGACGGCCGCGATGTGCGGCGGCAAGGACTTCGGCCGGCCGAGCCCTTCTCCTTTCGCAATGCGCGACATGCCCGCGGCGTGCCGAACGTCCGCGAGCACAAAGATACGGCCGAGCGCGAGGAGCCGCTCGTCGTGCACCCGCCACATCGCGGCCATCTCTCCCGACTCCAGGTCGCCATGGAACTCCATCACGAGCAGGTCCTCCTGCTCGAAGCGGAGCACGTGCCTGCCGATGTGGATGTCCTCGTGCATCGATTCAATAGGCGGTCACGGCATCGGGCAGCGCGGGTCCCCGTTTTGCGTCATCTGGATGACGTCGTCGCCGATGGGCAGCGGATCGCAGCCGTGACCCTTCTCGCAGATGAAATCGAACTCGGGCGTGGCCTTCGCGTGGCAATCAAGGCAATTGCCGTTGAACTGGTTCACGACGTCCGTGACGCCGCGCTTCACGATCTTCGTGCCCATCTCCGAGACTTCCAGGAAAAAAAACTCCCAGTCGCCCGACTCCGCGGCGAAGCCCGGCGCGCGCTTGACCATCGCCTCGGTCGGGATGAGCTGGATCACGGTCCCCACGGGGTAATCCGTCGTGCCGGGGGCATTGGCCGCGGCGAGCGTAGCGTCGAGGTTGCCGAGTTTGTTCGTGATGCGGAAGGAGCGGACCTTCTCCCAATCGAGGATGCAATCGAAATCGGCGTCGGTCATGACGAGGTCCGCGCCTCCGCTGCCGCCGCTGCCGCCGCTGCCGCCGCTGCCTCCGCTACCGCCGCTGCCTCCGCTACCGCCCGCGCCCGCATTGCCCCCCGCGCCTCCGCTGCCGCTGTTGTCGTCGCCGCATGCAGCGACGGACGCGCACACGAGGACCAATCCGAGGATCGAAGCAAAACCGAGGCGGGAAGGGATCATGTAGAAGCTCCTCTGTGGGGCTCACGCGAGGACAGCGTCGCCCTGTTTCGCCTTCTACAAGCTTTCCCACCCCCTCACAACGGCAATTCTTTGCGTGAGGCGCGGCTCAGGGGGTCTTCGCCGTGCGGCGCTTGTCGCGGAGCCAGGCGAGGCCCGCGTCGAAGACGACGTCGTGCCCGCCCTCGAAGAGCACGAGCGTGGCGCTGCCAGAGGTGCGCGTGAGGTACGACGGCGCGCCGGCGCGCTCATAAAGGTCATGGGAGGAGGAGGTCGACACACGCCGCGTCGCCGTGGGAGCGAGGAGCTTGGCGAGCACGTCGTCCCCCACGCGATCGGCCGGCTCGACGAGGTCATTGAAGGCGGAGATCGAATGCCGCGGGGGCACGATGTCGTCACGAATGCCCGTGGCCACATAGACCGGCACGCCGGCCTGCTTCGCCTTTGCGAGGAGCGCGCTCGGGCTGCGGCGGGAGCACTCGTGGAATGCGCGCGTGTCCGGGCGCGGCGCGCCTCCGCACACGCCCTCGATGAAACGCGCATAATGCCGCTTCGGGGCGTGCTTCCGGTTGTACACGTACCAATCGGGGATGTCGTAGACCGGCGCCCACGCCACGACGCCCGCCCATAGCTCCGGGTGCCGCCCCGCCATCGCGAGCGCGGTCATGCCACCGCCGGAGAAGCCCGCGAGATAGATGCGCGTCTCGTCGACGTGGCCGCGCTGCTTCGCGTAGACAATGGCGTCGAGGATGTCCTGCGCAGCGAGGTCCGAGGCGGCGGCCTCGGGCCGGAGGTACGGCCCCCGAAAATCGGGGTGCACGAAGACCCAGTCGTTTTGCGCGGCGAACATGGCATACGGGATGCCGATGTTCTGCCGCCAGTCGGTGCTCCAGCTATGCAAGACCACGAGGAGAGGACGCTTGCCGGCCGCGCCCGAATCGAAGAACATGGCCCGCTGCGCCGCGCCGTCGGCAGACGATTTGAGCGTCACGGCCTCGATCCCGGGGACGCGCTCTTTCCACGCCCCAAGGCCCGAGGCGCCCTCGCCGCCTGGAAATCGGGAGGCGAGCGTGAACGCGGGCTCCACGCGCTTCACGCCCTCGGCGCGCGCAGGCCCCTCCGTGATCGAAAAAAGCGCCACGAGCGCCACCAGGGCAAGGAACCGAACACGATTCTGGATACGATGCATGCGGTCGTCTCTCGGAGCGCGGGTATAGCGGCTCCACCCAGCCGAGGCCATGCATCACGCATGAATTGCGAATGCTGCGTTCGCCCGTCCGCGCGCCGGGGAACGACGTGAATGAGGCACGGCGATTGCGTTCTCCGCGGGCACGGGACGAACGTATCCAGGCGCGCGAGGCCGCGCAGGGAGGGTGCAATGCCGAGCCCCATCGTTTCCATGCTGGTGCTCCTCGCGGGGCTCCTCGTCTCCGGGTGTCGGGAACCCCCCACGGCGCACGCGGAGCCCCACGCACCTCCGCAGGCGTCCGCGCCTCGGCCAGCGCCCATGCCAGGCGAGCGCACGCGAGAGCCGCTTTCGTTGATTCCGGAGTTCCCACGCGCGGCCGGCGGCCCGTTCCCGTTCGGCGCGCAGGATTTCTCGGTGTGGCAAGCACGCATCCCGCGGATCGAGGAGGTCGAGATAAATTCGTCCCTCGACGGGAGCAAGCAGCGCGCGCTGCTTTACGATCCGGGCCGACCCGAGCCGCGCCCGCTGCTCGTGGCGCTCCATAGCTGGAGCGAGAATTATTTGCAGAACATCGGCATTCCGTACGGGATCTTTGCCGAGCGAAACGGCTGGGTGCTCATCCACCCCGATCACCGCGGGCCCTACCGGTCCCCCGCGTCGACGGCCTCCGAGCTCGCGCAGAGGGACGTGCTCGACGCGATCGACTACGCAAAGCAACGCGCACGCGTGGATCCGACACGGATCTATCTCGTCGGGTATTCCGGCAGCGCGATGACGTCGCTCGTGCTGGCGGGGCGGCACCCGGGGATATGGGCCGGCGTCGTGTCCTGGGTGCCCATTTACGACCTCGTGGACTGGTACGGCTGGCTGCGCTCGAACCTGCCCGAGCGCCATTACGCGCACGAGGTCGCCGCGGCCTGCGGCGGCGCGCCCCGGCCGGGCACGGCCGCCGCGGACGAATGCCGCCGGCGGAGCCCGCGCTCGCACCTCCAAGCGGCGCGCGGACGGGTGAACGTCTATCTCGGCGTGGGGCTCTGGGACCAGCTCGTCCCCCCGGATCACGCGCTGCGCGCGTTTAATGACCTCGCGGCGCCCGCGGATCAGGTGCCGGTGGAGGACATCGGGCGAATCACCAAGACGCGCAGCATCCCGGAGACCCTCGGCGCCCCGGAGGCGCGCCCGCTCTACGAGGCCGCGAAGGCGAAGGTGGTCTTCGAACGCACGAGCGAACGCGCGACGGTGGTGGTTTTTCAGGGCGGACACGACGTGATCTACAACGCGGGGCTCTCGTGGCTTTCCAGCCAGCAGCGAACCGTGCTTCCATGAGCGTCGACAAACCCATGGCCACCTTGCTCGTCAACATCGACGTCGATGATCTCGACCGCGCGATCCACTTTTACACGGGCGCCTTCGATCTCCGCATCGGCCGCCGCTTCGGCGGCGCCGGCGTGGAGTCGTGGGCGCGAACGCCGCGATCTATCTGCTCGTGAAGCAGGCGGACCGCCCTCCCTTTCCCGGGTCGACCTCGCCGCGGTCGTATGCCCGCCACTGGACGCCGGTCCACCTCGATTTCGTGGTGGAGGACCTCGACGGCGCGCTCGTGCGGGCCGAGGCCGCCGGGGCGGTTCGCGAAGGCGACGTAGGCGCGCACGCCTGGGGCCGGATCGTGCTGCTCGCCGATCCGTTCGGGCACGGGCTCTGCCTGATTCAGTTTTCCGAGAAGGGATACGACGCGATCGCCACGAATGCGTGAGGGAGCGGCGTCACTCGACCTCGGCGAGCCGCGTCCCCGCGAGCCTGCGCCAGAGCGAGGGGCGCGCGTCCTCGGGCGCGCGCGGAGGACGAGCGCCCGGGCGCAGCCGCGGCGCGCGCTGGGGTTCGTCGAGGAAACGGAAGAGCTCGGACAGGATCTCCGGCACGGCCTCGCGGTGCGGGTAATGGCCGACGTTCGGGAAACGCCGGACGATGGCGCCGTCGACGTAATGGTGCACGGTCTCCGCGTGCTTGACAGGAATCACCGGATCCCGATCCCCCCAGTACACCGCGAGCGGCGGCAGCTCGCGCAGCCGGTGGGCGTGATCGAGCAGGTGCTCGCGTTGCCCCCGCAAATCGACGGCATTGCGCAGCGTCCGGAAGAGCGCGCGCGCCGAGCCCGGGCGGCCATTCATCTCCACGAGGTGCCTGCGCTCCGCTTCATCGAAATTGCCGCCGAGCACGCGCACGCCCGCGTTCGTGCCGAGGCCCATGAGCACGGGCGCCGCGAGGTCGAGCAGGCCCGTCGACGAGGCGAGGCGCAGCGGCGCGGCGACCTCGAGGCCGAGCCCCCCGGCGGCGACGAGCGCCAGCCGATGCACGCGCCCCGGCTGTTCGAGCAGCACGTGCATCGCGATGCCGCCGCCAAGGGAATGGCCAATCAGATCGAAATCTGACAGTCCCAGCGAACGAATCCATTCGACGACGAGGCTCGCGTACCAGGAGACGTCATACGACGCGTCGTACCGGCTCGACTGCCCGTGGCCCGGCAGATCGAGGGCATAAAGCCGCCGATCCCGCGCGAGCGCCGGGGCGATCTTGTTCCAGGTCCGGGAGGTATCTGCGAGGCCGTGCACCAGAACGGCGGGCCTTTGACGCTCGTGGGCATGCCCGGCATGCGGAGCCCACTCCTCCCAGAACACGTTGCCCCCCCGGAACGAACGGCGATGGCTGCGGCAAGCGACGGACGTCATGGGCGAGGTTAAGAATAAAGCCACGCACGCTCGGCTGTCCACGATTTCGGCACTTTTACGTCGCGAAAACGTCACGATGCAACCCATGGTTTGCACCGCGGCGTCATGGAGCGAAGAGGGATACGCGGCCGCGTGATCCAGCGTGCGGATCACTGTGACGATCTCATCCGCCTTCGTTTGGGCCAAACCGCTCCGCGAAAACACGCGCGAGCTTTCGTGATTTGCGGGCGGAGACGATCTCGCCCACCCGCGACGTGAGCCGGGTGTCGTGCCGGTGGAGCGAGAGCGCCTGGATCACGTGGATCGCGCGGCTCTCCGGGGCCTCTGCGAGGAGCTCCAGCAAATACGTCAAGGCGTCGCCGGTGCGGAGCAAGGCCACGCCGAGGAGCACGGTCTTCTCCATCTCGGCGTTCGCGTGCGCGAGGGCCTCCTTGAGCACCAAAAGCGCTTCCGGCAAGCGCGACTCGCCGAGCGCGAGCGCCGCGGTCTCGACCCCGGCTTCGAGCGCGGCCGCGACGACAGGCAAATACTGGCGTGGTTCGAGCGCGAGCATTCCTCGATAACACGCGCCGAGCACGTCGGGCTCGGGATCGCCCACGAGGACGCGTGTATGAAGCACGGCCGCGCAGACGACCTCACACGTGTCCCGGAGCGCTTCGGCCGCGGCGACGCGGGCCTCGGGCGTTTCATCGAAGAGGAGCGGGGTCACTTCGAGCGCGGCGCGCGGAAAGTTCGTCCGGACGAGCGCATGCGCCGAGAGGCCGCGGACGAGCCCCGCCGTATCGACGGGCGGGCCCACGGTGACCTCGATCTGCACGTACCGGAGGCCCTTGCGATACGTGTCCCACACATCAGCTTCGAGCGTGATCAGCGCCTCCAGGACCTTCTGTTTCGCGTGGCAGCCGCGATCGGACATCGCAGGCATGCCGAGGAGCCGATCAAAAGCCGCGACGAGGTCGGGCGCGAGCGCGCGGAGCCCGAGATCGGCTGCGACCTTCGCCGCCTCGCCCACGAGAAAAGGGTTCGGATCGGAAAGGAATCGCGCGAGATCGGGCGTGGCGGCCGACGGCGGCTCGGCGCGGGCGAGCTCGCGAATACGAGCGAGTTTGTCGTCGAAGGTGTTTTTCCGGGCCGCCATCAGGGCTCCGCCGCTTGCGAGGGCGCAGCGAGCGCCTTGTCCAGGGAGCGGCGCGCGATCCGCGAGGTGACGACGAGCGCGCCGAGCGTCACGACGAATCCGAGGACGAGCGTGATCCAGCCGAGCGACCCGGGCGCCTTGGCCTCCCCCGAGAGCAACGCGGCCGCGCTCTCCACGCTCGCGCCGACGTAAACGTGAAAAAGCGTGGCCGGCAAGAGGCCGAGGAACGAGCCCGCCGCGAATGCACGGAGCGAGAGCGGCGTGGCCGAGAGCATGTACGTCCCGATGTTCTGTGGAAAGGCGAAGGTGACGCGCAGGAGGAAGGTAATCTTGAACCCGTCGGCGCGGACGGCGCGCTCGACGGCGCGCCAGAAATGGGCCTCGCCCGCGCGCATCGAGAGGAGCTTGCCGATCGAGGCGCGGCCGAAGAGGAAGCAAAGGCAAACGCCGAGGGTGACGCCCGGCCACGCGATCATCATCCCCTTGCTGAAGCCATACGCGTACCCCGCGAGGCCCGACATGACCCAAAGGGGCGTGGTGATCGCGAGGGCGAGGACCTCGACGCCGAGGAACAGGAGGGCGCCGGCCGCGCCCGCCTCGCGCATGTACCCGACGAGCGAGACGAGCGCGTTACGTACGGCCGGCAGGCGCAGGAGCACGAGCGGAAGGGCGAGCAGCCCGAGGAGCAGGAGGACTCGTTCGAGGCGGCGCCGCATCAGGCGCGCACCCTACCACACGCAGGCGGAAGGGGGGCTACGCAGAGGCCGGTGCCACCGAGACCGCGCCCGCGCTCCGCGAGGTCTTCGCGCGTCGGAACCCTTCGAGGAACGCATCAACGCCCTCGGGGCCGCGGAAGATCCGCCATTGCAAGGCAGGGTTGTCCAGGTTCGAGGCGAACGCGTCCGCGATGCGCTGATCCCGCGACGCCGCCGAGAAGATCGCCATCGTGTGCGGCGGCGGCGGCGAGAGGAAGGCGTTCGTCCACTCCATCGAGGGGCCGACGAGGGACCAGAGCCGCTCGTCCACGCCCTCGCAGAACCTGCGATCGAGCGGACGACCCGCGGCGAGCGCCTGGACGATCGACTCGCCGAGCGCCCATGCGCTGCGCGAGGCCGCGTTCGCGCCCTGCCAGAGCACGGGATCGTGCGTGGCGAAGGCATCCCCGACCGCGACGGCGTAACGGCCTTCGCCGAGCTCGACATACGCGCGCCGCGCCGTCGGGACGATCGCGGCCTGCATGCAATCGCGCGGGCGCGTCAGGTGAAACGTCTGGCGATCGACGCGGGCATGGACGTTCGGCGCGTTCGCTTCCAGCAAATCGAGCACGAGGCTCTCGACCACGTGCGGATCGTCGTCGCAGGGGACACGCGTGAGGGCGTCGAGCGCGCCGCCGGGGATGGCCTCGAAGAGGAGGCAACTGACGGGCCCCTCCGCCGTGAGGAGCTGGCTCTCGAAGATCTCGCCGTGCCCCGGGACGATCTGAAAGAGCAGGCCAAGCTCCTGCGGAAAATCGATGCCCCGAAAGAGGCCCGCGAAGAGGCGGCGCTGCGGTTCGAGCCAGGGAGAACGATGGTAGTCGCGCGGGAACACGGTGCCGAGATCGCCGCGGCCGGTCGCCACGACGACGAGGTCGTGCGCGTCGCCGAGGCGCGCGAGGTTCGACGCCGGAAGGACGCCGGAGCGGATCACGCGGCCGCCGCGCGCCTCGAAATCTTCGAGCAGCCGGGGGAGGTAGAGGCGCATGTCGATGAAAAGCGCCGGGGGATCGATCCGGCCCTGCGAGGAGAGCTCGGGCAATCCTTTGACCCGCACGTCGACGTGAAAACATCCGAACGTCGCGTCGTCCCAATGGTTGGTGCCGAGCTCGCGATCCCGCGCGCGCGTCGATCCGAGCAGCGCCGCGGTGCTCGGCAGGCGCGAGGATCGGATCTCGTCGCTCGATCGGTCCGTATAAAGGGAGCAGGAGATGCCGCGGCTCCGGAGGTACAATCCGAGCTGCAACCCCGCGATGCCGGCTCCCACGATGCCAATGCTGCTCATCGAAGCCCCTTCCTGCGCTGGATGGCTGCGTCGCGAACGAGCCGTGACGCGCCCCCAAACGTGCCTATCAGGAACACACGATATACCCGTCCACGACGGCGGTCCATCGTCCAAGACGACGGCCGATAGCTGACGTCTGCCCAAGGACACGCCCCAGGAGGTGTACGTACACGGACATGGTGCACACGAATTCCACGGGGACCCGCTGGATCGCATGTGTCCTCGCATGCCTGCTCGTCGGTTGCGCACAGGCACGCGCCACGACGACGCCGCCGGAAGGCCCGTCCCTCGGCACCGCCACGGATTGGATCACCTCCCTCGACCAGGAAAACGCAAAAACCACGCCCTCGCAGATCGAAGGGCTGCGTGCGAAAGCAAGAGCTGTATGTCCGGATCCGCCAGGAACAGGAAGTACGAACACGCTGTCACGCGGGGCACAGCGTTTCGGGGCGATGTCGCGGCGAGGTTGCCGGGGGCTGCCGCTCGCCAAGGAGCTTCAGCTCCTGGAGCGGCTGCTCCGCGCGACGCCGAAGGAGCACGCGGACTGGATCCGCATCGTGGACCGGATGGCGCAGACGGCATTCGCCATGGAGGACGAAGCGTTCCGTGCCTGTAGCGAGCTCGAGCGTTCGCCGCCCCGAGATCAAAAGCAGCTCGCGTATGGCGAGAGCACGCTACGCACGATCGAGGGGGCGCTCGCGTACGCCCGGCGCACGACGAGGTTCGCCTGCGATACGCTGGCGCGGCACCCGAGCCACCGAGCGAACGCGCCCTGCGACGAGACGCTGCCGCCGCCCCCCACGAACCCCACGCAGGTATGCGCGGAGACGAACGCGTCGTTCCCGGCCGAACCGCCGGCGCCAGGTTGCGAAGCGGTCGCGCCCTGAAGCGCGAAGCCCAGCGCGGCATGGATTGCCCATCCCCGCCCCCTTTGTCATGATGCGCCGCCCCCGAGCCGGGGGCCGCTGCCCATGACCATCGCCGTCGTCGCCGAAAAGCCGTCCGTGGCCCGGGACATCGCCCACGTGCTCGGCGCGAACAAGGCGAGCGAAGGTGCGCTCGAAGGCGCCGGTTACGTGGTGACCTGGGCGATCGGTCACCTCGTGGCGCTGGCGCAGCCGCACCAGATGGACCCGGCCTGGAAGCGCTGGGACCTGCGAACGCTACCGATGCTGCCGCCGACCTGGCCGCTGACGGTGCTGGAGGAGACGCGCAAGCAGTTCGACGTGGTGAAGAAGATCCTGCTCCGCGCGGACGTGGAGTGGGTGGTCTGCGCGACGGACGCCGGGCGAGAAGGCGAGCTGATCTTCCGCTACATCTACGACGCCGCAGGCAGCAACAAGCCAGTGCGGAGGCTCTGGATCTCCTCGCTGACGGCGGACGCGATCCGGACGGGCTTCCGGAAGCTCCGGGACGCGCGGGACTACGACGCGCTGGCGGACGCGGCGCGCGGGCGGAGCCGAGCCGACTGGCTCGTCGGGATGAACCTGTCACGGGCCTACTCGCTGTCGCTCGGGCACGATCTGTCGGTCGGGCGGGTGCAGACGCCGACGCTCTCGATGGTGGTCGAGCGAGAACAAGCGATCCGCGCGTTCGTGCCGGAAGACTACCTGGAGGTGCGGGCGACGTTCGCGCCGGAAGGAGCGCCGGACGGGCCGGACGGGCGGTACGAGGGGATCCTGCTGGATGTCCCGGAAAAACCAGGCGGCCCGGAAAAACCGAGGCGACTGCCGCCGGACGGGGAGGAGGCGGAGCGGATCACGCGACGGGTGAGCGCGGGGCGCGCGGTGATCACGAAGGTGTCGGCGGAGACGCGCCGGATCCCGCCGCCATTGCTGTACGATCTGACGGAGCTGCAGCGGCACGCGAACCGGCTGTTCGGGTGGAGCGCGCAACGAACGCTCGACCTTGCGCAATCGCTTTACGAGCGGCACAAGCTGATCAGTTATCCCCGCACGGACAGCCGGCATCTGTCGACGGACGTGGCGCAGACGCTGCCGTCGGTGGTGAAGACGATCGAGGGGAACTACCAGGGGCTTCTGGCGCCGGGGACGGGGCAAAGGCCGCTCGGGCGGCGGTTCGTGGATGACACGAAGGTGACCGACCACCACGCGATCGTGCCGACGACGACGGCCGCGCGCGGATCATTGTCGGCGGAGGAGCAAAAGCTTTACGACCTGGTCTGCCGGAGGCTGCTCGCGGCGTGGCACGAGGATCTGATCGAGCGAACGACGACGGTGATCACGGAAGTGACGTCGCCGGAAGCGGTGGATCGATTTCGATCGGCGGGGACGGTGGTCGAGCAAGTGGGCTGGAAGGTGCTGGACCTCGGGGGGGCCGGTACGAAAGAGGGGCCGAAAAAAAGAAAGAAGGGCGATGCGGAGGGGGCCGAGGAGGAAGCAGAGGCGCAAAAGCTGCCGCGAGGGCTTTCGGAAGGAAAAACCGCGCGGGTGCTGGGGGCCAAAGCGGAGAAAAAGACGACGAAGCCGCCGAACCGGTACACGGAAGCGACGCTCTTGACGGGGATGGAGACGGCCGGAAAGACGGTGGAGGAGAAAGAGCTGTCGGACGCGATGAAGGACACGGGGCTCGGGACGCCGGCGACACGCGCGGCGATCATCGAGACGCTGATCAAGCGGGAATACGTGGTCCGGATGGGGAAGAGTTTGGCGGCGACGGACAAGGGGATTCTGCTGGTAGGGTCGGTTCATCCGCATGTGAAGAGCGCCGCGATGACCGGGGAATGGGAGGCGCGTTTGGCGAGGTTGTCGCGTGGGGAGGGAGATTTGAAGGCGTTCATGCGGGGGATTGAAGCGTATGTGAAGTATGTGGTGGGCGCGGTGCAGGATGGGGACGATCGGCCCGCAGGTGCCGGGGCTTTGGAGGGCCGGGGCGGTTCCCCCGAACTCGGGCCCGCAAAGCGGGCCCTCAAACAACAGGACCCACCACCCCGGCCCTCCAAAGCCCCGGCACCCGCGGGCCTCGAACCAACGGCGGCTCGCGCGAAGAGTGCGCGCAAGGAGAAGGAGGGGGTGGGGAAGAAGGGGAAGGTCGATCCGGGGGTGGTGCCGAGCAAGGTGACGGCGTTTGCTTCGGCGGGGGTGGTGAAGGGTATGGGACAAGCGCGGAGGTTGAATGGGCAGGCGGAGCTGCCGCTGGGGGAGCGGCGGGAGGTTCGGGCGGACGCGACGCTGGGGGAGATTTTAAGGGAGCGTTTTGGGTTTCCTGGGTTTCGGCCTTATCAGGAGGCGGTTTGTCGGGCCGTGACCGAGGGGCAGGATGTGCTTTTGGTGATGCCCACGGGGGCCGGGAAGTCGCTTTGTTATCAGTTGCCAGGGATTGCACGACGGGGGACGACGCTTGTGGTGAGTCCCCTCATTGCTTTGATGGAAGATCAGGTGGGGAAGCTGCGGGCGCAAGGGTTTGCCGCGGAGCGGATTCATTCGGGGCGGGATCGGCAGAGCTCGCGGGCCGCTTGTGCAGAGTATTTGGCGGGGCGGTTGGATTTTTTGTTCGTGGCGCCGGAGCGGTTGCGGGTGCCGGGGTTTCCCGAGATGCTGGCCCGGCGGAAGCCGACGCTGGTCGCCGTGGATGAGGCGCATTGCATTTCCCATTGGGGGCATGATTTTCGGCCGGAGTATCGGATGCTGGGGCAGCGGTTGCCTTCGCTCCGGCCGGCGCCGGTGGTGGCGCTGACGGCGACGGCGACGCCGATGGTGCAAGACGATATCGCGCGGGAGCTCGGGCTGTCCGAGGCGGCGCGGTTCATTCATGGATTTCGGCGGACCAACATCGGGATCGAGGTGGTGGAGCTTTCGCCTTCGGCGAGGGCGGACGCGGTGAAGAAGCTTTTGGCGCCGAAGGAGCGGCGGCCGGCGATCGTGTATGCGCCGACGCGGAAGCACGCGGAGGAGACGGCGCGGGAGCTCTCGGAGCTGGGGGCAGCGGCGTATCACGCAGGGATGGAGACGGGGACACGGGACCGGATCCAGTCGGCGTTTCTGGGCGGGGAGCTCGAGGTGGTGGTCGCGACGATCGCGTTCGGAATGGGGGTGGACAAATCGAACGTGCGGACCGTGGTCCATCTGGCGCTGCCCGGGAGCGTGGAGGCGTATTACCAGGAGATCGGGCGCGCCGGGCGGGATGGGTTGCCGTCACGGGCCATCTTGATGCATTCGTTCACGGATCGACGGACGCACGAGTTTTTCTTCGAGCGCGATTACCCGGAGCCGGCGCTGCTCTCGGCGCTGTTCGCGGCGCTCGGGACGCGGCCGCAGACAAAGGAGGCCTTGGCCCCGCGGGTGGAGTCCGATCCGGAGAAATTCGAAAAGGTGCTCGAAAAGCTCTGGATCAGCGGGGGCGCGATCCTCGACGCAGACGGGGGGATCCGGCGGGGGAGCGAAGATTTCCTCGGCGAGTACGTGGCGCAGCGGAAGCACAAGCAGGAAGACCTGGCCAAGATGGCCCGGTACGCCGAAGGGCACGGGTGCCGGATGCTGCACCTGGTCCGGCATTTCGGCGACCAGGAGGACGACGGAAGGCCCTGCGGGGTGTGCGACGTGTGCGCGCCGGACGGGTGCGTCGGGAGGAAGTTCCGCGAGCCAAGCCGCGCCGAGACGGCGGCGATCCAGAAGATCCTCGACGCGCTCGCCGACGAAGACGGGCAGCCGATGGGGCGGCTGCATCGCGAGACGTTTGGCGAGTCGCTCGATCGGCGCTCGTTCGAGCACCTCGTGAACGGGCTCGTGCGCGCAGGGCTCTGCGAGGTGCGCTCGGACTCGTTCCAAAAGGGCGGGGAGTGGATCGAGTTCCAGCGGGTGTCGTTGACCGAGGAAGGACAAACCCACGGAGGCGGCGCACCCACGCGGTTCGTCACGCTCGACGAGGCGCCGAAGAAGAAGGCGCGCGGGAGCGGGAAGGCGAAGGGGAAGCGCAGCGGAAGCTCGAAGGCGTTCTGGGCCTGGAAGGCGCGGCAGAAGAAGGGTGGGTAAGAGATGTGGCCGCAAAAGGGCGCGGTCTGTTAGAGTGGCGACGGCCTCATGACAGGAGGGCACGCGGGCGCGCGCAAGGTCGGTCGGTACGCCCTCTACGGCGAGATCGCGTCGGGAGGCATGGCCACGGTCCATTTCGGGCGCCTGCTCGGGCCGTCGGGGTTCGCGCGGACGGTCGCGATCAAGCGGCTGCACCCGCAGTTCGCGAAGAACCCCGAGTTCTGCACGATGTTCCTCGACGAGGCGCGCCTCGCCGCGCGGATCAAGCACCCGAACGTGGTGCCGATCCTCGACATGATCGCCGAGGGCGGCGAGCTCTTGCTCGTGATGGACTACGTGCACGGCGAGAGCCTCGCGCGCGTGCTCCGGAACATGGAGCGCGACGGGTCGCAACGGCCGGCGCTGAAGATCGTGTCGGGCGTGATGACGAGCGTGCTGCACGGGCTTCACGCCGCGCACGAGGCCGTCGACGAGCGCGGTGATCCGCTCGGGATCGTGCACCGCGACGTGTCGCCGCAGAACGTGATCCTCAGCGCCGAGGGGACGGCGCGCGTGCTCGACTTCGGCGTGGCGAAGGCGATGGGCCGCGCTCAGGTGACGCGCG
Source organism: Polyangium sorediatum (assembly GCF_029946465.1). NCBI lineage: Bacteria > Pseudomonadati > Myxococcota > Polyangiales > Polyangiaceae > Polyangium > Polyangium sorediatum. Next base: position 209,338 of record NZ_JARZHI010000003.1, read on the forward strand.
AGGGCGAGCTCAAAGGGAAATACGCGTACATGGCGCCGGAGCAGATCAAGCACGGCAGCCGCGTGGACCGGCGCGTCGACGTGTTCGCCGCAGCCATCGTGCTCTGGGAGATGCTCGCCGTGCGCAGGTTGTTCAACGGCGACAGCGAGCTCGCGATCATCGCGCAGGTGACGATGAACGAGATCCCGCCGCTGAAGCAGATCGGCGTCGAGGTGCCGCCCGCGCTCGAAGCCGTCGTGATGCGAGGGCTGTCGCGGGATCCGGCCGAGCGCTTCCAGACCGCGCGGGAGATGGCGATGGCGCTCGAAGCCGCGGTGCCGCCGGCCCCCGCATGGGAGGTCGGCGAGTGGCTCGCGCAGGTGGCGCCCGAGGGGATCACGCGGCGCGCGCGCGAGGTGCAAGCCATCGAGAACGCGTCGCTGTCGGACGCGGACGTGCCGTTGCCGGCGTCGCACGACGGGAGCGTGGACGCGGCGAGCATGCCGTCGGCGATGCGCTCCTCGCAGGTCTCGGGGATCGCGGTGCCCCATGCGCCGCAATCCGTGGCGCTTCCTCGATCCGTCGTGATCCTCGCGGCCGCCGTGCTCGTCGTCGCGCTCGGAGGCGCCACCGTGCTCTGGCTCGATCGAGGGCGCGCGGAGCATGCGACGGGGATCCAGCCGGTCGCGCCCACGAGCGCCGCGACGACGGCGAGCGCGTCTGCAAAGCCGCCCGAGCCCACGGTCACGCCCGCGCCCCCGGAGACGACGACGACGAGCACGAGCGCGCCCGTCGCGACGACGGCGGCGACGCCGCGATCGACGGCGAAGAGCGCGCCGACGGGCGCGGCGACAGCGACGACGACGAGCGGAAAGACGGCGCCCCGCGCGGAGGGCTGCAGCCCGCCGTACACCATCGACGCGAAGGGGATCCGCCGCATCAAGCCGGAGTGTTTGTGAAGACCCGAGCCCTTGTTTTCTTCGCCGCAGCGACGATCCCGCTCGCGGCCCCCGCCTCTGCCACGACGAAAAAAGAGTGCGTGGCGTCGTACGAGCAAACGCAGTCGCTGCGCAAGGAAGGCAAGCTCGCGCAGGCGCGCGAGGCGGCGCTCGTCTGCTCGGACAACACCTGCCCGCGCGTGGTGCGCGGCGACTGCGCCGAGTGGCTCGCCGAGATCGAGAAGAGCCTGCCGACCGTGGTGCTCGTCGCGCGTGACGACAAGGGCGACGAGACGGCGGACGTGCGCGTGTTCGAGGGGGACAAACTCGTGCGCGATCGGCTCGATGGGAAGGCCATGCCGATGGATCCCGGCGAGCACGTGCTGCGCTTCGAGCGGGACGGCGCGGAGCCCGTGACCCGCAAGGTGATCGTGCACGAGGGGGACAAACTCGTGCGGATCGAGGCTTCGTTCAAGAAGGAGCCGAAGGCCCCGGAGCCTTCACCCGAGGACGAGAAGGGCAGCGGCGTGCCGATCGCGCCGATCGTGATCGGCGGCGTGGGCCTCCTCGGGCTCGGCGCGGCCGGGGTGATCGGGCTCCTCGCACTCTCGGCGAAATCGGACCTCGAAGCATCGTGCGCGCCGCGCTGCACGGACGCGGCGGTGGATCCCGTGCGTACGAAGCTCTTGGCGGCGGACATCACGGCCGGGGCGTCGCTCGCCCTCCTGGGGGCGGCGGCGGTCGTGTATTTCGTGTCGAAGCCCAAGCCGACCGACGAACAGAAGAGCGCGATGCCCCGCCTGGAGTTTGCCCCGACGATCGGCGGCGGATTCGTGGGCCTTCGAGGAACCTTCTGATGAAGACGCACCTTTTCGCAGCGCTCGTCCCCCTCTCCTTCACGCTGGGCTGCTCGGCCCTCGTCGATCTCGACGCGCTCTCGTCGGGGGGCGGGAGCGGGAGCGGGAGTGGACCCGTCGAGCTGCCGGATGGGACGCTCGAATTCGTGGACGACGGGTTCGACGGCGAATTCGAGTTCGGGTCGTTCTCGGACACGGAGTGGGCGGCCGCGCGATTGCGCCTGAAGGCGAGCTCGCTCGACGGAGCGTTCCGCTCGCGGGTCTTCGACGCGGGCGAGCCCGTCGACTGGACCACGTTCACCTGGACCCCGGCCGGGCCGTACCTGAAAGCATTACCGGATTCCCGTGGCAAGGAGGTGGGGTACGCGGAGGGGTCGATGGACATGTCCGCGAACGTCCTCCTGCTCCACCTCGACGGCGCAGGCGCCCTGACCCCGGGGGCCGCGGCGATGGATACGTCCGGCCAGAAGGGCAACGCCGTCGTGACCGCGCCCGTGGGCACGACGCTCTCGTTCGAGGAGGGTCCGATCGGGCAGGGCCTCGCGGACAAACTCAATACGTACCTCGCGCTCGATACGATCTCGGGGGATTACGATTTCAACCAGGGGGACTTCACCTGGGCGCTCTGGGCCAAGACGGAGTCGAATTGCTCGGGGAACAAGGTCTTCCTCGGCGTCGACACCGGGTTCAGCGGCCCGCACCTCTGGCTCGGCTGCGCGCCGGCCGACTTCGGACCTTGCGGCGAGGGCTCGCCCGAGGGCCGCGCCGCAGGCACCTTCATGTCGAACTTCGATGACCCGAACGACGGTGTCCCGTTCTGCGGCGCGAGCCAGATCAACGACGGCCAATGGCATCACCTCGCGGCCGTCAAGAAGGGGCACGCGCAGGCCCAGGTCGTGCTTTACGTCGACGGGATCGCCGAGGCGACGCTCGGGACCACGTTCAACACCCCCATCTTCCTGACCGGCGACGACTTCAGCGTCGGCGCGCTGTCCAAAGGTGATTTCCAAGCCGAGGGGGCCTACGACGAGGTCGCCATCTGGAAACGCGCGCTCGGGCCGGACGAGGTGATGTCGATCTACCGGCGCGGCGGGGCGCGGCTCGCGCTGCGCGTGCGCGCTTGCAACGACCCGGCGTGCGAGGACGGCGATCCGCCGTTCGTGGGCGCGGACGGGAGCGACGGTTGGTTCGTCGATCCGACGGGCACGCTGGGCCCGCCCACGGACATGCAGCTCGTCGTGCCGAGGGCCCGCTACTTCCAGTACGAGGTGAGCTTCGAGGGCTACCGCGAGGGCGACGGCCCGGGGCTCTTCGCCGTGAAGGTCCACGCGAAGCGCTGATTTTCCCTTTCGCCCGCCGGGGTGTCTAGAAGCGCGAACGAGGTGTGAAAACGCGTCGTTCGAATGACGATCCTCCGCCACGCGTGGAGGATCGAAGGGAGAGATCTCGGCATGAAATGGCTTCGTTACACGCTCTCGAGCCTCGTCCTTTCTTCGGCCCTGGCGCTCGCCGGCTGCGGCGGCGGCAGCGCTGAACCCGACCCCGACGCGTCGGTCGATCCGATCGCCCAGGACGAGATCGTCGACCTCGGCGATCTGATCCAGCAGGACCAGGACGCGGCCGCGGCGGCGGAGATGATCGGGGATCCGGCGACGCTGCTCGCTGAGGGCCAGAAGCAGGGCGACAAGGCGCGCGGCGACGTCGCGGCCGTGCTGAGCTTCATCAAGGAGGCGGCCCAGGGCGAGCCCACGCGCAAGGGCGCGACGGCGGACGGCCGTGCCTACGCGCAATGGGTGAAGACGATCCAGAGCGTGGAGATCACGTTCTCCGTGGTGCGCACGACGCAGGATCGGCTGCGGTACCTGGTGCAGGGCAAGGCCGCGGACGGCGCGAAGAAGGCGCTGCTCACGGGCATTTTCGTGAAGAAGGGCCCGAAGACGGGCGGCGGGCGGTTCCACGTGAACCTGACGAACGTGAGTGATCTCTACAATGCCCCGGGCGCGGACGGGTCGGTCCATTTCTGGTTCGCGAACCACAAGGGCGACAAGCGCGGCCGGCGTATCGCGTACATAAATGTGGTTCGTCGGGACGACCCGCAAATGCAGAAGGTCAACTACGGCGCCGACCTCGTGCGGCTCGTGGGCGTGGGCGGTCGGTTCCGGGCCGTCGGCGTGGGCGATGCGATCCCGGATCTGCCGGGCCAGGAGGCCATCGGCCTGCGGATCCTGTGGAAGGCCGGCGAAGGCGGGCGCGCCGCGGCGGCCGTGGCCTCGCTCGGGCCGAACCCGAAGCTCCTCGGCACGGCGCACGAATGCTGGGACAAGGATGGCCTGCGCACGGCGTACAAGGACGACAACCCGAACAACGACGCGATGAACCCGGACGAGGGGACGGTCGAGATGTGCGCCGGCTTCGCCGAGGAAGCGCCGCCGGATCAGGCCGACGTGAGCGCGGACGGGCTGGACGCGGATCCGGAGCTCGATGCATTGCTCGAGGAGTCGGGCTCGATGGACATCGACGCGGCCGAGGCGGACGCGGCCGATCCGATCGCCCCGTGAAAGCATGAACCGGGCGCGCGCCGTCCTCGTGTTCGTCCGGGCATCCCTCGGGGTGCTCGTGGGCCTTTCGTTCACGCCGAAAGCCGAGGCTTACGAAACCGGACGATCCGAGTACGGCGCGCGCCTGCATTTTCCTTCGCTTCCGGCACGGGTGCGTCTTGCCACACCCATGCCGGGTGTTTCCGACGGGGGCCGCGGCGCGTTGCGCCGGGCGATGGCGACCTGGTCGGGCGTGGTTTGCGGGTCGCTCGGGGGTTCGTTTGTCGAAGCGAATGCGGGGGAAGACGCGTCGATCGAGGTGCGGGTCGTGATTTCGGGGTGGCGTCACGGCGCGGCGATCGCGGCGCATACGGATGTCGAGAGCGACAAATGGACGGGCGAGATCCGGCGCGTGGAGATCGAGCTCGACGCGACGCGACGGTGGAGCGATGTGGAGCGCGTGCCGGCGGATGCGCTCGATCTGGAGACGGTGCTGCTCCACGAGCTCGGGCACGCGGCGGGGCTCGCGCACAGCGGGCAAACGACGGTCGTGATGCGCGCAGGGCTCAAGCCGGGGCACGCGGCGAGGCGCGCGCTCGATCCGGACGACGTGGCGGGGATGTGCGCGGTATATGCAGCGCCTGCATCGATACGAAAGGACGAACCGTCGGTCCGGACAGACCCGGGCGGGTCATTCGTGTCGGCCCCGCGGGCCTTCGCCTTTTCGGCGGCGATCGGAGCCATCGGCGCGGGGATCTTCGGGTGGAGGAGGCGGCGAAACGCCCGCGCGCTCAAGCGTTCGGATCCGGGATCAACCCCCGCAGACGCTTGATGCCGTGGTGAAAGTTCACCTTGGCGCTGTCCTCGCTGCAATCGGCGAGGACCGCGATCTCGCGGAAGCTGAGCTCGTGGAAGAGGCGTAACTCGACGGCGAGGCGCTGCTTCGGGGGAAGCTCTTCGAGGCGCTGCGCGACGCGGCCCCATACCTCGGCCGCGACGAGCCGGCTCGTCTCGAGGGAGTTCGTGAACGCAGGCAGATCATCCATGTCGGCGAGCGGGCCTTCCCGCGAGGATCCACGGACGTGGTTCAGCGCGACGTGGACCGCGATCCGATACAGCCAGGTGCGGAAGCTCGATTCGCGTCGAAAATCGGCGAGTTTTTCGAACGCATTGAGAAAAGCCCGCTGCGTGACGTCCTCCGCGTCCTCGGGGCGCCGGACATACCGGCGCACGAGGCGCAAAATCCCGGCCTGGTGCTCCTTCACAAGCGCGTCCGCCGCGCTCCGATCCCCCGCGAGGACCCGCTCGACGAGCGAAACGTCGTCCTCCTCTGCCGCCTCGCTCATCGATGTTTTCCTCCGCGCCGCGGCGCTCGTTCGTTCATGCTTCAGCGCCACAGAATAGCGGAATCGTCCCGCTTTTGCCACGCGAGCTCGACCAGGAAGCCACGGCGCTGCCGTCGAACGTGATACGGATGCTGATGCCGAGATCCTTCGTCTCGTGCACGATCTCGCCGCCGGCCGCGGGGCATTCTCCCGCGCAACGCGCGAAATCGCTCACGGCGGTGCGGAACACCCGCGCGCCCACGCGGGTCTCGAAATCACCTTCGAACGTGGCGCATTTCTCCGTGGCATTCCAGGTGACCGTGTAGTCGCCTGCGCGCTCGACGCGATGCCCCCGTGGTCCCTGCCCCGCCCCGCTCGCCTCGACCACGAGGCGACGCGTCTGGCCGTCCGGGTCCAGCGAGAAAAACCCCTCGGAGTCGATGTCGAGGATCGCCCGCGAGGCACGCAGATCCCGCGCGGACGCGAGCGCGTGCAGGCCACTCGCGCCGACCGAAAAGACGACGTCGAGCTTCCCGTCGAGTTTCCCCGTCTTGAACGGGCCGATGCAACCGGAGAGCAGGTACTTCACCGTGTTGTCTTTTCGCGTCGACGTGACGCAATCCATGGGGCGGAAAACGAGGCCCGCCGTCGCCGCCGCTTTCACGGCGGCGAGGTCGGGATTCGTGTTCTTCGGATCGAGGCGCGCGATCGAAGCGATGACGAGCGCCGCTTCGTTCTGCGAGACGTCGAACGCGTCGAGGGCCTGCTCGACGTCGACGCTCTCGTCCTCGCTCTCGGCAGCAGGGCCGCAGGCGGTCGCCGCAAGGAGGAGCCCAACGATGGACGCACGAGTCGCTCGAGAGGGAAGGACAAGATGTGTCATACCCCTGCTCCCCGCGCCGGAGGGAGCCTCGGCGCGCTCGGAAGGCGTGGTATCTTATCGCGGAATGCACCTCCTCGCCCGCTCCGTTTCTCGAAAAAGAGCCGGCCTCGTCGTGTCCACGCTCGCGCTCCTTGCGACGCCGGCGGAAGGCGGGATCGCAGCAGCGCAGGCCGAGGAGCACGCGGTCACGGCCGAGGATCGCGCCGCCGCGACGCGCGCATTCGAGGAGGGCGAACGCGCGTATCGAGCCGGTGATTTTTCAAGAGCAGCCGAACGCTTCGAGGAGGCGTACCGAAGAGCCCCGCACCCGGCGCCGCTCTGGAACCTGGCGCGAGCATGGGACAAGGCCGGCGAGATCGCGCGCGCGGCGAACGGCTACGCGCGGTATCTGCGCGAGGCGCCGCAAGGCGCGCCGGATCGCGACGAAGCCGGCAAGGCGCTCGCAGAACTCGCGGCGAAGCTCGGGCGGATCGAGGTGTTCGCGCCCGAGGCCGAGGACGTGCAGGTCGATGATCAGCGGCTCGATGGGACGAGCGTCTACGTGCACCCTGGAACGCACGTGATCAAAGGGCGCGTGCGTGGGATCGCGGTGCAGCGGACGGAGGCGCTCGAAGCAGGGAGCGTGCGCAGCGTGGCGCTCATCGTGGAGGGTGTTGCTTCGACGCCGAACGAATCCCCTCAAGAACCGACGCGGCCGGCCGCGAAAGCCACGCGCCCGCCGGCCACACCTACGCCCGCGCCCGCGCCGCGCGCCGAAAAACCTTGGCTCGTGCCGGCGCTCGTCGCGAGCGGGGCGGCGACGGTCGTGAGCGCAGGGCTCGTCGTGTGGTCGGGGGTCGACACGCTGGCCGCGCTCTCGGACTTCGACGCGGCGCCGACCTGGGACAAACTCTACGATGGTCGGGACAAACAGTTTCGCACGAACGTGCTGATCGGGGTGTCGCTCGGTCTCGGCGCGGTCACGGGCGCGCTCGGATCGATCTGGCTCGTGGATCGCAGCGGGCGGAACGTGAAGATCGGGCTCGCGCCGCCCGTGCTCGGAAGCCCGGCGTTCGTCGAGGCCACGGGGAGCTTTTGAATGGCGCGATCGATCGAGCGGATCGGTCCGTACGAGGTGATCGGCGAGCTCGCCTCCGGGGGCATGGCGACGACGTACCTGGCGCGCAAGACGGGCGAGGTCGGCTTCGAACGGCTCGTCGTGATGAAGCGCGTGCATCCGCACCTGCTGAAGGAGCCGAACCTCCGGGACATGCTGGCCGACGAGGCGCGCGTCGCGGCGTCGATGCGGCATCCGAACGTGGTGCCGGTGGAGGACGTGGTGAACGCGTCCGGCGAGCTTTGCCTGGTGATGCCGTACGTCGAGTCGCTCTCGCTCGGCGCGCTGGTCGACGCGGCCCGGCGCGCGGGCGAGCGGCTGCCCCCCGCGGTGGCGAGCCGGATCCTGCTCGACGTGCTCGCCGGGCTCGACGCAGCGCACGAAGCGAAGGACCTGCGCGGCGAGCCGCTCGAGATCGTGCACCGCGATGTGAGCCCGCGGAACGTGCTCGTCGGCACGGACGGGCGCGCGCGGCTCATCGATTTCGGCGTGGCCAAAGCAGCGCGGCGGATCACGCAGACGGGCAGCGGGATCATGAAGGGGACGATCGCGTACATGGCGCCGGAGCAGCTCCGGCGTCGCGAGCTCGATCGGCGCGCGGACGTGTTCGCCGCAGGCGTGGTGCTGCACGAGGCGATCACGGGCGAGCGGCTCTTCGACGGGCACGACGAGGCCGACGTGCTGATCGGCGTGCTCGCAGACGAGATCCCACGGCTCTCGGAGGAGGCGCTGGGCCTCTCGCCTGCGATTGACGAGGTGCTCGAGGCGGCGCTCTGCCGTGATCCCGAGGAGCGCTTTGCCTCGGCGGCGGCATTCGCGGAGGCGCTCGAACGCGCGCTCCCGCCGGCGCCGGCGCGCGAGGTCTCTGCGATCCTCGCGCGGCTCGGGGCAGCGGAGCTCGAGCGGCGGCGGGAAGCCGTGCGCGTTTTTCTGGACCAACCAAGGGTCGAGGCCACGGAGAACAAGCCGCGCCGGCGATCGTCGTCGCGGTCGATCTTGATGCTGGCCTCGGCGGCGGCGCTCGCGGGAGGTGGTTTCCTCGCGCTCTTCGCCATGCAACGGGCGGGGCCGGGCCCTGCACGCGCGAACGCGGGCGTGGAGGCGCGCGTGGCGTCGGCGCGGGATGCCGCGGGGATGGTCGGGATGAATGCGCCGGGCGAAGAGGCGCCGGGCGAGCGCGGGCCCGTTCCAGCGGCGGCGACGGCCGAGGCGAGGCCGTCTTCGGGCGGTGCGTCGGGATCGGCGCGCCCGAAAGCACCGGCGCCGCGGTGGGATTTGCACGCGAATCCGTATCGGGCGGGGGAGATCGGCGACAATCGTCGGTGATGCGTGGAAAACTTTTGGCGTGGCTCTTCCTCGGGCTCCTCGGATGCACCGTGTTCGATGGGCTCACGGTGCCCCCGCAGGCGAACGCGCTGCCCGGGTACCTCTCGATCGAGGAAGGCGCGCGGGCGTGCAGCCTCGTCTTCCGCTGTCCGAGGCTCTCCGAGGCCCTCGCGCGGTCGATCGGCGTGCCGGCGAGCGCGACGCGGTACTCGACGTGCCTCGGGTGGCTCGCAGGTCCCTTGCCGCCGAACCGGTTCGGGCTCTCGGCACAGGCGAGCCTGCTCGGCTGCGTGAGCGAGGCCGAAGGGTGCACGGAGGCGCTCGCATGCGCCTTCGTCGAGCCGCTCGCCGAGGACGACGCGCGTTGCGCGGGCGTGGCGGGCGACGCGTGCGCGTCCGAGGGGATGCTCGTCGATTGCACGAGCCGGTACGCCGAGCGTTGTGTATCGCCGCATTGGGGCGCCGGGAGCGAATGCCGGCTCGGTCTCGGGAGCGAGGGGCGATGCGCGCTCAGCGGGTGCTTGCCCGATACGGCGGCGCCGCCGCGCTGCACGTCGGGGGTGTACGTGCGGTGTGATCCGGCGTCGAACCTGAAGGTCGCGAAGGATTGCGATACGGTGGGGCTCACCTGCCCCGAGGGCGCCGAGGGCGCGGACGCGCAATGCGCGACCGAAGACGGGGTGTTTCCGTGCGACGAGCCGGGCACGACGTCCTGCGCGCCCAACGAAGCGCGGGTGCGCGTTTGCGACGGCTCGCTCGCCTCGGAGTTCGATTGCGCGGCGATGGGCGCGAATTGCGTCGAGGAGGACGGGGGCGCGCGTTGCGCGCGGTCCGGAGAAGCATGCTCGCCGCTCGATCCCGGGATCGACGTCTGCAATGGCTCGTCGATCGCGGCTTGCGTGGCGGGATCGAAGGTCACGATCGATTGCGCGACCCTCGGGCTCTCGTGCGTGCCGCCGGACGGGACATCGAGCGGGCATTGCGGGTAGTCACGGCAGGCGCAAAATGGCGGCGGCGCGGGCGCGGCCCTCGTAGGAGACGAAGTCGTCGAGGAGGCGCGAGGCGTCGCCGCGGCCGACGAGGTTCGGGGCGAGGAGCTCGAGCGCGCGGAGGCGCGACTCTTCGAATGCAAAGCGAGCGATCAGATCGTGCGCTTGCCCGACGGTGACGGCGCGAGCCCCGAAGGCCTCGCCAAGGAACGCGAGGCGGCTGCGGTCGTCCCGCAAGGCCTCCAGGTCGGCCATCGTGGTGCGGAACGGGATGGCCGAGAGGGGCGGTTCGAGCTCAAAGGCGGGCGGCGGATAGCCACCGTGCGAGGGCGGGGGCGGGATTCGCTCGACGAGCGGGGCGCCGTAGCGGTCGAGAGAGAGGGCCACGACGCCGGGCGTGGCCTGGACATGGCCCTGCCAAACCCTACGATCGCCGCGGGTCATGACGACGCCGTACGCGCGCCCCTCGGGGACGAACAGGACGCCCGGGCGCCCCTCGATCGAGCCGACGAGGGTGTCGCCGTCGTAGATCCAGGCCATCCCGCCGAAGGCCGGCGCGATGCGGAGCTCGGTGTAGCCGGGGGACGCGTACCCGTAGCGCCTCGGCGTGGGGACGGGCCCATATTGCGGGCGCGGGACCGATCGCGGACCATAAGGCCGCACCGCCGGGGGAGCCGTCTGGACGGGCGGTTGCACCTGGACGGGCGGCTGCCATTGCACCGGCGTCCTCATTTGCGCGGGCGTCCTCATCTGCATCTGCGCCTGAAACGAAGCATCGATCCCGACGTCCGCTCGTGCCTCCATCGCCGGTCCGAGCAGAGGGGCGCAGAATGCCAGGATCGTCGCGTACTTCTTCATTTCGAATCCTCCACGCAGCCATGACGTCGGCAGCGACTTTTCGACGCGGCGCGACGCGGACGATTCACGCTCAGCAGGACGATTTCGTCGTGGACGCGTCGATCGTCTGGCGGGAAGAACGGCTAAAATCGAAATCGTGGAGCAAGTGGAGAGGACCCGGACAGGTCCTACCGGTACGGATCGTCGACGTACGGATCATTGACGATGCGCTGGGCCGGCGGGGTCGCGTGCTGCGGCGGCGAGGCCGTGCCGAGCAACCGTTCGACTTCCTTCGGGCTCTGCTTCTCGACGACCTGTTTTTCCGCTCTTTTCTGCGGCCATCCCTCGGCCCGGCACCAATCGAGATCGAGCTCCATGCGGGAGCCGTCGCGAAGCTCGATCTTCACGACGACGGTCGATTTGCAGGCGTTGACCGTGACCGCAGCCTCGAACGACGGCGCGTTGCCGCCGACGAGCTCGCTCTTCGCGATGTAAAAGACCGGGTTCAGATCGTACACGACGCGCTTGATCATCTCCTTCTGCACCTCGGGCACGTCGAGCGAGAGGAGGACGTCGAACACGAAACTGCCGCGCACGCCGGGGCGCTGCGCCACCCTCACGCGCGGCGTCGGACGCAATCCCTCGGGGACCTTGCCCTCCTCGGCCAGCACGACGCTCTCGGGGGTATCGGTGGTGCGTGGCGCCCCCGCTGTTGCCCCAGCGGTGGCGGAGGGGTGCAATTCCCCCCGCTGGTTGCGCAGGTATGCTTCGAGGTCATTTTTGCGATCCTCGAGACGGCGGGTCTCCTCTTCGAGCTTCTTTCGAGATTTCTCGACCTCGTCGAGCTTGGCCTGCCCCTCGCTGAGCCTCTGGTCGAGCTCTTCCCTGGCCTTGCGCGTGTCGTAAAGCTCCACGTTCTTCTGGGCGATGTCGATCGCGAAGTACACGACGATGAGCGCCGTCAGAAGGACCGGGACGAGCGTCACGAGCATGCTCCGCTGGCGCCGCGAGCGCGCGCGATGTTCGAGCGCCGAGAGCTCCGCTTCCAACTTGTCTTTTTCGTCCATGCTCATGGCTCGCCCTTCAAATGAGCCGTTGGAATCGCTCGTCGAGCACCCGCACGAGCTCGTCGTCGCGGTGCGACGCGCAACGCTGATAGCCGTCTTTCAAAAAATGAAGCCTGTCGATCGCATCGCGATACGACGCAAGGCGCATCGGCAGCCCAATCGAGCCCGCGAAGAGGAGCGCGAAGCCGCCCGAGACCGAGAGGACCGGCGGCAACATGCGGAAGAGGTAGGCCGCGAGCGCGACGGCGAGGAAGACGGCGGCGCCGAGGCTCACGAGCTGCACACGGAGCGTGCTGCGGTGCGAGTCGATCGCGCGCTCGAGGTGCTGGATCTTGACGGCGATGCGGCCCTTGCGCGTGAGGCTCGGCGGGGCCGCTTCCTCCGGGGGAGGGGCCTTGGCTTCTTGCCCTGCCCGCGCGGGGCCCGAGGAGACGGCCGCGTCCGCAGGGCCGAACCGGAGGGCCTGGGTGTCCTCGCCACGGCCCGCGTCGGCCCATTCCATGGTTTGCGGATCGTATTCGCGGCGAATGCGGCGCCCGCGCGTCGGGCCCTCGACGACGAGGATCTGGTAGGCAATGGGAAGCGCCCATTCCTTGCGGCCATACTCGGCGACGCCCGCGCTCGCTGCCGCGGCGATGGCGAGGAACCAGCCGTCGAGCTCGCGTACGTCGTGCCAATCGACATGCTGGTGGCCGTGGAGCGCGAGCTGGAATCGCTCGCGCGCGAGCCAGCGCCGCATGCCGCCCGCGTCGGTCATCACGCTGTAATCGGTGCGCCCGACGCCCGCCGGGCTCTCCAGGTGGTGGTGGACGACCGCGATCCGGAAGTGGCCCTTGGTCCGCGTGCGCCGGAGGAGCCCGTCCGCGTGGTCGCGCTGGCCAACGCCCACCGACCCGTGCTCCTTCTGCGCGCTCGCTTCGAGCTCCTCGCAGGAGTTGAACGCGACGACCTCGACGTCGAGGTCCTCGAAGACGTGGTGCTCGACGCGCTTGTGCGGCGGCGTGCCGTCCGCGAAGGCCGGGCGCGTGTCGCCGTAGAGCGCGGCGCGGATGCGGTCGTACAGGACGTACCGGCCCGCGGGCTCACCTCCGCGCAGGACGTCGTGGTTTCCCGGGGCGATCACGAGCCGCGAGACCGACAGGCCGAGGCCCTCGGCGAGGGCCTTCAGGAACACGACGACGGGCTCGACGCCGGTCTCGTTGCCGCGGTCGAGCAGATCGCCGGAGACGACGACGAGATCGGGCGTGAGGCCCTCGTTGCGGAGGTCGTAGAGCAGGCTGCCGAGCAGCCCGCGGCGGTTGTGGGGCGCGACGGCGAGCTCGGTGGCCTCGGTGTTCCAGTAGTGGCCGCGCGCCTCGGTCGCGCAGAAATGCAGGTCCGAGATGTGGAGCACGCAGAGCCTCGGCCCACCCGACGGCATGGGATCATGAAACGCGGACGGCGCGCGGACGTCAAGGCCCACCGCCCTGCTCAATCCGCGCAGCAGAGCACGCCGCCGCCCTCGGGGCCGGGCTTCGTGACGTTGTGCGCCTCGGCGCAGAGATCCCCATCCCCGCATTGCCACGGCCAGAACAGCGCGCCGCAACCGTTGTTCGAGGTGACGTTCAGGACGCCGCAGTTGTCGTGGAACTCGCCGAGCGTACCGCAGCCGAAGAGGTCGTTCGCCGTGAGCTCGGTGGTCGCGCAGTCCCCGCCACAGCTACAGCCATTGCAGATGTCGGGATCCTCCAGGGTGCCGAGCGTGCAGATGCCGCAGCCAGTCGAGCCCTGCCGCGTGGCGAAAAAGACGTTCGGCGGGAAGCCCACGCCGGAGCAGCCCCCAGGCGAGCGCGAGGCGACGTCGTCCGAGCCCTTGCAGATGTGGAAGCCTGGCGAGCAGAGATCGGCCGCGCTGCAGCCGTCACCGCTCGGATTCGGGCTCGTGTCGCCGGCGAGGTGATTGCATTGCGGGAGGGAACCCAGGCCTGGGACGCTCCATCCGCCCGAACAAGCGGCGAAGTGCGGAAATTGCTGCTCGTCGACGAACACCTCGCGTGTATCGTCGCTGCAGCCGTTGCCCTTGGCGCAGGCGTCGTCGATGATGCCGTTGCAATCCTCGTCGATGCCGTTTCCGCAGATCTCCGGCTTCGGGTCCAGGTCTGGTGCGCACGCGAGGGCGCCTCCGGTGCAGACCACGGTGCCGTCCTTGCAAATGCCCGGCAGGTCCGTGATGCAATCGGCGCCCGCGTTCTGGCTCTCCTCGTCGATCACGCCGTCGCAATCGTCGTCGACGCCGTTGCAGAGCTCGACGGTGCAGACGGGAGGACCGCCGCCCGCGCCGCCCACGCCGCCGTCGCCCCCGCTCCCGAGATCGAATTCCGTGGGATCGCTGCGAGCGCCGCAGGCGAGGAGCAGGGCGGGCACGGCGAGGGCGAGGGCGAAGGTGGACACGCGCATGAACAGGATCGGCAGGATGCCTGGATCGTGGGGGGGCCGCAAGAATGCCGGGAACTTGGAGCGCGCGGCGCTGTCCGTGAGGAGCCGCTGCCCCAGGACCACGACACATGGACATGAGCCCCGCCCTCCCCTCTGTGAAGTCTGTCGTCCCCGCGCTCTGCCACGGCTTTTCTCTGGCCGCGCACGTGCTGCTTCTCGGCGGGGCCGCGCTGCTCGGGCCGCAGAATTCGTACGACGCGCCGTCGAGCGAGGAGCACCTCCCGCGCGCGCAGACGCTGCTGCTCGTGACCGCCGTGCCGGGAGAGGCGGTCGCGGACGAGCGAGGCGGCGAGCGCGAAGTGAACGGGCGTTACGACGAGGGCACGATGGGGCCGGTGCGGAACGACACGGAGCACGCGGTTCCTCCCGGCGAACCCGCCGAGGCGTACAAAGTGGACCACCCCGACGCGAATGACGTGCCGGCGGCCATGTTCTACCCGGCGCTCGATCCGAGCACGGTCCCCTCGAACTGGTTCAACGGAATGGGCAACGGCACGGGAGGAACGCAGGACGCGAAGGTCGACCGCGGCGATCGTATCGAGCCGGAGACGCCGGCCCAGCGGCGCGAGCGCGGGGCGGCGAAGGCCACGATCCCCGCAGGCGGGCCGCAGAAGACACGCGTTTGCCCGCCGTCGCAGTCCGGCGAACGTGCGGTCTTCTGTCGCACCACCCTCACGGCGCAGCGCTGACCAACTTCTTTTCATCCTCACGAAGGGCGAGCACCACACGCCCGTGGATCGCTCCTTCATTCATCCGCGCGAAAACACGGTTGATCGCCTCGAGCGGCTGGACCTCGGTGGTGGGTTTGATCCCGTTGTGCGCGGCAATCTCCAGCGCTTCCTTCAGGTCCATGCGGGTGCCCACGATCGATCCACGAAGCGTCAGGCGCTTGAGCACGACGTCGAAGATCGGCGTCGGGAAATCGCCGGGCGGCAGGCCGACGAGCACACACGACCCGCCGGAACGAAGGGTCCCGAGGGCCTGGCGGAAGGCGCCCGGCGAGACCGCCGTGACGAGCGCCCCGTGCGCGCCGCCGATGTGCCGCTGCACCTCGGCCGCCGGGTCGGCGTGGAGGGCGTCGACGACCAGCTCGGCGCCGAGCTCGCGGGCGAGCTCGAGTTTGTCCGCGCCCACGTCCACGGCCACGACGCGTAGGCCCATCGCTCTCGCATAAGGAATCGCGAGGTGCCCGAGGCCGCCGATGCCCGAGATGACGACCCATTGCCCCGGGCGCGCCTCCGTCTCCTTGAGGCCCTTGTAGCTGGTCACGCCGGCGCAGAGGATCGGCGCCGCCTCGACGAAGCTGAGCGCGTCCGGAATCCGTCCCACGTACGCCGCAGACGCGACGGCGTATTCGGCGTGGCCGCCGTTGACCGAATAGCCCGTGTTTTTCTGCGACGGGCACAAAGTCTCCCAGCCGGTGATGCAAGAATCGCAAGCGCCGCAGGCGTTGTGGAGCCAGGGGACGCCGACGCGGTCGCCCTCTTTGAGCGTAGTGACGCCGGCGCCGAGCGCGGCGACGTACCCGACGCCCTCGTGGCCGGGGATGAACGGGAGCGCGGGTTTGACCGGCCAATCGCCGTTCGCTGCGTGGAGGTCGGTATGGCAAACCCCGCTCGCCACGATTCGAACGAGGACCTCGCCGGCGCTCGGCGCGGGGACGGGGACCTCCTCGATGGCAAGCGGCTGTCCAAGCGCCCGAACGACCGCGGCCTTCATCGTACGTTGCATCATCGCTCTCCCGGTGCAGGTGGCTTTTGCGCCAAACCCTCGGCAAGGGCCATGCCATCTCCACGAATGCCTGTATTTCGGCGGGAGGGCGGAGCGAACGGGCTGGGGAGGCGCGCGCCTTGCGTGGCGGCGCAGATGCTGCGTTTCCGCGCGGAGGCGGGCTACTCGAAGCGCATCGTGGGCGGAGGCCGCACCGTCGCCCGCTCCTTGAGCCAGCGCTCGGCGAGCTCGATCTCCCTCGGCCGGTGCTCATATCCGTCCGGCGGCGTCGCATACCCGTACGCGAGGAAGCTCGCGACGATCTTGCCGAGGGACGTGGCGAGCGGCTCGTGGCGGAAGCCGAGCTCGGCCTCGGCCTTCGAGGGATCCAGCATCGACATCCATTTGCTGCTGAACGGCGAGACGGCGCGGAGGTCGAGGCCCGCGGCGAGGACGTCCGCGGACGCGACGGGCGCGAGCTTGGCCCGGGATCCGAGCATTCCTTGCAGCATCGCGAGCAGCTCCAGGAGGGAGGGCGTCTCCTTTTGGCAGACGTTGTACGCTTTGCCGAACGTCGGCTCGCGGCCGAGGATTTCCACGAGGAACCGGGCGACCTCGCCCGCATAAACGTGACGAACCGGGAGCGTCCCGCCATCCGGGACGATGACCGGGCCGCCGTCGACGAGGCGGAGGAGGTAACGGTCGAGCCGGCGATAATGGTCGCGCTCGCCGTTCACGATGGGGATACGGACCCGCGTGGAAGGGAATCGCGATTTCTCGAAGGCTTCCACGAGCGCGTCCTCGCAGTCGCGTTTGCCCGTGCCGTACTCCCAGTTCGCGAGCTCGTCCTCGTCCGTGGGGCGAGGTATCACGGGGCCGTCATAATCGATCTCGCGTGAAGGCCGCGGGGCGCCCTCGCGCACGAGGTAGACCTGGCCCGTGCTGATGAAGACGTAGTGCCCCACGCGGCCGCCGAGCGCCTCCACCGCGCTGCGCGTGTCCTCCCAGCGGTAGGCCGCGAAGTCGACCGCCGCGTCGAAGTGGCGGTTTTGCATGAGCCGCGACAGATCCGCCGTCGTCCGATCGCCCTGGAGCCGCTCGATCCGCGCGCCGAACGGATCCGGCAGGGTCCCGCGATTGAACAAGGTCACCTGGTGCCCCCCCGCGAGCAGCCGGTGCACGAGGAGCGGCCCGACGAACCGCGTCCCGCCGATGACGAGAACGTGCATGGCTCCCCTTCTAGCAGCGAAGCCGAAGCCGATACAACGGAACGGCGGAGCAGGGGTGGATCCTCGTTGATCCACCTTGCCACAATTTCGCCGCATTCATTCCACGAGTCTTCCGCGAGGAAGGCAGAGGAGCGCCAAACCGGCGGGATACGAAAGCGAGGTCTGGCGCGGCCACGGCCGCGAGCACCGGAGGAAAGATGCAAGCCCACGCCTCGTACGTCGATGCCCTCGCGGGCGACGCCCCGCCCGAACCCCAGGAAGTCACGCCCCCGGATCCGCCCGAAGAGACGCGCGTCGCGCCGCCCATGCCCGCAGACGAGGGCGCGCCGTCGTTCGCGAAGTCGCTGCTCGGCGGCGGGCCGGAAGGCGCCCCGGGCGCGCTGCGCGACGACGCGCAGAGGTTTGCCACGGCGCTCGCGCTGTCGGCGCTCTATGGGCTCTCGATCGGGACGCGGGACGGCGGTCTTTCGATCCTGAAGCACGCGGCCGCCGTGCCGCTCGCGCCGCTCGCCGTCGCAGGGCTCGGCGTGCCCGCGCTCTTCATCGTGCTCACGCTCTTCGATGCGCCGATCGATCCGCCGGCCGCGGTGAAGGCCGCGGCGCGCGGGGCGGCGACGACGGGCCTCGTGCTCGGCGGTCTCGCGCCCGCGATGGCGCTCTTCGTGACGACGTCGAGCTCGCGCATCGGCGCTGCGTTCTCCGCGGGGCTCGGCCTGATCCTCGCCGGGGCCTTCGGTCTGCGCGCGTTCCTCGGGGCGATCGGGACGCCGCTCGGGCGCGCCTCCGCGGGCGTGCGGACGATGAGCGGGTTCGCGCTCGCCGGCTTCGCGATCTTCGCGACGGCGCTGTCGGCGCGGGTCTGGTGGAGCACGCTGCCGATCTTCGGAGGTGCCCCGTGAGCGCCACCGTCCTCGCCCGCTTGCTCCGCGCGCCCGGAGACATCGCCCGCGCTTGCCGCGACGACGACCCGGAGGTGCGCGCCATCGCCGCGACCTCGCTCGCCTCCATCGCGCTCGGCGCCGCTGCGTTCGGCGGCGTGCTCGGGAGCTTCCGCGGCGGCGCGCAGATCTTCTACGGCGCCGCGAAGGTGCCGCTCGCCGTGCTCGCGACGCTCGCGCTCTCGGTGCCGGCGTTCCACGCGCTCGCCGCGGTGCTCGGCCGGCCCTGGCCAATGCGCTCGATCGTGGCGCTCGCGCTCGCGTCGGCGGGGCGCTCGTCGCTCGTGCTGCTCGCGTTCGCGCCCGCGCTCTGGCTCATGCTCGACCTCGGCATGGGCTACCACACGGCGGCGATCGTGGCGTCGTGCGCGTACGCCGTGGCCGGGTTCGCGGCGCTGTCCTTGCTCGTGCGCGGCCTCGGCGATGGGAAAGGGCGCATCACGACGGCGATCGCGTTCATCGGCGTGTTCTTCGCGGTCGGCGGACAAACCGCATGGATCCTGCGTCCGTACCTGGTGCGGCCGCGCGCGACGAACATCCCGTTCCTGCGGGAGCGCGAGGGCAGTTTTGCCGAAGCCGTGCTGACGAGCCTGACGTCGGCCGCGATCTACAGCGACCGGCCGTATCGGATCGACGCGCCGCCTGCGCCCGCGTCCGATGCGTGGGAGCGCAACCAACGCACGCGGTCGCGCGAGGTGCTGGAGGAGGACAACGAGGAGGAGGGAGGGCAATGAGCCTGCGGGACCTGTCGGTGCTCTACCTCGTCGCGGGGATTTGCTGCGCGGTCGCGATCTACCGATCGTCCCCCGCAGGAGGCTCGCGCGCGGCGGTGTCGGCGGCGCTCGCCGTGCCGCTCTGGCCGCTCTGGGCGCCGATCGCGCTGACCGCGAAGCGCGCGGTGGACACGCCGAAGGGCGCCGCAGGCAGCGCGCTCGCCCGGGTGAAGACGGCGCTCGGGGAGGCCGTCGCGGCGTCGCGGGGGACGCCGCTCGCGAGCGTGCTGCCGGCCGAGGCCGCGGCGCGGATCGAGGCGGAGGTCGAGCGGCGCGTGCAGCGGCACGCAGAGCTCGAAGCGCTCCTCCGGAAAGACGCCTTTGATCTGGCGCGGGCCGAGGCGCGCGTGCGCGAGCTCGAGCGCGCCTCGGGATCGAGCCGCGCGCTCGCGACGGCGCGGCTCGACCTCGACAACGTCCGCCGTCTGTCTTCGCTGCGCGACCGGGACACGCGCGCCCTGGAGGAGCTCTGTGCGCTCGCCGAGGCGCTGCGCACGCAGGTCACAGTGGCGCGCTTCAGCGGATCCTCCGCGGCGGACATCGGTGGTATCGTCTCGGAGGTGCAGGCGCGGGTCGAGGGCCTCGGCGCTGCCCTCGAAGCTGAAGAGAGCCTCCGGGCCGAGGAGCCGATCGAGACGTGAGCAAGCACATCCTGGTCGTCGACGACGAGGCGCGCATCCGGGAGGTTTTGCAGTACGCGCTGCACAAGGAGGGCTACGAGGTCTCCGTGGTGACCGACGGCCGCGAGGCGATCGAGGCCGTCGCGAAGGGCTCTGTGGACCTCGTGATCCTCGACGTGATGCTCCCCGAGGTCGACGGCCTCTCCGCGTGCCGCCACATCCGCTCCGAGAGCCGCGTGCCGATCCTCTTCCTGTCCGCGCGCAGCGACGAGATCGATCGCGTGCTCGGGCTCGACCTCGGCGGCGACGACTACCTCACGAAGCCCTTCTCCGTGCGCGAGCTCGTGGCGCGCGTAAAGGCCTTGTTCCGCAGGCTCGAAGCGCCGGGCGAGGCAGCACGCAAGGTGCTGACGCACGGCCGGATCGAGGTCGACGTCGAGCGCCACGAGGCGCGGCTCGACGGCGCCCCCGTGACGCTCACGGCGACGGAGCTCGGCCTGCTCGGCGCGCTGCTCGAACGCCCCGGCATCGTGCTCTCGCGGAGCCAGCTCATGACGCGCGCCTACCGCTACGACAACCTCATCACCGAGCGCACGATCGACACCCATGTCCGCAGGATCCGCGCGAAGTTCCGCGCGGCCGGCGGCGAGGACCCGATCGCGACGGTGCACGGCGTCGGGTACAAGGTCGCCGGTGCGTAGGCTGCTCGTCCTGCTCGGCCGCATCCGGGTGCGGCTGCTCGCGGTGAACCTGCTCGCGCTCTTCGTGCCCGCGATCGGGCTCGAATTCGCGCGGATCCACGAGCGGGAGCTGCTCGACGCGCTCGAGCGCGACATGTCGAACCAGGCCGTCCTCGTGCGATCGTTCGTCGAGCAAGACCTCGCCGCGGGCCGCGCGCTCGGGGACCCGGAGCACGAGAAGATCCTCGCGACGGCGGCGCAACGGACGCGGACGCGGATCCGGCTCGTGGACAAGGACGGCGAGGTGATGGCGGACTCGCACGCCGAGGGCCCGCCCGAGGGGCCGGAGCCGCCGCCGCCCTTGATGCTGCCGCGCCCGCGGGACGTGCGGAGGGTGCTCGACATGCGCGCGGCGCCCGGCGAGGCGTGGCCGGCGCTCGCGGAGCGCTTCGAGGTGCGCTCGGCGCTCGCGGGCAAAAAGGCCACACGCACGCGCATCCGCGACCGCGACCCGGGCGTCATCCTCTTCCTCGCAGAGCCGATCCGCGTGGGCGGCGTGGTGGCGGGCGTCGTGTACGTGGCGCGATCGACGCAGCCCGTCCTCTTCGAGCTCTACCGCATCCGCGCGGGCCTCGGGCGTGTGCTCCTCGTCGCGCTCCTCGGCACGGGCCTCGTGACGCTCGTGCTCGCGTGGAGCATCTCGCGCCCGCTCGGCCGCCTCTCGCGCGCGGCCAAGCGCATCGCGGCGGGCGAGCGGGACGTGGTCGTCCCGATCGGCGGCGGCGGCGAGATCCGCGAGCTCGGCGAGTCGTTCGCGGCGATGAAAGAGCGGCTCGACACGCGCATGCGGTACATCTCGGAGTTCGCCGCGGACGTGGCGCACGAGTTCAAATCGCCGCTCACCTCGATCCGCGGCGCGGCCGAACTGCTCGGGGAAGGCGCGCACGACGATCCGGAGGCGCGCGTGCGTTTCTTGCGGAACATCGAGCTCGACGTCGAGCGGCTCGATCGGCTGGTCTCGCGCCTGCTCCAGCTCTCGCGCATCGAGGCCTCGGCCGAGCCGATGCGCGCGTGTGACCTCGCGGCGCTCGCGCTCGCCGCGAAAGAGCGCGCGTCGGGTCCGGATCAGCCGGTCCTCGTCGAATACGCGGCGCGCGTGCGCGACGTGCTCTGCCGGCCCACGGACGTCGAGACGGCGCTCGGGAACCTGCTCGACAATGCGGTGCGATTCTCGCCGCCCGGCGAGCCAGTGCGGCTCCGCGTCGAGGGAGGGCCGCCCGAGGCCGTGATCCGTATCTCCGTGGAGGATCGTGGCCCCGGCGTGCCGCCTGCGATCCTGCCGCGTATCTTCGACAGGTTCTTCACGACGGACGCGGATCGCGACGGCACGGGGCTCGGGCTCGCGATCGTGAAGAGCGTGGCGGAGGCGCACGGCGGGCGGGTGATCGTCGACAATCGCCCCGGCCACGGGGTCACGTTCACGCTGGAGATTCCCTGCCGCCGGTGAAAGCGCCTCCTCGCCGCCGCGCGAAGCTTCTACCTTGCACGGGATGACGTGGGTGGATCCGGAGCCGCGTGTCCTCGAGCGAGAAGGCTGTCCGCTTCACTATTGGCTCGTCGGCGACGCGGGGCGCCCGCTCGTCGTGCTCACCCACGGCGCGGGGCTCGATCATCGGATGTGGCGCGACAACGCCGCGGCGCTCGCCGAGCACCATCGTGTGCTCCTCTGGGACGTGCGCGGGCACGGGCTCTCGCGACCGATGGGGACACGTTTCACGGTCGAGACGGTGATCGACGACCTGGTCGCGCTGCTCGACGCGATCGGCGCGCCAGAGGCGGTGCACGTGGGGCAAAGCATGGGAGGGAACCTCGCGCAGGAGCTCGTCCGCAGGCATCCCGATCGCGTGCGCGCGCTCGTGCTCGTGGATTGCGCGTGCAACACGGCGGAGCTCTCCTGGATGGAGCGCCTCGGCGTGCGGCTCACGCCCGCAATGCTCCGGCTCTATCCCTACGACGCCTTGATCAAGCAGAGCGCGCGCTCGATCTCGGCCTTGGAGAGCGTGCGTGTGTACTGCTTGGAGGCGATGAGGCGCCTCGAAAAGCACGAGACGCTCGAGGTGATGATGGCGGTCCTCGGCTGCATACGTGACGAGCCGGACGCCCGCATCCCGAAGCCGTTCTTGCTCGTGCGCGGGGCGCTGAGCCGCGCCGGATCGATCGCGAAACAAGGGCCCGCGTGGGCCCGGCGGGATCCCTCGTGTCGCGGCGACGTCGTGATCGCAGACGCGAACCACTGCGTGAACATGGATGCGCCTCAAGCCTTCGACGCCGCCGTGCGCTCGTTCCTCGCGACGCTCCCGTGATGGGAAGATGGACAACGAAGGCTTGACGCCGGCCCGTTGATTCATTGAGGTATCCGGGCTCTTCGCTTGCAGAGGCCCTCGGGTATGCGTCTCGGCGCAGGCGTCGGGCGAGACATCGCTAACCATTGGGAGCGAAGAATCGCGCATGACGAGGCTAACGAGGCATTTTGGAATGGCGCTCGTGCTCGGCCTTGGATCGTTCGGATCCATGGGCTGCGAGCTGATCGCGGCGGTCGATCGGAGCCAGATTCCGCAAGGACAAGGCGGGTCCGGCGGTCAAGGTGGCCAAGGCGGCGGCCCTGGCGGCATGGGGGGTGAAGGCGGCGTCGGCGGCGAAGGCGGCGTCGGCGGCGAAGGCGGCCAAGGCGGCGGCGGCATGGGCGGCATGGGCGGTCAAGGCGGCCAAGGCGGCATGGGCGGCCAAGGCGGCGGCGGCATGGGCGGCCAAGGCGGCATGGGCGGCCAAGGCGGCATGGGCGGCTCGATGGACGTCTGTGGCGACGGCGACCTGACCGGCGCCGAGGCATGCGACGACGCGAACACCACGGCCGGCGACGGCTGCGACGCCATGTGCGCGCAGGAAGCGGGCTGGATGTGCGCGGGCGCGCCCAGCGTGTGCGTCAGCGAATGCGGCGACGGCATCGTCGTTGGCGCCGAGGCGTGCGACGACGCCAACGCGACCGACATGGACGGTTGCAGTGCGTGCGTCCTGGAGAACGGCTGGACCTGCACGGGTCAGCCGAGCGCGTGCAACACGACCTGCGGCGACGGCATCGTGGCCGGCACCGAGGCGTGCGACGACGGCAACACGAAGGACCTCGACGGCTGCAGCTCGACGTGCGTGGTCGACACCTTCACGGAGACCGAGCCGAACAACGGCGCTCCCACGGCGAACGGCCCGTTCTCGCCGGGCGTCCTGATCTCGGGCGCGATCAACCCCGGCAGTGATGCCGATTGGTACCGGATCACCGTGCCCGCCACGGTTGATCTGCACATCGAGACCTACGACGCGAGCGGCCCCACGAGCTGCCTGAACATCGACACGCTCGTCACACTCTACGCGAGCGACGGCACCACGGTGCTCGCCTCGGACGACGACAACGGCACGAACGCGTGCTCGCGCCTCGACGGCACGGCGAACGCGGCGCTGCGGCACCTCCCGGCGGGCACGTACTACGTGAAGGTCGAGGAGACCGGCAACGACAAGACCATCCCGGGCTACAAGCTCGCCGTGACGTACGACGCGCTCTGCGGCGACGGCACCGTGAGCGGCGCCGAGGAGTGCGACGGCGGCGCCGGCTGCGCGGCGACGTGCGACCGCGTCCCGGTCTGCGGCGACGGCTTCGTCGACGCGCCCGAGACCTGCGACGACGGCAACACGATGGACGGCGACACCTGCAGCGCGACCTGCGAGACGTCGATCCTCATGGAGACCGAGCCGAACGAGACGAGCGCGCAGGCGTCGGGCGGCTTCGCCCCGCCCGTGCTCTACCAGGGCGCGATCAGCCCGGCGACGGACGTCGACTTCTACGCGATCAAGCTCGACCAGACGAGTGATCTGACGGTCGAGTCGTTCGACGTGAACGGCCCCGGCTCGTGCGTCGGCGTCGACACGCTGCTCCGCCTCTACGACACCAACGGCACCACGGTCCTGCTCGAGCGTGACCTCGGCGGCCTCGGCGCGTGCGGCAAGATCGATTCGAAAAAGCCCGGCGACAGCGCGGCCCGGCACCTGCCGGCGGGCACGTATTTCGTCTCCGTCGAGGACTTCCTCAACAACAACGAGATCCCCGGCTACCGCCTGCTCGTCACGCTCGACGCGACGTGCGGCAACGGCAAGGTCGAGGGCGCCGAGGAGTGCGACGGCGGCGCGGGCTGCTCGATGATCTGCGAGCGCATCGCGGTCTGCGGCGACGGCAAGATCGACGCGCCCGAGACCTGCGACGACGGCAACACGACGGTCGGCGACGGCTGCGACGCTACGTGCATGAAGGAGTCGACGCCGGAGACGGAGCCGAACAACACCTCGGCGACCGCGAGCGGCCCCTTCACGCCGTACGCGATCGTCAGCGGCGCGATCAACCCGGGCAGCGACATCGACTTCCACAGCTTCACGCTGACCGCGACCTCGGACGTCCGCCTCGAAACGTACGACGCGAACGGCCCCGGCTCGTGCGCGCAGCCGCTCGACACCGTGATCACGCTCTACGGCCCCGACGGCACGACCGAGCTCGCGAACGCGGACGACGGCGGCATCAACATCTGCTCGCGCATCTCGGGCAAGACGCACGCGGGCGCGCGGCGCCTCGCCCCGGGCACGTATTTCGTCAAGGTCGAGGACTTCGAGAACAACACGGTCATCCCGGGCTACCTGCTCGAAATGGCCATCGAGTCCACCTGCGGCAACGGCGTGGTCGAGGGCAGCGAGGAGTGCGACGGCGGCGCCGGCTGCGAGGCGACCTGCGATCGCGTCCCGACCTGCGGCGACGGCCTGCTCGACGGCACGGAGGCCTGCGACGACGGCAACCTGATGGACGGCGACGGCTGCTCCGGCATGTGCGCGCTGGAGGTGCTGGGCGAGATCGAACCGAACAACTCGACGGCCCAGGCGGACGCCGGCCTGCTGCTCACGGGCAGCGCCAACGTGGTGGGCTCGATCGCGGCGGCGGGCGACGTCGACCTCTTCCGCATCGAGCTCGCGGCGGACGCGGCGCTCGTGCTCGAAACGTTGAACGACACGGGCATCGGCTGCGGCTTCACGTCGACGCTGAAGCTCTACGATGCGGCCGGGGTGCTCCTCGAAACGGACAACGTGAGCGGCGAAGGCTCCTGCTCGGCGCTCACGATGAACCTCGCCGCGGGCGCGTATTACGTTGGCGTCGAGGAGGCGAACAACGACGGGACCATCGCCTCGTACCTGCTGCGGGCGAAGGTGCTCGCGGACAATGGCGCCGAGATCGAGGCGAACAACCAGCAAGCCGACGCGAATGGGATGACGGGCTCGGACTCCGTTATCACGGGCTTGCACATGGCCTTCGACGATGACGATTACTTCGAGATCACGGTCCCGGCGGGCAAGTCGCTCCGGGCCGAGATCATCGAGGGCACGGCCGCGGAGTCGTGCGCGAACGGGGCCGATCCCATCGATAGCTACCTGACGCTCTTCGATGCGACGGGCCTGGAGCTCGGCGTGGACGACGACGGCGGTCGCGGGTATTGCTCGGCGATCGACGGCCTCGGCGCGACGCCGCCGCACGCCTTCGCGAAGAACCTCGCGGGCGGCACGTACTACCTGCTCGTGCAGGCCTCGCCCTTCTCGGCGACGCCGGGCAATCCCATCGCCGTGTTCGATTACAAGCTCGCGCTCACCATCCGATAATCCCCCGCGGGGACCCCGCGATGGCCCGCAGCAGCGGAACATCGCGGGGCCTCCTTCGCGCTTCAGCGCTTGCGGCGGCGCCCGAAGAGGGCGCCCAGGGCCACGAGAGCCGCGAGTCCGCGTCCGCTGTTCTCCATGGATCCGGCTGCGGCGCGGCAGCCGCCTCCCGGCACCTCGTCGCCGCCGGCGCCGCCCGCGCCGCCGGTGCCGCTCACGCCACCCATACCGCCGGAACCACCTGCGCCGCCGGAACCACCCGCGCCGCCCATTCCACCCGCGCCGCCGCCGGAGCCACCCGCGCCGCCCATTCCACCCACGCCGCCCGCGCCTCCGCTTCCGCCGCTGCCCTCCGGGGTGACGCCGCCCTCGTAAATCTCCGCGCTTCCGTGGGCCTCGGGGTCGCCATCGCCGGACGAGCAACTGCCGAGGAGCCCCCCGAAGACCAGGACACGATTGCCATCGAGCTGCACGGCGGACGGGTAACGACGGGTCGTGCCCATGGCCGCCACCGTCGACCAGCCATTCGTCGCGGGGTTGTACACCGCGGCGCTGCGGAGGTCGCACTGGTTGCCGCCTCCCCATTCCGTGCCGCCCGCGATGAGCACCAGGCCATTTCCGAGCAACGTCGCCGTGTGACGTCGCCGCGCGACCTCCAGAGGCCCGGTCACCGTCCAGTCGTTCGTCGCCGGATCGTAGACCTGCGCGTGCGGGATGTTCTGCGCGCCCGTGACCAGCACCCGACCCGTGCCGAGCAGCGTCGCCGTGAACTCGGCGGGCGGCATCAGCAACGCCTGCGTCGGCGTCCACGCATTCGTGGCCGGGTCATATCGATCGGCGCCATTGCCGCTCACCACGAGCACGCGGCCGTCGAGCAGCCGCGTCGCCTGGTGCCCGGCATGCGCGAACGTCAGCGTCCCGGCCGGCGAAAAGGTCCCCGTGGCCGGATCGTAGAGCTCCGCCGTCGCCGGATCCCCCGCGCCGCCGCTCACCAGCACCTTCCCGTTTTGCAAGAGCACCGCCGAGGCCCCCCCGCGCGAAACGGAGAGCGAGCCCGTCGCGGCCCATGCTTTCGTCGCCGGATCGTAAAGCTCGGCGACGTCCGTCCCGCCGCCCGCGACGAGGATCCGCTCGTCGGCAAGCCGCACGAACGCGGCGCTCACATCGTGGTGCGCGACCATGGAGCCGGTGAGCGTCCACGTCTGGCTCGCCGGATCGAAGACCTCGGCCGTCGACGGCCCATCCCCGCCCACGACGAGGATCTCGCCGGTCGAGACCCGGATCGACGCGGCGCTGTGGCGCACCTGCGAGAGCGGCGCGACGTCGCTCCAGGCGTTCGTCGCCGGATCGTAGAGGTGCGCGGAGAGCGTATCGCTCCAGTTGTTGTCGAATCCTCCGGCCACGAGCACGCGGCCGTCCGCGAGCTCGGCCCACGTGCCTGCTTGCCGAGGCACGGGCATGCTCCCGGCCGACGTCCACCCGAACTGGCAGCCGACCGGCATCGCCCCGACGCACGCGCCCGCCTCGCAGACGCCATTGGCCGTGCACCCGTCGGCGCTCCCGCACACGGCGCCGCTCAGCGGCGTGCACGTGCCATTCGCCGACGCGCCCGCGCTCACCGCGCACGCGTCGCACGCGCCCGCGTCACACGCGGCATTGCAGCAGACGCCGTCGACGCAGAAGCCGCTCGCGCATTCGCCCGCGAAGAGGCAAGCCTCGCCCGGGGGGGCGAGCGTGAGCACCTCGACGCTCGTGCTCCCGCCGCCGGCCACGAGCACACGCCCGTCCGCGAGCGCCGTCGCCGTGTGGTCGCTCCGGTTCGTATGCAGGAACTTGCCGAGCGACCATGTCCCGGTCGCCGGATCGTACGCCTCCACGGTCGCGCCGCCGCCCGCGATGAGCACCCGGCCATCGGCGAGCAGCGTGGCCGTGTGCAGATCGTGGACGACGCCCATCGGCGCCACGGCCGACCAGGCACCACTCGCCGGATCGTAGAGCGCCGCGCTGCGGTTCGGGGCCTGGAAGCCCTCCCCGAAGTAATCGGTGTATCCGCCGGCGACGAGCACCTTGCCATTCCCGAGCAGCGTCGCGGTGTGGTTGTAACGATTCTCGACCGCGCCCTCGGGGGCCCACGTGTTCGTGGCCGGATCGTAGAGCTCCACGGCGTTGAGGGGGTCGCCGCCTTCGTCCATCCCGGCCACCACGAGGACCTTGCCGTTCGGCAGCAGCGTCGCCGTGTGGGAGGTGCGCTCCCATATCATCGACGCCGCGGCGGTCCACGAATCCGTGGCCGGATCGTAGATCTCGCTCGTCTTCAACATCCACCCTTCGAATTCGCCGCCGGCCACGAGGATCCGGCCATCGGGCAGCAGCGTCGCGGTATGACGTTCGCGCGGCTCGAGCAGCGGCGCGGCGGGCGTCCAGGTATTCGCGACGGGGTCGAAGATCTCGACGGCGTCGGTGTTGCCGCCGGCCACGAGCACCTTCCCGCTCGGCAGCAGCGTCGCCGTCGGGCGCGTGCGCGCCGTGGCCATGGGCGCGACGAGCGTCCATGCATTCGTGGCCGGGTCGAACACCTCGGCCGTCTCGCTCCCTCCGCCGGCCAAAAGGACCTTGCCGTCGGACAAGCCCGTCGCGGTGTGCCCGCTCCGGGCGACGTTCATGGGCGGGGCCACGTCCCAGCGTGGCGCCGTGAGCGCCGAGGCGGCCTCGCCGAGCCCATACACCTTGGCGCGGCTCGGCGGGGCCTCGGCGCCATTGCATCCAAGCGCCGCGGCGAGCGGCACGACGAGGAGAACGGGGGCGAGGTGACGGAAAATGGAAGTCATACGCATGCGCGACGATATCCGCGTCAACCCCTTGACCGTCAAGGGAAAGTGGCCGCGGCGGAATCTTCTCCCATTGCATGACCGGGACGGCCCCGCCTCTCGGGTTCGAATCCGAAATCTTGACGCAGCGCGGATTCGAGCGACAACTGGCGCATGCTTCCCCGCTTCGTCGCGCTCGCGGCGCTCGTCCCCCTCTTCGGCTGCGCGCAAGGCTCCGAGTTGCCTGATTTCACGTCCGGGGCAGGCGCCTCGCTCGCCGCGAGCAGCGCGTCCTCGTCGTCCTCCGCGAGCAGCACCGGCACGGGCGGCGCAGGCGGCGGAATGGGCACGGGCGGCGCAGGTGGCGGTGCAGGCGGAATGGGCGGCACGGGCGGCGCAGGCGGCGGCTCTGGTGGAATGGGCGCAGGCGGCGCGGGCGGTATGGCTGGCGCGGGTGGTATGGGCGGCGCGGGCGGCGCAGGCGGCAGCGGCGGCGCCGGGGGAATGGGCGGCGCAGGCGGCGGGAATCCCACGGGTACGATGCTCGTGCTCGCGGGCCCGGGCGCGGGGGAAGCCCATTACGATCCGGCCGCTGGCTGGGCCACGGGCTCGATCAACCTCCAGTTCTCCGCGGCCGGGCTCGCGCCCCGCGCGGAGGGCGTGGTCGCGGTCCTGCGGCGCCAGAGCGCGAATGCGGCCGAAAACAACGAGCTCTTCTGGGCGACGTGGACGAAGGCCGGGGGCTTCGGGGCCGTGCAAAAGGTCGGCAGCTTCGGATTCGCGCAGGATGGGCCCGCGGCTTCCCCGCTCGGCGTGGCCACGCTGATGACGTTCCTCGGCACGGACAACAAGCATTACTTCGCGCAACACGAGGGCGGCGCCTTTGGCCCGTTCGGCCCTTTGCCCGCGGGCATGGTGCAATTCCAGGCCTTCGGCCCGAGCGCGACGGCCCTCGCGAGCGACGGCGCGGCGGGGGTGTACGCGGTGTATGCGGGCGACGACGCGCACCTTTATCACCTCGCGAAGATCGGCCCCGGGAGCGCGTGGACGCCTTCGGCGCAGATCCCGACCTCGCTCGTCGCGAACTGGCTGCGCCCCTTCGTGCTCGTCGACGCGGATCAGGACGTGCGCATCTTCTACGTGCGGCAAGGCGACAATCGGATCTGCATGGTCAAGCTGACCACGCCGCAGAATACGTGGTCTGCGGAGGAGACCGTGGGCACGGCGACGACGGGGCTTTCCCCGGCGGTGGCTGCGACGACCGCGGGGGATTTCGTCGTGGCGTATCGCGGCGTGCTGAACGACGGGATCTATTTCGTGCGCGGAAAGGACGGGGCGTGGGGCGCGGCCACGACGATCGAGGTGCCGCAGACGCCGTCCTCCATGCCGGTCGTGCTCCCGGGGTTGTCAGGGGCCGACGCGGAGATCGTGTATACGACGGGCGGGACGCTGAAACATGCGCGGATCCATGGGGCGCAGGCGACGCTGGCGGCGGTGCCCGGGGTGGCGAATGTGACGCATGTGGCGGCGACGATCGTGCCTTGATCAGCGGAGCACGATGAATGGGGGATGCAACGACTCCCAGGTGCGGATGGAAGCGTAGATCTGCGTCGTGGCGAAGAGCCCCTCGTCGTAAGCGAGCATCAGCATCCGCTCGACCATCGACCCATCGAGCTTGCCTCGGTCGTTCGTCGCCCACGCCTTGCGCAGGGCGAGCGCCAGGATCTCGGTCAGGTGGTGCCCGCAGCACACATGCCAGGGATCGTGGGCGTCGTCGTGCATGGCCTTGAGCCGGGCGAGGAACGCCTCGCCTTTGAGGTCGAGGCGCTGCGAGTGATTCGCGACGGCCTTGACCATCTCCGCCGGATTGAGAACGAGCGTCTTCTCGTTGATGAAGTCGCCCAATGTGAGCCCCTCGAACTTGAGATTGAGCCCGTCCTTCCGGGACAGCCAAAGCAGGTAGCCGAGCTCTTTCCCGCATCGAAGGAGGCACGCGCGCAGGTCACCGTGCTGCTCTCGAAATTTGTCGACCTTTTCCTCTTTCGTGACCTGCAAAAGCAGCTTCTCGAAGGCCGGCGAGGCGAGGAGCATGGTTTCCAGATCGTGCGTATCCGTGAAAACAACGCTCACGGAAGGAGGGCTTCGACCTTCGAGGATGTCAAAATCGGCGTCGAGGACGAAGAGCACGCCGCCCAAGGGTGGCGTCTGCAAGCGCTGAAACGCAGCGAGCGCCTTGTCGCGCCCGTAGGCCACGACGATCTTGCATGCGCCCTTGTCGGTGAACCAGTCGAAGAACCGCTTGTCGCTCTCCCCCTCCACGACGAGAAAGGACCCGCGGTGATGAGAGCGCAGCATCCGGATGCTGTTGGCGATGTACGCACCGTCAATAGCATCGCGCATCGCGTTGCTCATTCGGCAGCCTTGGCAGGCAGCTCCGGCCCCTTCAATTCGACGGTCAGGTCCCAGCGATCGTTGATGATGGCCGGGGAGTGGGTGGCGACGAGAACGTCATAGCCACCGAGCGCGACCATCTGGGAGACATCACTGAGGAATTGGTTTTGCCAGGCGAGATGGAGGGAGATCTCGGGCTCATCTATCAGAACCAACGAGCCCGGTTCAACATTAAAAAGCAATTTATAGAGTAGGACAATCTCATGCTGCTCGCCCGAGGAGAGGCTGTCGAGGGGAACGGAGGCGCCGTTGACCAGGGAGTGAAAGACGAAGCCTTGCTCCCTTGAGACACTCATTTGCTTGTAAGCGAAGCGTCTGTTGATACACTCCGTGAGAAGCTCTATCCGCTGTGACAGGTCCTCAAGCACCGCAAGTTTGCTCTCCGTATCCTCTACATACACGGTTAGGACATCAAGCTTGGATTCTACGAGCTGAGGCGATTTTTTTTGCAACTCGTGCTCGGGGTCGAGTACACCGAGCCTACCGAGCCGCGCTCGTTTTTCTTCAAGCCGACGCAGTCGCTTCTCGATTTGCTCCATGGGCAGCACCGTGATCGATGGCTGGAACAAGCGATCGAGAAATGTACTGTCGAGTTCTTGAGCGTAATTAGCATACGCAGCAAGTGTCGACTTAATAATCATCGCGACATTTTTGGAATATGCCCTAACCGCGAGCCGAGGCCTATACATCTCGTCTGACACGGATACTTCGTGGTTGAGCCTTTGGGTTTCAATGAGCCTTGAATCCAACCCGCCGCAGGCTTTGGCTAGCCATTCTTGAAACCACTCCGTTACCTCCTCGCTCGCAGAGGGGAGTTCATCTCTGTATACGCGCCCCTCTACATCCTCGGCACGATACCGGTCCTTGATAGTCTCCCAAGAGAATACCTGAGTTTTCTTGCCAAGTCCGTCCTGACGAAAGAATTCGATATCGGCCAGTGCTTTCAGGATCCTGGGCGGGCCATCACTACTCGCGATCTGCTTGCGCTCAACCCCGAGGACATGCTCATTGTCCAGCTCGACCCTAAAAGTATCGAAAGGGACCGACGCGAAGCGGCTCCACTCACCGCGGAGTAGACCATCCAGCATCCAAAGGATCTTTGTCTTCCCATACCCATTCGGCCCATGCAGGATCGTGATCCGCTCATCCATATTGAGCGGAATCTCATGGTCGAAGATCCCAAACAGACCCGTCACCTTGATCCGCCGTACCCGCGGGCTGGTCGTCATGGTGGACGCCAGCCTACCCGGTTCGTCCCCCGACCGCTACCTTGCGCCGCTTTCGGCTCGCCGCCCCTCCCCGCCCCCCTACCTCGCCGCCCGTCCCTTCTGCCTTGACACGCCCCCGTCCTCCCCTCGCCTCCCTCCACCTCTACCTCGCCGCCCGGCAGCTCCTCCAAGACGCCCCCTTCCCCTTACACGGACGCCCGCCAGCTCCTCCGAGACACCCCCGTCCCCATACATCGGCGCTCCCTCGCCGTACCTCGACGCCCGGCAGCCCCTCCGAGACGCCCCCTTCCCCTTACACGGACGCCCGAAACCTCCTCCGAGACGCCCCCTTCCCCGTACATCGGCGCTCCCTCGCCGTACCTCGACGCCCCGAACCTCCTCCGAGACGCCCCGGCCCCGCTTCGAGGCACCTCCCGTCAACTTCGAGACGCCCCCCAGCGCTCCAGAGCACAGTTTCGTCCTTTCCGAGACGCCCCGGTGCGTTACCGTCATCACGCGACATCACGCCTCGCCTTCCTCTCACGGAAAGGACACCCCATGCCGCTCGACACGGCCACCATCGCTCCCAAAGCCAGGCAAGAGTACCTCCGCATCGGCAAGCAGTTCGGCTCCACCGATACCCTGAACCAGGCCAACAAGACCCTCGAAGCCCTCCACAAGTACGCCCCCGCCCTCGAACACCACGGCTTCAATGCCGCCGACGGCGCCCGGCTCTCGGACGCGCGCGGCTCCCTCATCGATGCCGGCGTCGGGCGCGCCGAGGTCGCAGGCCAACGCAAGCTCACCAACAAGGGTTTTGTCGCCGCGATGAAGGAGGGGAAAAGCGTCCGCGAGACCGCGCGCAGCATCCTCCACACCGGCCGCAATGCGCTCGAAGAAAAGGGCGACGAAGCGGCCGCCAATTGGGTCGCGGTCGCCCTCGATCAAACACGCGCTTCCCAGGACGACGCCGAAAAGCTCGCCATCCAGCTCGACACCCTGCGCGATGCCTTGAACCAGCAAGGCGTGGCGGCCGTCGTGCACGACCGCGGCGGCCCGGACGCCATTGCGCGCCTCGGGAAAGCCGCGAGCACCTTGCGCGCCGCCGCCAAGGAGCGCGAAGGGCAAAGCACCGTGGCCGCGACCGAGCAGCTCGATCTGATCGACGGAATCATCGTCACGCTCGCCCGCTCCGCCCGCAAAGCCGCGCGCGCGGCGGCCCGCGAGGCGAAACAACCCGCCCTCGCCGCCGCCTTCGAGCTGACGCACCTCTACGGCCCGCGCGGCGATCGCAGCCAGGCGCCCGAAGAGGCCTCCGGCGCGCCCGGCTGACGCCCTCGATCAATCCCGAATTCGCACCACCCCGAGCTTCGCGCCCGCCTCGATCACCCGCTTCGCAATCTCCATCCCCTCCCCGCGCCGATCGAGGTGCTCCGGAACGAGCCCTCGATCGAGCACCTCCCGCAGCTCCGCGTGCGCCTCCGTGTTCTCGCGGCGCGCCAGAAGCTCCGCCATCGAGATGTCCACCGGCGGCAGCTCCACCGGGGGCCGCGGGTCCGCGAAATACGCCGGCTGGAGACACGACGAGAGATCGTTCGCCGCAGCAATCCGCTTGTTCCACGTCGGCAAACCAAACCTCCGGCACAATGTGCGAATCACCGAGACGTGCTCGAAAGGCGTGCCCACCGCGCACCCCTTCCGCGCGAACGGGCCGGCCACGAGGGAGGGCACGCGGAAGCCGAGCTGCCGGAAGTCGGCCTCGTCGTCCTCCGTCGTCGGCGGCGATACGTGGTCGAAAAACCCGCCGTGCTCGTCGTAGGTGAGGATGAACATGCACCGGCCCCATTGCGGGCTCTTGGCGAGCGCCGTGTACACGCTCGCGAGGAGCGCCTGCCCGAGCCGGATGTCGTGATCCGGGTGGTCGTCGTTCGCGCCCGCGCCAAAGAACTGCGGGTCGAGGAAGACCACGTTCGGTAACGTGCCCGCCGCCGCGTCCTCGAAGAACTTCTCGATCTTGGCGAGCCCGCTCGTCTTCAAATACGCGCCCGAGCACCACGCGATGTCGTGGTAATAGACCTTGTGGCTCACCTTGGCTTCGTCGAGGTACTTGAAGACGCTGTCATACCCGAAGACGGGCAGGTTCCCCTTTTGCCCTTTGCTCGTCGCGCCGTGCAGGTAATACCGGTTCGGCCAGGTCGGTCCCATGACCGAGGCAAACCACCGCTCGCACACGGCATGCGCGTCGGCCAGCGCATACAGGATCGGGAGCTGCTCCCGGATATGATACCCCATCACGTCCGCCTGGGCCGATCCCGCATGCGCCAGGACGAACCCATCGTTCTTGCCGCCATTCCACTGCGTGTGCGCGGCGTCCCAGTTGTGCGGCGGGTCCTCGGGGGTGAAATCGTCGAGCTTCCAGACGGGGACCGACGATCCGTCCGGCGCCTGGTTCTTTTCCGTGCCGTCGAGGCCGATCACGTCGCGGCCTTCGACCAGGCGCAAGCTGCCGAGGTAATGGTCGAACGAGCGATTCTCCATCATCAGGATCACGAACGTGTCGATCGGCGCGAGCAGCTCCTCGGGCGTGAGGCCGCCCGTATCCGTGCAGCTTTCGCCCGGATCGCCGCCGCCCGCGCCGCCCGCGCCGCCCATTCCGCCCGCGCCGCCCGCGCCGCCCGCGCCCCCCGCACCGCCGACGCCCGCACCGCCTGCGACGTCCGTCGCCGCCCCCGCACCGCCGCAACCAACGGCGGCGGCTGAAAGCGCCGCGCCGAGACCGAGCAGCACCCGCCTGCGCGCGGCTGCATGATCGTCACCCATTCGTCCGGACATGATCGACCTCACCGATTAAAAAAGCCCGAATACCACGATAGACGTTTTCCCCGTCGATGTGCGCCGAAAGCGCCCTCGCGCCGCGTGTTTCCCCGCCCCGGACGCGAGGGCGTGGGCACGGGCCGCGCACCCGCGGGTGGTACGGGCCCTGCTCCCCGCGCGACTCGTGTTGCTGCCGGACAGCTTCTTCCCGCGGCCTCCTGCAAAGGCGCCGCGCTTGCCTTTCTTTCCAGGACTTTTTGGATCGTCCACCACGCCCCGACGGGCCCCACGCGGCGGTGGACCATGAAGTTCGATCCGATGCGGAGGACCCTCTCCGCCGCGAACGCTTCCGTGGGGGAAGACGAAGCCGAACGCGCGATGGCGCGGCGCAAGCTCGAACAGACGATCGGCGCGGCGTACCTCGTCGCGATCCTCGCCGCGCTCGTCATCGGCGGCGTGGCGAGCTTCGCCCTGCAATCGGTGATCGCGAGCCAGGACCGCGTGGAGGAGATCTACGGCGCGGAGCTGCTCGAAGTGGAGCGGCTGCGCGCCGGCGCGATGGAGAAATCCTCGCAAGGCCGGGCCTACCTGCTCACCGGAGATCCCGAGATGCTCGAAGAGAGCTACGCCGCGCGGCGCGCATTCGAAGCGCGGCTCGGCGCGCTGCTCGCGCGCGCAGAGGACCCGGCCGAGCGCGCGCGGCTCGAGCGCGTCGCGACCGCGCAGAAGGCGCACCAGGAGGCGCTCGCGCGGGCATTCGCGCTGCATCGCGCGGGCGGCACGCACGAGGACGTGGGGCGCGTGGTCGCGGCCGAGGTGATCCCGAAGCTCGGCGCGCTCGAAGTGGCGATCGGCGACTACGAGCTCTTCGTGGACTCACGCCTCGAAGTGGCCCGTGACAGCGCGCGGAGCGCTGCGACACGCGCGTCGAGGCTCGTCGTGATCGTCGCGAGCGGCGCCGTCCTGCTCGCCGCAGCCCTCGGCGTGCTGCTCACGCGCACGATGCACCGGCTCTACCGCGCGGCCGAGGAGCAGCTCGCGCTCTTCGCGCGGGAGGAGCGCGCCCGCGCAGAGGCCGAGGAGGCGCGGCGGAACCTCGCGGAGACCGTCGAGCGGCTCTCGCGGGTGAACGAGGATCTCGACGCGTTCGCCGGCCGCATCGCCCACGATCTGCGCAACCTGCTCACGCCGATCGCGCTCGTGCCGCCGCGGCTCAGGCGCGCGGAGGACAAGGAAGCCACGGAGCGGATCGCGGCGGCGCTCGAACGATCGGTGACGCGAGCGAACGCGGTGCTCGAAGGCCTGCTCGCGTTCTCGCGATCGAGCCGCCCGGACGGCACGAGCCAGATGGCGTCGGTGCGGGAGGTCGTGGCGCAGGTCGCGGAGGAGCTCGCACCCGCCGCCGCGGAGGTGCACGCCGAGGTGACGGTCCACGTCGAGGACACGCGCGTCGCCTGCGCGCCCGAGCTCCTGCACGTCGTCGTGCTCAACCTGCTCGGCAACGCGCTCAAGTACATCGCGGGCCGCGAGGAGCGGCGCGTCGCGATCCACGCCGCGGAGGCGGACGGTGGCTTCGTCGAGCTCGCCGTCGAGGACACGGGCCCCGGCATCCCCGAAGGCGCGAAGGAGCGTATCTTCGAGCCGTTCTACCGCGTCCCCGGCGTACGCGCGCCGGGCACCGGGATCGGCCTCGCCACGGTGCGTCGGATCGTGACCGCCCACGAAGGCCGCATCGAGTGCGTGTCCACGCTCGGCCGAGGGACGACGTTTCGGGTGTGGATTCCGTGTGCGACGGAGCCGAAGAGCGTGGTCGCGCGGGAAGACGACGAGCGCGCCGCGGCGGCGGGTCGGGACCTTGGCGCCTAGTACCACTGCGCGAACGGTAGGCCTTGTGTTATCATTTACGTGTGAACCGGACCACGGCGATCCTCCAAGAAGCACTCCGTTCCGCCAGTCTTTCCATCGAAGACCTGGCGATGTGGACCCGGATCGATCTTGACATTCTTCGCGATGCTGAGGCAGGCCGGACACGATTGACGGCTGCCCAGCTCGATCGGGTGGCATGCGCGTTCGGCCTTCGGCTCGACGACCTCCTTGAAGGCCAGGTCGGCTCAGCGCCGATGACGCTCCTTCTGCGCAGCGAAGCGCACGCGGATCGAGCGCTCGACATCCGCAGCGTGCTCACGACGGAGGTCGACCAGGCGCTCGGGGAGTTCCAGCGGGTCGTACGCGACATCGCCGATATCGAGAAGCTGCTCGGACGCCCTCACCCCACGCCTCCCACGATTCCCGATCGACCCAATCCACAGAAACTCCATCCCGGTGATCATCGAGCCCGCATGGTGCGTGAATACCTGCGTCTGGGGTTGTCACCGATCCGATCCATGCGAGAGGTGGTGGAATCACTGGGCGTGGCGCTCGTCTGGGTGTCAGAGGATCAGGTTGACAGGATTGTTGAAGGAGCTTGTACGCGCGTCCCACGCCCCGCGATTCTCGTCAATATCATCGAGGAAGGGAAACGCCCGTGGCGAGCCCGTATCACCATGGCCCATGAGCTCGGCCATATCCTCTTTGATTTGACGGAGCCTGCACGTCAGGTACTCGTCAGTCCGCACAGAAGCTCTCTTCCACCTCCACCGTGGCTCGATGAAATTGAACGAAACGCCAATGCCTTCGCGGCATGCCTGCTCGCGCCCACGGAGGGCGTAAGGGACGTGGTCGTTCCTCTTGATCCTACCTCGGAGGACGCGATTTGCGCGGTAGGCAAGCGCTTCGGTGTCGGTCGAACCGTCGCCATCAATCGTTTGCAGGACGTATTCAAATTGACCGACGTCCAACGAGCGTCGATGGAGTACCGACAGCCTCGCAGGTACGACGCCGATTTCAGCGCCGATGCGGCCCCCGCCGAGATCGGGCTGCGCGGAGAGCCATTGCGATCCCTGGTCGCGAGGGCCGTCAGCAGCCGCGCGCTCTCTCCCGATCGCGCGCGAGCCATCCTCGGCATTGCGCGGACGGAGCCACTACCGTTCGTGGGGTTGCCCGCGGAGATGACAGCACCGTCGGTGTCTGCCGAGCACCAGATGCTCCGCGCCGCGTCCGTCTATCTGGCCCAGACCTATCCCGAAGCGGGGCTGGTTCCGGGCGAAGCGAAGAGGAACGAAGCAGGATGGATCGTGACGGTGTTTGATGGCGGGGTAGGAGCCATCGAGCGCGCACCTCGCGGCCAGCTCATCTTCTCCGAGCAAGCGAAGCTCATCGTGGATGTGGTGTCGCCAGCGCTCACGCCATGAAAGAATGGCACCACGAGCAGACGGCCAGGAATTCGTGCGTCCCGGCATGCATGTGCATCATCCAAAAGTGGCGCGATACCCCACCCACGGAGTCCCTCTTCCACGCTGGTGCGGACAAGAAGGGGCATGACCTCGATCGCGTCTGCACCCTGGGAGCCGCCAGGCGCGTAACGCTCGGTCCGACGGAAGAAGCAGATCTCAGGGTGCACATCCTGGATGGAGGTCTGGCCGTGGTCCGAGTATCCGGTGTCTATTATGCAGAATGGCAGCGGCGCTCCTACCCTGCACTGACGTCGATGCACGGGGACCTCTTTCCGCCGGGCAAATTTCACAATGCCCCATTCCACGCCGTTGTGCTCGTGGGATGCACAAGAGATAGTTTTCAACTCCTCGACCCTTGGTTTCCGCCGACAGGTCAGCCACTGACGATCGATACAATGGATTTCTCGAAGTGCTTCAGCGGCGTCGCCGTGCTCGTGGAGAAGGAAGTAGCCTCGAGACCTTGATACCCTCGGGCCATGCGCCCTCTCGCCGCACTCGCCCTGACGACGCTCCTCGGCGCGGCCTGTCGCCCGGCGGCCACGGAGCACCCCGGCGCACACGCCAAACCCGCCGCGCCCTCTGCCTCCACGACCGCCCCCGCGAGCGCGGCGCGCGCGGTCGCCCCCGCGCCGCGCCCGTCCATGCGTGACCTGCTCGGCTCCCTCAGCGACGACAGCGCGTGCGCCCTGCCGACCTCGGCGCCGTCCACGCCCGCCCTCGCCGGGGCGAAGGCGTTCCAGCCGATCGAAGCGTCGTGCGGGAACCTCGACTGCGACGTCGTCGAGAAGACGCCCAAGGGCGCGGACGCGTGCTTCATCTCGAACGAGGCGATCCGTCGCGTGGAGCCGAAGGCCCGCGCCGGGAGCCTCGAACGCAAGCCCGCCTCCGCCGCGTGGGACGGCGTGACGAAGCCTCGGTTCCTCGACCGCATCGACGCGCACGTCCACCTCACGGATGTCGAGCACGCGCAGTTGCGCAAGAACGGGTTCGTCGTGCTCGATCGGCTCCCGTACACCGACTACGCGAACGCGTTCCACGACG
The DNA here is from genome assembly GCF_029946465.1 of Polyangium sorediatum. Lineage (NCBI taxonomy): Bacteria > Pseudomonadati > Myxococcota > Polyangiales > Polyangiaceae > Polyangium > Polyangium sorediatum. The sequence continues at coordinate 248,989 of NZ_JARZHI010000003.1, forward strand.
TCTTCCAGGAGGAGCTGCCGCTCTACGTGGGACCGGATCCGATCCTGCACGCCGTCTTCCGCGCGACCGAGGCCTCGCTCGGCCGGATCGAGCGCACGCGCCTCCAGCCTGCGCTCGAGTCGATGCTGAAGAAGCTGCGCAAGGCCCTCGCGGCGAGCGGCGCGTCGCTCGACGAGACCACGCGGAAGGACCTCGACGTCTACCTCGCGGTCGCCGCGGCGCACGTGCTTCCGGATCACGAGAACAACACGCCGGTCTCGTTGTTCGGACAGGACGAACAGGTCGAAGCGCTGCTCGCGGCAACGCACGAGAGGCAACTCACGCCCGTCGAGCTCTTCGGCCGCAGCCGGATGATCGACTTCTCCCAGTTCGAGCCGCGCGGCCACTACGCCGACACGTTCTTGGATCCCTCGAACGGGACGTGGTGGGAGCCGCGCTCGTACTTCGCCGCCGTCATGTGGCTCTCGCGGCTCGAATGGAACCTCGTCTCGCGCGGCTCACGAAGCTCCCACCCCGACGCCTCGCCCGACCCGCGCGAGACGCCGCGCGAGGCCCGCGCCGCGCTCGCGCTGGCCGAGCTGGTGGAGAAAGGCGGCGCGCTCCCCGAGCTCAAGCTCTTCGAGGAGGTGTACAGCGCGTTCGCCGGCCGGCGCGAGGACGTCAGCGTGCCGGATCTCCTGCACCTCATGCAGAAGGGCGGGTTCACCCCGAAGGACCCGGCCGCCCCGGAGAAACTACGCCTTGCGATCGGCGACGGCTTCCGCCGCACCACGCGTGTCCACTTCATGCCCGAGGGCGTGACGAACCTGCCCGTCATCAGCACGTTGCTCGGCCCTCGGATCGTGCCGGACATCGCGCCGCTGAGCCGCCTCGTCCACGACGCCGTCCCAGGTCGCTCCCACCTCGGCGCGGCCGACGTCGCGTATCTGCTCGGGCACGATCGCGCGGCGACATACCTGAAGAGCGACCTCGACCGCTTCCCCGCGCTGCGCTCTGCGCTCGACACGGCCCGCGCGGAGCTCGCCGCAGGCGCCGAGAAGGGCCGCGACGTCCAGGCGAGCTTCCTCCGCGCGATCCTCGCGTTGCGCAAGGATCCCGAGGGCGCCCGCCCCTCGTTCATGGGCAAGGACGGCTACGCCGATCTGCGGCTCGGCTCCGCGCTCGTCGGGTACGCGCAGCTCCGGCACACGTTCGTGCTGCTCGCGGGCCAGGGGTACGACGCGTACGGCTGCGAGATCCCCGACGCGTACGTCGAGCCGCTCGTGCCCTTCTACGACGCGCTCGTCGCCCACGTCGAGGGCCTGCGCAAGATCACGGGCGGCGGCTTCGACGGCCTCCTCCGCGTGCTCGGCACGCTCCGCGGCATCGCCCGCACCGAGCTGACGCGCGGCGCGCCCACGAAGGAGCAAGCCACCTGGCTCGCGATGGTCGCCGAGTACATCCCCCAGGGCGGCTACGCCGACAGCGGCGAGCCGCCCAAGTGGACCGGCTGGTACTTCGACATGTTCGAGGACCGCGAGATCGGCGCGACGCGCACGGCCGACCTCGTCGCCGACTATTTCACCCTGACGAACGCCGGGCAGGTGGCCTACCTCGGCGCCGATGGCCCGCGGCTCGGCGTGTTCGTCGTCGACGCAGGCGGCGCGCCCCGCGCGATGGTCGGCCCTGTCGCGCGGGGCTACGAGATCCACGCGCCAATCGAGAAGCGGCTCGACGACCAGGCAGCCCGGACCCACCTGGACAAACGGGCGCCGTGGCGAGAGAGCTTCGCCCCGGCGCCCGTCCCTGAGCCCGCGATCGGCTTAGCCGGCAGGACCGTCTCTTGCGTGGTTGACGGCAAGCTCGAGGCGCGTCTCGTGCTCGCGAGCGACCGTACGCTCGGTCCGGTCACCGTCACCCTGCTCGACCACCACGGTGATCCCCTCGCCCCGGGGCTGACCCTGGACGTCGGCGAAGGTTTTTCCGTGTACCCGTTCACCTTCCCGGAGGTCCCCTGGCGGCCCTCGATGCGCGGGACGTACGACGACCCCCCGCACCGAGAGAGCCGCTCCCCGCGGAGCCCGGTCGAGGCCCTCGTCGTACGGATCGAGGACCTCGCCCAGACTGGCGCTGGCCAGGGGGCGTTCACGCTCTTCACGAGCCCGAGCGTGTTCAGCGGGAAGGCCTTCAGCGAGGAGCTGCCGACCCGCCCACAGGGCACCGAGTTTTCGCTCGGCGCCCCCTAGGGGAGTCGCTTCCATTGCGCGCGCTTCTCCTGGATCCAGTGCCATAGGCACGCGAAGACCCCCATGAACCACGCAGGGACGAACCTGCGCTTGCGGCGCTGGCCCCTCCGCTGCGCCTCGATCAGGGCGAGCTTCTCGACGAAGCGCGCGCGGGCCTGCTTCACCCGTACGTGCGCACCGCTCTTCTTGAGCCCCAGCCACCTCGCGATCTCGTGCAGGGACTCGCCCTCCACGTCGTGGCGAAGCAGGATCTCCCGCTCGTCAGCGGGCATGAGGCGCGCGGCCGCCTGCACGAGCACGATCGTCGCGAGGTACTTCTCCGGGTCCTCCGGCTGCGCGACAGCATCGGCGACCGCCTCCGGGTCGAGCACCTCGTAGGCGTGCCTGTAAAGTTTCCTGAAATTCGAGACTTGCTTCCGACAAACCTCCATGAGCCAGCGTCTCGCTGCCTCGTCATTCCGCGGGATCACCGCGGTCCGTCGGTTGGCGACGGTAAAAACAATCTGGACGAGCTCCTCCAGGTCCTCCCCGTACAGCCCCAGGCTTCCGAGGCGATCGCGCACCTCCACCAGGAACAGTTCGTAAAGGACCTCGACGCGGGGCTTGTGCCTGGAGCGCGAGGGCGTGCGGTGGATAGAGCCTCCCACGCTCGCCCTAATGTGTTGAAAAGGCAGATCGTCCAAAAAATGTTTCGCGACCCCTCAGGGCGGCGACGTTCCGGCCTCCAAACCCGCGTCCGCCCCCGCGTCATCTGGGACACACTGCATCACGGAGAGCTTCATCGCCTTGCCGGCCGGCCGCGCCACGAGCAGCGCCGCCCGCGTCGCCGCCAGCACCTCCCCGTTCCCGAGCACCGGCTCCGGCCGCAGCTCCCCCACGAGCTCGCCCCGCGGCGTCATCGTCCCGATCCGCGTCGCCCCTGACAACGACGAGACGGAAAGCCAGCCCGGCATGAGGTCCGGCACGCCCGCCGAGCTCGGCTCTTCGGTGAGCAGCTTCGCCTCCCCCACCCCGGACAAACGCACCCACACGCTCAGGACGCGCCCCCCGCTCGACCCGCTCGGCGTGTCGTCGTCCCGGTACGTCACGACCATCCCCCCGTCCTCGCTCGGCTCGACGTCGAAGGCGAGCGCGTGCCCGTCCTTCGGGGTCACCGCGCGCGGCAGGGCCGCCGCCACGCCGTGCTCATCGAGCGGCACCACCTCGATCCACCGCGGCGCGATCGCCTCCCCCACGAGCCCCGTGTCCTCGTCCTTGGGCTTCCGCGCCGTGCCCACGACCGCATACGCGAGCCAGAGGCCACCCGGCCGGGACGCGAGCCGCGGCGTCTCCGCGTCCTGCTTGGGGGGCGAGACGGGCCGCGGCTCGCCCTTGCCCTTCATCGTCTCCGGGTCGAACGGGGCCAGCATCACCATCGTTTGCTTGCCGTCCTTGCTCACGTCGTCCCAGACCACGACCGCGCCCGCGCCCGACGCAGCGAGGTCCACCGCGAGCGACTCGTCCCGCCCCTCGCTGAGCTCCGGCCCCCACGTGACCTGCTCGCCGCTCACCCGGGCCAGCCGGATCGCGCGCCCGCCCGCGTTCGGCTCGAGCATCGCCGCGAGCACCGAGCCCTTGTACCCGCTCACGGTCGGGGCATCGAAATCCCCGCGGCTGCGCCCGAGCCGCACGAGCTTCCCGCCACGCCCGTCGAAGCCGAGCGTCACGACCATGGCCACGGACCCGCCCTCCCCGTCGCGCAACGCGCCCAGGGCGAACCCGCCGTCGAACGTCGTGCCGCGCCCGAGCTCCACGGCGAACGGCGAGAGTTCGTCGAACTCCTCCTCGTCGTGGGTCGACGTGGGGGGCATCGGCTCCCCTCCAGCGTCCGGCGCCCCAGGCCCCCGCCCTGCATCCGGCGCCTTGGGCGCCTTCGCCGCCTGCGGCTCCCCGACGACGAACGGTTCGGCGGAGACGGCCGTGCACCGGGGCGGCGGAGGTTTGTCCTCGACCAGCGCCGCGTCCGCCTCCCCGGCGTCGACGCCCGGCCGCGCCGCGCCCGGGTCGCCGCGGCTGCCCCAATACCGCACCCCGACGATGACGATCGCGATCACGAAGGCCGCGAGCGCCGCGCCCGCGAGCCCGCTGCCGGCGTCGCGGGGCTCGGTCGGGTCTTTGGGGGAGGGTTTCGGCGGGATTTTCTGGGAAATCAGGGGCATGGGGTGGGGTTGCGGGAGGAAAAACGTTTTTCAGGACGAGCGTTTGGCCAGCGAGGGCTTTGGCGTGAGCCGCCCGTCGATGACGTCACGCGGCCGGTCCCCCTCCAGAATGGCGAGCCGATCCTCCCTCTTCCGCGCAGGAGACCCCATGCCCGCCATCTTGCGCCCCTCCTCCGGCCTGCGCAACGCGCCTCGTTCGCCCTCGGTTCTCCCGACGAGACCACGAATTTCTCGCGTCCGAGCCGCCGCGCCCCCTAAAATCCGCGCATGCGTCCTTCGCTTGCTGCGCGCGTCTTCTGCGCGTTCGCCCTTGTCCTCGTGTCGCTCCTGACGTTCGCATCGTGCGGCTCACGGACCGGGGACCTCGATCTCTACGCCACGGGCGGCGGCACGAGCTGCGGCGCGATCGGCGAGAGCTGCGGCCTGCCCGGCGATTGCTGCGAAGGCTTCTCCTGCAACGACGAGATCTGCAAGCCGGAGCAGATCTGCAAGCCCGACGGGCTCGCCTGCGAGACCACCGTCGACTGCTGCAACCTCGACTGCATCAACGGCTTCTGCGGCGGCGTTTCGTGCACACCCAACGGCCTCGCCTGCACCGAGAACGCCGCGTGTTGCGACCTCGACTGCTGGCAGGGCTTCTGCGGCGGCATCGAGTGCAAGCCCGATGGCTTCGCGTGCACGGGCCCGCAGGACTGCTGCGGCTTCCAGTGTACCAGCGGCTTCTGCGGCCCGGCCGTCTGCAAGCCTCAGGGCGCCACCTGCTTCGCCGACGGCGACTGCTGCGGCGGCGTCTGCACGCAAAACGTCTGCGGCTCGGCGTGTCAGCAGGACGGGTTCGTCTGCACGAACCCCTCCCAGTGCTGCTCCGGCCTCTGCACCGAGGGCGTCTGCGGCACGGGCTCTTGCAACCCGAACGGCGCGCCTTGCCAGGTCGCCGCCGAGTGCTGCGCCGGCTTCTGCCCCGGCGGCGTCTGCAGCTTCCAGCAGTGCGGCCCCAACGGCACGGCTTGCGGCTCCCCCTTTGATTGCTGCTCCAACGTCTGCGAGGGCGGCATCTGCGGCGGCGGCCCCTGCAAGGGCGACGGCGCCGCGTGCACCGCGTCGGGCCAGTGCTGCACGGGCTTCTGCGACCCGAAGACGCACCGCTGCGGCTTCGGCCAGTGCCAACCCGACAACACCTCCTGCGAGTTCCACGACCAGTGCTGCTCGGGCTTCTGCGATCCGCAGAGCGAGCGCTGCGGCTTCGGCCAGTGCCAGCCCGACGGCAACGTTTGCCAGAACGACTTCGAGTGCTGCGCGGGCTTCTGCAACCCGGAGACCCAGATCTGCGGCTTCGGCCAGTGCCAGCCCGAGGGCTTCTTCTGCCAGAACGACTTCGAGTGCTGCTCGAACAACTGCAACCTCTCGACCTTCTCGTGCGACTTCGGCGGCTGCACGCCCGACGGCCTGTTCTGCGTCAACGACTTCGAGTGCTGCGCGGGCTTCTGTGATCCGCTCTCGAGTAGCTGCGGCATCGGGCAGTGCTTCCCCAACGGCTTCGGCTGCAAGTTCGGGGAGGAGTGCTGCTCCGGCCTCTGCGATCCGGGCGGGTTCTGCACGGCCGGCGAGTGCCAGCCCGACGGGTTCTTCTGCGACAACGGCTTCGACTGCTGCTCGGGCTTCTGCGATCCGAGCTTCTTCACCTGCGGCTTCAGCCAGTGCCAGCCCGACGGCTTCCCCTGCGACGGGCCCGCGCAGTGCTGCACCGGCACCTGCACGAACGGCCTCTGCGGCGCGGCGCAGTGCAAGCTCGACGGCTTCCCCTGCAACGGGAGCAACGAGTGCTGCACGAACGTCTGCCAGAACGGCGTCTGCGGCGCAGGCTCGTGTTTGCCCACGGGATCGAACTGCGCGACGGATCCGCAGTGCTGCGTCGGCCTCGCGTGCAACGGCGGCCACTGCGGCGTGCCGCCCGTCGACGCGGGGACGTGCAGCCTCGATCCGGGCGGCACGCCGTGCTCGCAGTGCATCGTGGGGAGCTGCTGCGCGCAGACCGAGAACTGCCTGACGAACCCGCAGTGCGCGTCGAGCCTGAGCTGCTACCAGCGCTGCACCGTCGGCGGCGGCACACCCGCGAGCTGCCAGCAGCAGTGCTGCACCGGCAACCTCTGCACCCAGTGGTCGAACTGCGTCGCGCAGAGCTGCGCCGGCCCCTGCTTCTGATCGCGGCTCCCGCGCGCCGCCGCTAGCGCTTCGACGGCGACGAGCGCGGCGGCGGCGTGGGGAGATCCTCGCCGCGCAGGTGCGCGATCGCCTGCGCCTCGTCGTCGAACACCGGGATCTGGACCCGGCCGGCGCTCGCCTCCTCGCGCGTCCTGCGCATGGCCTGCAGCTTCCCGACCGCGGTCTTCACGAGGATCGCGTTCCGGGAGAAGCCCATGAGGACTTCCATCATCAGCGGGCGGATGATGTCCATCGCCGTGTCGTCGGTCATCATCGGAGCTTCCCGCGTGTCCAGCATCACGCCGACGCCCTTGCGTTCCCGCAGCGGGACGCGGAAGCGAAACTCGCTCGCAAGCCGTTCGAGGATCACGTTCGCGCCGACCACGGCCATCGGCGCCGTGGTCCGTCGCACGCGAATGAACCCTGGTTCCCGCGTGACGATCGCGAACGTGCTGCGGAACAGCTCTTCCATGCCAGCTCGATGGTGGCCTCCCGCGTGAGGCGTCGCAAGGCCGCCTGGCCTCTTCCCGCGACACGCGTCCGATGCTTCCATGCGCGCCGCGCCTCGGCGTAGCCTCGCCTCGTCCACTCGTCATGCGTCCTCGCGCTTCCCTCCTCGTGCTTTGTGCCGCGCTCGTGCTCCTGCTCGTCGGGTGCATGGGCACGCCGACGCCGCTCGCGCCAGGTTTGTCGGGGTCCGTGGGTTTGCCCCACGCGGGCGTGCTCACGGGCGCGACCGCGCTGCCCGAGCGTGGCGCCGGGTATCGGCTGCTGCGCAACACGAGCGCTCGGTACGGCACGCCGCGCCTCGTCGAGACGGTCAAGCGCGCCGCCCGCGAGGTCGCCGCCTTCCGCGCCGGCGCGCCGCTGCTCGTCGGGGATCTCTCGAACCGCCAGGGCGGCTTCCGCAACGGCCATCGCTCGCATCGCACGGGCCGCGACGTCGACTTGCTGCTCTACTGCACGACGCCCGACGGCCGCTCCATCCCGAGCCCTGGGTTCGTCCGGTTCGGGGCGGACGGCCTCGCGGAGACCGAGGACAAGCGCCTGCCGTTCGTCCGGTTCGACACCGAGCGCAACTGGCAGCTCGTGAAGGCGCTCGTCAGCTCGCCCGAGGCCGACGTCGAGTGGCTCTTCCTCGCGCGCTGGCTCGAAGCGCTGCTCATCGAGCATGCGCGGGCGCGGGGCGAGGATCCAGAGATCGTCTGGCGCGCGGAGAACGTCTTGCTCCAGCCGAAGGACAGCGCGCCGCACGACGATCACATCCACCTCCGCGTGGCGTGCGCGCCGGCCGAGGCCGTCGCGGGCTGCGAGGGCCGCGGACCTGCGTGGCCGTGGCTGCCGGCGCCGCTCGCGCTCGAGCCGTGGAGCGACGCAGAGGCGCTCGCGGCGCTCCTCGACGATCTCCTCCCGGGCAAGCCCGAGGCGGCGACCGGGACGCGATGAACCTCCTCGCGCACGGCGACGCGGCCGACGTCTGCGCCGCGCTCGCGCCGGACGTCTCCTTCGACCTCGTCTACCTCGATCCTCCGTACGGCGTGGGCACGTCGATGACGGCGCGTACGGCGCTCGGACAAACCCGGGGCAAGAAACAAGCGTCGGGGGGCCCGGTGGCGTACGAGGATCGTTACGATCCGGAGAGCCTCGTGGCGATGCTCCTGCCGCGGCTCGAGGTGATCCGCGGCAGGATGAGCCGGGGCGCCACGATCTACGTGCACCTCGATCATCGCACCGTGCACGAGGTGAAGGTCGCTTGTGATCGCCTCTTCGGCCGGGGCGCGTTCCTCGGCGAGGTCATCTGGACGCCTGGCAACGGCAGCCGCGGCGCGCGTGGGTTCACGGTCACGCACCAGACGCTCTTGCTCTACGTCCGGGATCCACGGGAGCGCCGGGAGGTCGTCTACAACGCGAGTGACCCGATCCTGCGGGAGCCGTACGCGGCGACGAGCCTGGAGATGCACTTCCGGCATCGGGACGAGGCGGGCCGCCTGTACCGCGAGCGTGTGGTGAATGGCCGGGCGTACCGGTACTACGCGGACGAGGGGCGGCGGCTCGGCAGTGTCTGGACCGACGTGCCGGCGATGGTGGCGAATACGCCGCTGCGCGTCGAAGGGACGGGGTACCCGACGCAGAAGCCGGAGCGGCTCTTGGAGCGCATCGTCCGGGCGTCGAGCCGGGAGGGCGCGACGGTGGCGGACCTCATGTGTGGAAGCGGGACCACACTTGTAGCGGCGGCGAAGCTGGGTCGACGGTTCGTGGGTGGTGACGTGAGTCACCTGGCGGTCGACCTTTCTGCGAGACGCCTCACTTCAGAAAAGATTCCGTTTGTCCGCGCGGGCGATGTATCGTTCGCCTGAAAAAAGTTGTGGACGATCGGCCCTCTCAACACACGCAGATTTTGGTGACCGAGCATCCTCACACTACTGGAGGGTGTTGGGTTGACCACACGCGTGATGACGGGGGGGACGGGGGGCTGACGTCGGGGCAGCTTTGAACTGAGGAGAAAGAGCCATGGATTTCGGAAAGAGCTTGCTCCGGGCGCTCCCTTGCGTTGCGGCGCTGGCCGGGCTGACGGGGTGCGGGGTGTCCCCGGGGGATACGTGGATCTATCGGGTTTCGTTCGGGGAGACGGATTCGAACAGCGGGTGCTGGTATCCGGAGACGGACCCGCCGCCGAACAAGGAGAACGATAGCTCGACGCTCCGCGGCACGGGCACGTGGATCGTCTATGCCAGCATCGAGGACAAGATTTACCTCGATACGGGCGCCATTACGCTGGAAGGCGCCGAGTCGGATGAAGGGTTCACGTTCTCCGGCAAGGTGGTCGACGTGGACTTCGACATGGCGGATGGGACCGGATCCAAGCGCACCACGACCGTCACGTCGACGATCAACATCATCACGGATGGGAACGCGATCTCCGGCGAGGCCGTCCAGAAGACCTCGTACGCGTGCTCGGGCTCGACCTGCGGGGACAAGATCCCGAGCTGCACCGAGACAAGCCCGTTCGTCGGCACCTACATCGAGGATGTCGAGCTCAAATACGACATTAGCGGCGGCAGCGCTGCGCCGTCTCCCTAAGGCCAAACAACCGGTGTAGGCGTCAACTTGCTCATCGCGGTGTCATCACCGATCTGACCAAACGTGTTGTCGCCCCAGCATCGAACCCGCCCCCCCGCCAACAACGCACACGACGACGTCGTCGCCAACCCAAGCATCGTTGCCCCCTGCAGACCGATAGCCACTGGCTTTGAGGCATTCGTCTTTGTGCCATTGCCGAGCTGTCCAGTCGCATTCGATCCCCACAGGTAGGCCGTGCCCGCCGCTGTGGCTCCGGTGAAGTTGTAGGCCAGCGCGATAGAATCGGCTCCGGTTACATCGACGGATACTGGCGCTGATGCGTTCAGAAACCCGCCAGTACCAAGCTGACCTACGACATTCAGTCCCCAGCAATAGAGGCCGAGCGGGTTCCTTGCACAGGAGAATTCTCCTCCGCACTGAACTTCGAGGACACCTGCCAAGTTCGAGACGTTGACCGGCGTAGAGCTGTCCGTTGTCGATCCGTTCCCGAGTTGTCCTTGGAAGTTACGCCCCCAGCACTGGACACTTCCGTCTTTCTTGAGAGCACAGGAATGGTTGGCTCCAGCGCAAACCTGCGCGTAACCGGTGCCCACCTGAACCGGCGTAGACAGGTACCCGCCTTGGCTGGTACCGACCTGCCCGTAGTTATTCGAGCCCCAGCAGCGCACACTGCCAACGACATCGACCATGCAGGTATGGCCGTCGCCTACGGATATTTGAGCGATATTCGAGACGCTGGCAACGAGCGTCGGGCTCGCATTACCGTCCCCCCAGCACGCCACGGTACCGTTTGCCAGAACCGCGCAGGTCCTCGCAAGGTAGCTACCTCCTGACGTCCCCCCGCCATCCACCTGCTTCGCCGTCCCCGGCGCAGGCAAGCTCACCTTCGTCGGCTTCAACTGCGTCTGCAGATTTCCTGCACCCAGCTCCCCTTTTTCACCCCGTCCCCAACAATAAACCTCCCCCTCCTTCAGCACCGCACAATGGTGCTGATACCCCCCCGCCACACTGACCGGATCATTACAACTCCCCACCTTGCAAAACGCCGCACACGCATTCCCACACGCGCCACAATGCGCCTTCGTCGTCCCCAGGTCCGTCTCGCACCCTGGCGCTGCCGTGCAATCCCCCCACCCCGCGGCGCACGTAGACACGCACGATCCCATCTCGCAGGCCGCCACCTGGTTCAATCCTGCTTGACAGTCCCCCGCATCCATGCATTCCGGCGGCGCCCCGCCGACCCCTCCACTCCCACCGGCGCCCCCGCTCCCGCCGACCCCTCCACTCCCGCCGGCGCCCCCGCCTCCATCTCCGCCGATCCCTCCGGCCCCGCCGCCGCCTCCTCCCGCATCCGGCTCCCAGATCGTCGCCTCCTCCCAGCCGATGATCTGCTTGCACCCGTACCCGCTCACCACCACCAGGGCCACCACGCCCGGCATCCACGTCGTCACGCGCGTTCGCATCTCAGAACTCCATCCCGGCGCTCACACCCAAGCTCCCTCGACCCACGATCGGCGAGATCCACGCGCGCTCTGCCGGCGCCTCGGGCTCGTTCCCGCCCACCACGAACAGCACGATCCCCGTCGCGAGCATCCCCCCGCCGATCCCCAACAACACCGTCGACACATCCGCGGAAAACCCCGCCTCATTCCGCAACGTGTACCCCTCCTGCGTGCACCGCGTCGGATCCCCCGCGTCGCACTTCTCCTTCGACGCCGCGTTCTTCTGCAACGCGGCCGCCCCGAACCCCGCGCCCACCCCGATCCCCACGACCCCCGCGATCCCCGTCGCGAGCCCCGCCTTCCGCAGCAGCGACCACCGCGACTTCGGCGCCGCCACCACGTCCTTCCCCGCCGCCGGCGCGACCGCCGCGAGCTCCGGGATCACCACCTCCACCGTCGCCGGACCTTCCGGCACCACCTTCTCCTCGTGAAACCCCGCCCTCCCCGGCGCCCGCGCCTCCACCACGTGGCTCCCCGGATCCACCGGCAGCGCCGTCCCGAACACCGCCGGCCCGAGCACCTTGCCGTCCAGCAACACCTCGAGCCCCGTGACGCTCGACGACGCCGTGATCTGGATCCGCGACAACCGCTGCTCCAGCGCCCGCCGCCGCTCCTCCGCCACGGTCTCCCTCGACTTGTCCCCACGCTCCCGCGCCAGCCGCGCAGCCTCCCCGAAGTGACCATACGCGCTCGCCGTTTTTCCCTGCCGCTCGTGACAATCGCCCAGGTTGAGCCGCGTCCCGACCGAGGGATCGTATCGATCGCTCTCCGCGAACTTCAGGCACGCCTCCGGCAGCCGGTTCTGGTCGAGCAGCGCCCTCCCCTCGTCGAAGAGCTTGTCCGCGACGGCCTTGTCCGCGGCGGAGGGTTGTCCGGACACATGCGCGGCCCCGAGGAGGATGGCCGTGAAAAACGAAAGCCCCGTCGACTTCCTGAACATTGATTCTCCGCTCGCGACCGAGAGCGCCGGGCAGGACCCTCGTCGCCCGACCAACGTTCAGGCTACCCCGGCCGGGTCGACAAGGGAAGGAGCCGTACTTTCCGGCCCGGATCCAGGCAGGATCGATCGATCTTTGCCTCCCTTGAAACACGCACGGTACCCTTCGAACCATGAAGCTCGAAGGCCGTGCCCTTCCGCTCGTCCTCTTCCTGGCGTCCGCGTGCGCGCCCTCACCCGAGGCGCGATACGACGGAGGCTCCCAGCGCCCCAGGCAAGAGCGCGTCGTCCCGCCCACGGACTTCGAGATCGAGCAGTGGAAAGAAGACATCAAGCTCCGCGAGTGGCAGGAGTGGAACCAGCGCAAGAAGGACGGGAACTCGCCCTTCCACAAGACCGAGGCCGAACCGCCGCCCGGCGAAACGCCCGCGTTCCAGTTCGCCTCCGCCAAGAGCGAGCCCACCTCCGCGCCCAAAGCCATGCAGACGGAGCCGCCGCGTATCGCGGCCCTCGCCGATCAGGCATACATCTACAAACGCCCCGCGCCCGAGGGCCTGCCGCTCGGATACGTGCGCATGGGCACGAGCGTCACGCTCCTTTCGAACGAGCCCGTCGAGGGGAAAAACTGCCCCCGCGGTTATTACAAAGTCGCCCCCCGCGGCTACATCTGCCTCGATCCCCGCAAGACCACGCTCGATCTGAACGACCCGTATTACCGCGCCCTCGCCGAGCTCGCGCCCCGCGAGGACGCCGTCATGCCGTATCGTTATGCCTTCTCGAACGGCGCGCCCATGTACAGCCGCGTCCCGACGAAGGCCGAGCAGGAGAAAGCCGAACGGAGCTTCGGCGCGCCGGGCACGTTCGTGCAGCTCGCCGAGTGGTCGCGTGGCCACGAGGAGCTCATCAGCGCCGACGAGCGCGACCGCATCCGCCCGACCGACCCGGTCTTCGCCATCTTCACGAACGGCCAGCGCTCCGTCTCCGGCAATGGCGCCTATGATCCTGCGAAACTCGTCTGGCGCGTCATCCCGAACGGCTCGATGCTCGCGTACGCGCGGGCCTTCGAGGCCGAAGGCCGCACCTGGCTCGTCACGCCCGACCTCATGCTCGTCCCCGCCGACCGCATGCGCCCCTTCCGCCGCACCGCCTTCCACGGCGTGCGCCTCGGCAGCGACGTCCGCCTCCCGCTCGCCTGGAACCGCAAGCAGGAGCCCATCCCGCGGTATACCCGCGGTGAAAACGGAAAAATGGTCACAGCCGGACAAACCCTCCCGCCGAAAGGGTACGTCCAGGTCAGCGAGCGCGTCGTCGTCGGCAAGAAAGCGTACCTCGCCCTCCGGAACGAGCCCGGCGCGTTCGTCCTCGCGGACCACGTCACGGTCACGCGGACCGCGAAAAAGCTCCCGCGTTCGGTCAAACCCGGTGAAAAGTGGATCGAGGTCAAGATCAACCCCGGCACGCTCACGGCCTACGAGGGCGACAAACCCATCTACGCGACGATGTTCTCCCCTGGCAAGGGCGGCGCCCCCATCCCCGGCTACGACCCGTACGTCCATTCGATGACGAAGACCGGCGTCTTCCCGATCGAGTGGAAGGACCGCGTCGCCGTCATGTCACCGGACAAGGAATGGCCACCGAAGATGCTCTGGATCTCGGAGGTCCCGAACATCCAGTACCTCCGCGCCCCGCTCGCGATGCACGTCGCCTACTGGCACGAAGATTTCGGCAACCCGAAGAGCGCCGAGTGCGTGAACGTCTCCCCCGAAGACGGCCATTTCCTTTTTCAATGGACCGAGCCCGCCCTGCCTGAGGGCTGGGGCGGCGTCCGGCCCGGCGATGGCAATGGCAAGGCCACGCCGGTCGTGATCACCGCCCTGTAGCCAACGCCTACGGATGGTGCTCGGCGAAGCGCTGGAGTTTCTCCGCCGAGCGCCGGAACATCTGCGAAAACACCGCCCGCGCTGCCCCATGCACGGGCATCATCACGAGCGCCGGCGTGTAGAACACGTGCCAGACGAGCCGCGTCCGCCGGCCGCCGTCGAGCGGCTCGAAGCGCAGATCCTCCAGCATTTGCTTCACGATCGGCAGCGTGATCCCGTCGATCGAGAACGTGAGCCGCTGCCCGCGATCCCAGGCAAGAAAACGCTCCTTCACGGTCAGCGTCTTCAGCTCGATCTCGCGCGTCGTGCCCACCGCGTGCGGCTCCTGGCTCGTCCACCGGCAGGCGACGAAGTCCTGAAACCACGCCTCTTGCCGCTCGCCGGTGGCGAACAGATCGAAGACACGCTCGGGCGTGGCGTCGATCGTCACGACGTTCGCGATGCGTTGCGGGGCGCTGTCGACGTACGAAAGATCCGAAGGGGTCGTGCGGAACCACATGCGGCGTATTCCGCCTCGATTTTCCCCGCGACGCAAGCCCTGCGATTGCTCTAACCGAGCGGCTCCACCGCCACCGCGCACCGCTTGAGCGCCGGCTCCATGCTCAGCGGGTCTGTCGCGGACGTCGTCACCTCGTTCACCGACGCGCCCGCCTCCTGCGGCCAGCGCTGCGGCCCCTCCGCGCGCAGCCTCTCGTAATCGACGCCGGTCTGATCGTTCGGCCGGCCCGCGTCATCATGGCCATTTCCCGGAAAATCGCGCCGGCCGAGGAAAAATCGAACGCCGCGCCGAAGCCCATGGCCTGCGCCACGTCCTGCACCCATTCCCAGTCCGGCCGCGCGTCCCCCGGCGGCTCCACCACCCGTTCGAGCAGCGAAATGGTCCGGTCGCTGTTCGTGAACGTCCCCTCCTGCTCCAGGTTCAGCGCGCCCGGCAGCACCACGTGGGCAAACCGCGTCGTCTCCGTGGGATAATACGCGTCCTGCACGATCACGAGCTCCGCCCGCTCGAGCCCCCGCCGCACCACGGGCAGGTTCGGCATGCTCGCCGCCGGGTTTGTCCCGATGATCCAAAGCGCGCGAATCTCGCCCCGCTCCATCGCGTCGAACATCGCGACCGCGTCATGCCCCGGCTTCTCGCCGATCGCCCCCGGCGGCAGGCCCCACAGCGCCTCCACCTCGGCCCGATGCGCCTCGTCGAGGACCCGCCGCTGCCCGGGCAGACCGTGGCTCATGTAGCCCATGTCCCGGCCGCCCATCGCATGGTTGTCCCGTCAAACTAAATGGTCCCGCGCCCGGCTTGCCGATCCGGCCCGTCGTGAGGTGCAGGTTGATGATCGCGTTCGTCGAGAAGGTCCCGAGCGTCGTCTGGTTGACGCCCATCGTCCAGAACGTGATGAGCCGCTCGGTGCGCGCGATGATCTCGGCCGACGCGCGGAGTTCCTCCTCGGTGATTCCGCAGATCGCAGCGACGCGCGCCGGATCGTATTCGCGGAGCATCGGCAAAAGCTCGTCCCAGCCCTCCGTATGCGCCGCGACGAACGCCTCGTCGATGACGCCCATCTCCAGGCAGAGATGAAGTCACCCATGGAGGAGCGCGATGCCCGGGCCGGACCGCGAGGTGCATCGTCCCTTGCGCGGCCGTCTTCGTTCGGCGCGGATCGACCACGATCGCGCGTGCGCCCGAGGTCTTCATCCGCCGGAGGACCCGGTCGAACGCGACGGGATGGCAATCGGCCGCGTTCGATCCAATGAACACGAACGCGTCGGCCTCCTCGATGTCCGCGAACGTCAGCGGCGGACCGTCCGCGCCGAGCGAGAGCGTCATCCCGCCGCGGCGCTCGCCATGCAGAGGCGGCTGTTCGAATCGACGTGGTTCGTCCGGAGGAACCCTTTGCCGAGTTTGTTGGCGAGGTACTGCGCCTCGGTCGTGAGCTGCCCCGAGAGGTAAAGCGCGACTGCGGAGGGGCCATGCTCTGCGAGAATACGCACGAGCCGTGTGGAGATCTCGCGCACCGCCTCCTCGCGCGAGATGGGGACGAGCGCGCCGTCCGCGCCGCGGAGGAGGGCTCGACCGAGACGCGACGGCGCGGCGAGGGCGCCTTTCAAGCAAAGGCGACCGAGGTTCGCCGGATGCTCGGGGTCCCCGACGAGCTTCAGGATCCGTTTGCCATCGGTCGTCGCCAAGAGTCCGCAGCCCACACCGCAATACGGGCAGACGGTCTTGCGCTGTTCAGTGACCACGCACGAGGATCCTTCGACCGCCCGCGGAGCGCAAGAGGGGGGCGAGTTTCGGGCGCCGGCCAGAAAAAGATCGGGGGCTCGAAATTTCTTCCCCCGCTCCGCCGAACAGGGCGGCGAGGATGCAGCCCGCACCCATGACGCCCAACGTCCCCGGCCCGAAGGCGCCGCCCCAAACGGCGACCGTCTCACCGGAGGAGACTGCTTCGCTACGACAAATCGTCGTGGCCGTGGTGGCGTGTGTCCTCGGCGAGCGCCGGAACCACCCGGACGTCGAGGATTGTACGCACGAGGCGCTCTCCCGCGCCATCGAGGGCCGAAGCCGCTTGCGTGACGGAGAGCCGCTCCGTCCGTGGGTGATCGGCATCGCGCGGCACGTGGCGCTCGACGCGCTGCGGAGCCGCAAGCGCACGCGGCGCGTCGAGGCGCGGATGGAGACCGCGTCTGCGTCCGAGGACACCACGACAACGTGGCTCGACTGGGTGCCGGACCCCTCGCCGGGTCCGGAGGAGCGCACGGCGAGCGCGGAACGGGCGACCCGCCTCGAGCGGGCGCTCGGCTCGCTCCCCGAGGAGCAGCGGCGCGCGCTCGTGATGTTCCACGTCGAGGGGCTTGGATACCAGGATATTTGCAAGCGCCTCGGGGTCCCGCTCGGGACCGTGGCGACGTGGCTCGCGCGCGGCCGGCGGCTGCTCGCGGAGACGGTCGGCGAATGATTCCGTGAGACGAGATGAGGAACGACGATGGACGACCACGACAAACTCCCGCCGGATCTGGCCTGGCAACACGACGGACACGTGACGGAGTTCGTGCTCTCGAGTATCGCCGACGGAGAAGCGGGGATCGTCCCAGCGGATGCCCTCTCTCATCTCGACGGTTGTGACCATTGTGCGCAGCGCCTCGGCGCGGAAGCGCTGCTTTCGGCGCACGCGGGCGAATTGCTCGCGGAGCTCACGGAGCCCTCGTTCGCGCCGGTGAAGGTTCTCGTGAAGGAGCCCGCGGCCGCGGTGGCGAAGGCGCCTGCATCCGTGCGGGGCCTCGCGACGCTGCCGAAGCGCGCGGTGTTCGGCGCGCTGCTCCTGGCGGCGCTCGGCGCGCTGCCGGCGATTCTGGATCAAATCGCCCGGGTCCCGAGCTTGGTCGGGACGATCGGGCGGGCCGTGCTCATGCTCGCGCGGAGCGCGGAGGTCGTCTCGAAGAGTGACATGTTCCCGACGCTCGCGTTCGCGGCGTCGGCGGTACTCATGATTTCGGGCCTCGTCGTATCGCGAATCTCGCGTCCGGGGTCCTCGAACGATTTGGCGCAAGAAGGAGGCGTGTGAAATGGCTGGTCGAAGGCTTTCTGGGCTCGCGTTCTTGCTTTCTGCATTGACGACCGCGGCGCCCTCGCTGGCGGCGGTCGAGAAGCAAGGCGAATGGCCGGCGGACGAGAAGAAGATCAGCCTCGACGTCGAGCGCGTGTCGCAGGAGGACGCGATCAAGCGCCTCGCCGAGGCCGCGGGCTGGAGCGTCGTGATCCACGCCCCGTCGACGGAGCCCGCCTCCCTGCACGTCAAGGACCAGCCCGCCGACAAGGTCCTCGCGCTCTTGCTCGAAGGCGGCCAGTACGTCGCCCGCCGCGACGGCACGTTGATTTCGATTTCCCGCGCCCCCGCGGCGCCGAGCGCCGAAGCGCTCCCCGCGGCACCGCCGGTGCCCCCGGTGCCGCCCGTTCCTGCGGTGCCCCCGGTGCCGCCCGTGCCGCCTGTCCCGCCAAACGATTCGGCGGACGAACAGGACGAACAGAACGAACAGGCCGCCCCCGCCGCCGAGCCTCGCGCCGGCACGGCACAACATCGGAGGGGCGAGGGCAAGGATCGCGAGGTGGTGGGGCAGAGCCTCGTCATTGGGAAGGACGAGGTTGTCAAGGACGTCCATTTGGTCGGCGGAAGCCTCACGATTCGCGGGGTCGTCACGGGCAGCGTGGAGGTCGCCGGCGGGACGGTGACGATCGAGCAGGGCGCGCACGTGATGGGCGACGCGCAGGTGATGGGCGGCTCGATTCACGTGAAGAAGGGCGCGCGCCTCGACGGCAACGCGAAAATCGTGGGCGGGAAGCTCCATCGTGAGGAGGGGTCGATCATCGGGGGCGACGTCTCGACGCGTATCGAGGACGAGCACGACGAGGAGCCGACGAACGCACAGCGCTTCATGCGTAATTTCAGCGAATCGATGACGAGCGGGGCGCTGCTCTTCGCGCTCGGCGCGGTCTTGATTGCGCTCTTCACGAAGCGCGCGGAGTCGCTCAAGGTGGAGATCGCGGCCCGGCCGATGCGTTCGTTCGCGCTCGGCATCGTGGGTTCGCTCGGCGCGATTGCGCTGCTCGTGGCGCTCTGCATCACGCTGGTGGGCATTCCGGTCGCAGTGGTGGGACTCCTTGCGGGGGTCTTCGGCCTCTTCGCGGCGATGTGCTCGGTGCTGGAGGTCGTGGGCCGCGCGCTCATCGGGCACAAGACGAAGAACGAATATGCGCACCTCGCTCTGGGTTGCACGCTCTTCGTGCTGACCGGCCCGCTGCCGGTGATCGGCGAGATCGTGCGGGTGGTCGTGGTGCTCGTGGCGATCGGCAGCCTCGTGGCGACGCGGGCCGCGGGCCTGATCCCCATGAAGAAGGGCGCCAAGCCGACGATGGACGATTCGCATCCGTATCGGAGCGCCGAGGTCGTCTGATTCGACTCCCTTCCTGACGAAAAAGGCCGCGCTCCCTCGGGAGACGCGGCCTTTTTCTGTTTCAGCGATCGATCACGAATCGACCGAAATCACCGCCGCCGTCCGCGCGCCCTTCCCGCCTCGGACTTCGAACGTCCGGGTCGTGCCGTCCAGACGAACCACGAGCTCTCCCTTCGCGGCAGGCAGGCCCCCGGTCACGAGGACGCGGTACGTCCCGCTCGACGCGGACGCTGCGATCGAGGACGCGCTCGATCGACCCGTCCCCGGCACGATCGGCGTCATGACGCGGCCCGCGGGATCAATCAAGACGACCCGAGGACAACCCTCCACGCCCTCGGCGCACGTGAGCTTCGCCGAGATTCGTTCGCCCCAGGAAAACCCATCCGCGTAGGCCAGCGTCTCGCCCTTTTCGAGCGCTGTCCGCAAGGACACGAGGCGCTCGCTCGGGTCTTTCTGGGCCGCGAGGGCCGCGAGCACGGCCTCTCGCTCGCCAAGCACGCGGGCGCGGCAGCGGAGCGCATCGTAGGTGGCACCCAGGTCGCGCGGGAGCAGCTCGGCGTACGAGCGGAAATGCGCGCAGGCACGGCGCTCGTCGCCGGCCGCTTCGAAGGCCCGGGCCGTGCGCCAGTGGGCCTTCGCATTCGACGGGTCGAGCTCGGACTGGGTATCGAGCGCGACGAGCGCGGTGTCGTCCTCGGCGAGCGCCGCCGCGGCCTCGGCATAAAGCTCGTGTGCGCGAGCGCGGTCGGGGTCGAGCTCGACGTATTTCGAGGCCTCGCGGAGCGCCTCTTCGAATCGACCCCGCACGAACAGGCCCGTAACCCACGCCTCGCGCGCCCGGCGGCTCTCAGGCGCCTCCATGGAAGCCTTCGCGAGTGTTTCGAGCGTCTCCTTCCCGGCGCTGCGCCAGGCCTCGTCCCCTTTGCCGATCCAGGACGCAACGCCCCAATCGTGGGATCGGCTGAAGACCGGCGCGGTGGACGAACTCCCATTGCCGTTCGAAAACATGATCGGATAGGTCACGGTCACGACGCCGCCCTCCGGCTCGGGGAACGAGAGGCCCCGAAAGCCGCTGAGCACGCAGCTCACGACCTCCGCATTCGGGAGATCACTGCCACCATTGCCCACGTTCACGACCGAGCCATTGCGGCCAATGACGAACCGGGCGACGACGCGGCCCGTGAGGTTCGGGCTCGACTTGAGGCCCTGCTCGTAGCAGAAGCGGAATCGACCGAAGTTCTGCCGCACGATGCGCTGGATGACCGCGGGCGGCAAGCGGCCGCTCACGGTCGTCGCGCCCATCCGGAGGGTCGGCGCTGCGCGCAGTTGGCCCGCGCGGCTCCCCATGCCGATGCCGTCGCGGAAGGATCCGAGCCTCCCATGTCCCGCGCCAAACCCTTGCCCTGTCCCGCCCCCGCCCTCGCCGACGCCGGACAAACCGAGGCCACCGGTGCCAAACGAATCGCCGATCGGGTCGGGCGACGTCCCTCCGAGGCCCCCGTGGCCCGTCTCGACCTCGGAGGTGAGGCCGGATTTGCCTTGCGTGCGGGGAATGCCGAATGCGGCGAACATGCGGTCGTTCTCCAGGACGAGCAGTGACGTCAGGCGGCTCTGCACGTGGTATTGCTTGGAGAGCGCGATGGTCTCCTTGGCCGCGTCGTCGTCCGCGCGCCGGCCGAGCTCGCTGATGCGCTCCGTGGCCCAGCGCCGCGCGACGACCTTTCGATCGGCGCCCGGCGCCGCGGTGAAGGACAGCGCTCGGGCCTCCAGGTTGTGCATGCCGTCGAATTCGCCCGAGAGCTCCACGGTGGCGCTCTCCGCCGAGGGAGCCCCGGCCAGACGGCCCACGAGGACGATTTCCTCCCCGGCGCGCAACGCCGGGAGCTTGCGCGGGAACACGTCGACGAATCCCGCCGGCAACGTGAGGCGCGCATTCGTGAGGAGCGGGGCGTCGAGGCTCTTCGCGAGCACGAGCGCGCGCTGCGCGAGGGAGCCGTTGCCGGCCGCGAGCCGCTCGTACGAGGCCGAGAGCTCCTCGGCGAGCCCGCCGAGGACGAGCTCGTCAATGGAGGGCCCCGCGCCCATGAAGCGAAGCTCGGCCTGTTTGTCCGAAAGGACCGGCCGGACCCGCGCGGCGATCGAATCCACCTTGAGCTCGCCCGCGGAGGGCGCGCCGTCGCCGAGGTAAACGACCTGCCCGCGGCGCTGCGTCTCGATCCGCGAAATCGCGGAGACGAGGGCCTCGGCGAGATCCGAGGCGCCCTGCGGCGCGCGCTCGTGCAAGAATCGTCCGGCCTCGGCGAGAGACGCGTCACTCCTCGCGGAGAGGCCACGCTCGGGGTAGGAGACGCAAGCGCTGTCGCAAAGGAGGACGGCGAACCGCTCGTCTTCGCGCAATCGGCGGATCATGGTCTCGGCGACCGTGACCTCGGCGGCGAGGCCCTCCCGCGTGACGCCGTGACTCGCGTCGAGGACGATCACCTTTTCGCGGCGCGGCTCGAGCGCCGTCGCCTCGGGCGCCGTGGGGATCGGGACGCGTACCGAGAAAAACCCACGACCGTCGCCGCTGCCCTCGACCGCGACGGGCAGGATCTCGGCCTGCGGGCGCGGGAATTCGAGGACGAAGTCCGCATTGGGGACAAACGATTCGGCCTGAAAATCGGCTTCGAGGTGGCCCGCCTCGGTGCGGAGCGACGCCGCATGCCCGAGGACCTTCGCGTCGGCCGCCCCGCCGCCCGCGTCCTCGACCGTGACGTGCACGCGGAACGAATCCATCCGCACCGCGCGATCCTCGCCGAGCGAAAGCGGATACGTGTACCGCGCCACGCCCTTCGTCACGGGCAGGACCTCGTCATACGCGAGGATCACCTTGCGGCTGCCACGCGCCGGCATCGGGAAAATCTTCAGGGAGAAGGAGCTGTTCTGCGTCCATTCGAGCAGCGCCGGGTCGCGCGGGCGCACCGTGTCGTCGACGATGCCCTGGAAAATGCGGGCCGCACGCTGGCGCTCGACCATCTCGCCCTCGACGAGGTCTTCGCCCACCCATAACGCGAGCCGCGACAGGCTCGCGTCGGGCGGCAGCGGAAAGACATACCGGCCTTCGAGGACCGTGGGCGTGTCGTTCGCGAGCTCCTCCTCGATCTCGGTGCGGGCGAATCCGTCACGAATCGTCACGCGCACGGAATGCGCCCGCAAGCGCACGCCGGGGACGACGGTGTTCGTGCCCGGGAGGCGCCCCGTGATCGTGCCAAAGCCGCGCGGGGCGGCGAGGTCCGTGGGCCTCGTCTCCTCCTCGATGAATTCCTCCTCGCGGATCCCGGACGCCGTTTCGAGAATGGCGGGGGCGCCGCGGGTGGCGGCAGGAGGGGCCTTTTCGCCGTCGACCTCGTCGGGCGCGACGAGGCATCCGGAGAGGGCCGCGAAGAGCACGAGGGTGTGGGCCGCGACGAGAGGACGAAGACGACGCATGACGACCTTCCTCGGGCCGGATCACGCCTGCAGAGCGGCCCTGTGTGCCGGATGTGGACGCCGCAGAAGGCGGAAGGTTCCCGGATCCTGCGCGAAGGTGTCCGCCGCGGGCCGTTCTCGGCTACCCTCCGCCCGTGCCCGCGCCGTTCGTGCCCGAGCTCTTCGGCGACTTCCTCCTCGTGCAGCTCCTCGCGCGGCGGGCGATGTCGGACGTGCTCGTCGCCGTCCGGCTCGGCGACCGGAGCGGCCAGACGTTCGTGCTGAAACGGCCTGTGCTGGGCGAACGCGCCTCGGGCCGCGCCGCGCAGGCCATCCAGCGCGAGGGCGAGGTGCTCGCGGAGGTGCGCGCCTCGGCGCTGCCCGCGCTCGCGGCGCACGGCGAGCTCGCGGGCCTGCCGTACGTGGCTATCGAGCACGTGCGCGGCGCGCCGCTCGACGAGCTCGCCTCCGGCGCGGAGCCGATGCCGGAGGGCGCGGTGCGCGCGGCGGCGCTCGACGTGGCGCGGGCGCTCGCTGCCCTGCACGCGAAGGGCTGGGTGCACGGCGACCTCGCCGCCTCGAACGTGATGATCGACGAGACCGGCGAGGCAAAGCTCGTCGACCTCGGCCTCGCGCGGCGCGCGGGCGAGGCGCGCCCCGAGGTCGCGGGGACGCCGGGGTATCTGGCCCCGGAGGCGGCGCTGCCCGGCGAGGCGAGCGCCACGAGCGACGTCTACGGATGGGCCGTCGTGGTGGCCGAGTGCGCGCTCGGGAGGCGCATCTTCCCCGAGGACGACCTCGCGTCGGCCGGAGCGCGCGGAGAGCCGCCGCGGGAGCTCGCCACGTGGGAGGCGCGCGTGCCGGGGCTCCTGGCGGCGCTCGCGCGGGACGCCTCGCGCAGGCCCACGAGCGCGTCGATCGTGCAGGGCCTCGAAGCGCTCGCGCTCGATCGGGAGGCGCTCGCCGCGCGCGTGGCGGCGCATCGCGCGCGCGCCCCCGAGGATCGAACGTCGCTCGTCCGGCTGCCGGCGGCCGAAGCGCGAGGTTCGTCCGAGAAGATCCTGCCGCCTGCGCTGCCCATGCCTGCGGCCGAACCTGCGCCCCGCCCTGCGCCGCCCCCGCGACGCTCCTCCGGCGTGTATCTGGCCGTGGCGCTCGGCGCGGTGCTGCTCTTCGCGATGGGGCAATGCTCGGCGCGCCTCCCGCCGCGCAACCCGCGCGGCTCCATCTCGGTCGCCGGAGTCGTGCCGCCGCGCGCGCACGTCGAGGTCGACGGCGAGAAGGTGGCCTTGCCCGCAGACGGAAGGCTGGAGCTCAGGAGCGGGGAGCACACGGTCGCGGTCGTGCTACCGAAGGGCACGCGGCGCGAGTACACGTTCCGCGTGCGCCCGAACGAACACGTGGTGCTCGTGGCCCCGAAGAAGGGCGCGACCAAGGACGACGAGGAGGCGGAGGTGCGCGAGCCATGAGCGACGGCGAGAGCAGGACGAGGTTGCTCGGCAGCGCCCCGAGCGGTTCGGGAGGGCGGCGCCCCGTGACCGAGGTCATCGACGCGACGAGCGGCCCCTCGGTGCGCCGAATCCGCAAGTTGCGCGTGGTCGTGGTCGACGCGCCCGACGGGCGCGATCAGGGCGCGGCGCACGTCTTCGCGCAGGACGAGGTGCGCGTGGGAAGCAGCCTTGACGTCGACGTGACCTTGCGCGACCCGGCCGTCTCGCGCGAACACCTCGCCGTGCGCCTCGGGCCCCACGGCTTCTCGCTCACGGATTTCGGCTCGACGAACGGCACGTTCGTGGGCGACCTGCGCATCGAGCGCGTGGCCATCACGGACGACACGCTCGTGCGCCTCGGCAACAGCGTGCTGCGCCTCGAACCCCTCGCCGAGACGGTGGAGCAGGAGATCAGCCCGCGCGCGCGTTTCGGCCGCATGCTCGGCGCGAGCCCCGCGATGCGCGAGATGTTCGCGCTCCTCGAGCGTGTCGCCGCGAGTGACCTCACGGTGCTGCTCGAAGGCGAGACGGGCACGGGCAAGGAGCTCGCGGCCGAGGGGCTGCACGAGGCGAGCGGGCGCGCGGGCGCGTTCGTCGCGGTCAACTGCGGGGCGATCCCGCGGGAGCTCCTGGAGAGCGAGCTCTTCGGGCACGAAAAGGGCGCGTTCACGGGCGCGGTGCGCGAGCGGCCGGGCGCGTTCTTGGCGGCGGACCGAGGGACGATCTTCCTCGACGAGGTCGGCGAGCTGCCGCTCGACATGCAGGCGAAGCTGCTCCGCGCGCTCGAGCGGCGCGAGGTCAAGGCCGTGGGCTCCGATCGCTCACGTTCGGTCGACGTGCGCATTGTGGCGGCGACGAACCGATCGCTCGCGCGTGAGGTGCAGGCGGGTCGGTTCCGGCAGGATCTCTACTATCGCCTCGCGGTGGTGATCGTGCGGGTGCCGCCGCTCCGGACGCGGATCGAAGACCTCCGGCTGCTCGTGGATCACATCCAGGACGAGCTCGCGCGGCGGCGCGCGGCGTCGGGGCTACCGCCGTGCGCGCGGCTCGACGAGACGGCGATCGCGATGCTCTACCGCTACGATTTCCCAGGCAACGTGCGGGAGCTGCGCAACATCGTGGAGCGCTGGGCCGTGCTCGGCGCCTTCGCCGCGCCGGGCGAGCCGGCCGTGAGCCCGCGGGCCGAGGAGCGAAAGGCCGAGGCCCCGCCGAATCTCGAGGCGCCGAAGGAGACGGCACACGCGAGCGGGGTCGAGGCGAATCTCCTGAAGTTGCCCTACCACGAGGCGAAGGACGCCTGGGTCGAGCGCTTCGAGCGGGCCTACGTGGAGGCGATCCTCGCGCAGTCCGGCGGCAACGTGTCGCGGGCGGCGCGCGAGGCGGGCGTCGATCGGCGGCATCTACAGCGATTGATGGCGAGGTTCGGGATCCGCGCGACGAGCGAGTGAGACGCGCGGTATCCTCCGGGCCCTGGGGGGGTGTCCATGAGTCCACCGCGTGTTCTCCTCGCCGGCGCGACCGGCGCCGTCGGCTCCGAGGTCCTGCGATTGCTCCGCGAGCGTGGCCATTTCGTGCGCACGTTCTCCCGCAGCGCGAAAAACGCCGAAACGATCCGCCCGCTCGCGAGCGAGGTCGTCCTCGGGGACGCGACGCGCGCGGATTCGCTCGGCGAGGCCCTCGCGGGGATCGACGTCGTCGTGTCTTGCCTCGGCGCGAACGTCGCGCTGGGGACGGCCGAGCGGCGCTCCTTTCGCGACGTGGACCTCGTCGCCCACGAAAACCTCCTCGCCGCGGCGCGGCGCGCCTCGGCGACGCGTTTCGTGTACCTCTCGGCCCACCCCGGCCCTGGATACGATCACACGCGGTACATCCGCGCCCACCTCGACACCGAGGACATGCTCCGCGCGTCGGGCCTCTCGTGCACGTTCGTCCGGCCAACCGGTATTTATTCGGCCCTCGGCGATCTGATCGACATGGCCCGTTGGGGCGTCGGCTCCGTCGCGGGAGACGGGACGGCCAAGGCAAACCCGGTGCATCCGGTCTGCGTCGCCGAGGCGATGGCGTCCGTGACCGAGGATGGTCCCGAAATCGTCACCGTAGGGGGCCCGGAGATCCTGACCCGCGAGGAGATCATGCGGCTCGCGTTCGAGGTCGTGGGAAAACGACCTCGCATCCTGCACGTGCCGCCGGGCGTGTTCCGGTTCTGGAGCACCATGCTCCGGCTGCCGCACCCGCGCCTCTCTGATATGCTGGAGTTCGTCGCGGCCGTCACGACCTCGGATTCGGTGGCCGAAGCGCGGGGGACGCGCGCGCTGCGGCCGTGGTTCGAGGCGCGCGCGCGTCAGTAACGATTCTCGGCTTCGAGGACGTGCGCGACGAGCCCGGCCACGCGGCCGACCGTCAGAATCGCAGCCGGCGCGCCCACGGGCAATCCGAGCGCCGCGGCGAGGGCGACGAGCCCCACTTCGAGGCCGGGCTCCCCGAACATGCGGGCGGATTCGACGAGGGCGATGGCGCCCTGGACCCGTCGATCTGCGGGCGCAAACGAGGACGCAGCGTCGAGCAGAATCGCCGCGCGAGGGTCCGCCCCGGCGAGACGCCCGAAGCCGGGAATCGATTTTCCATGGTCGAGGCGCTCGGCCACGAATTCCCTGACCTTCGTGGTCGTCTCGAGGGACTCGATCCAATCCGCGAGCTCGGCGCATACCCCGGCGTGCTCGCCCCCCGAAAGCGCCTCCACGCCCGCGAGCACGCAGGCCGCGAGGCTGCCGCCCGCATGCGCGGCGGCGCGCGCGGCGAGCGCGGGCGGCTCGACCGCGTGATCGGCGGCGAGCGAGAGCGCTCGATCGAGCAGCGCCACGCGCCTCGAAGCACTGGAATCCACTTCGGATGGAAGCCACGCAATGGCGAGGCTCTCGGCGAGGGACGGGGCGCGGGCGGCCGCGAGGGCGCGCGTGGCCCCGCGGCAGGTGGCGGGCAATGCGGCGACGAGCCGGAGCAACGCGCGCGCCTCGACGCGGTTCGCTTGCGGGTGTGTGGTGGGCTTGCCGTGCCGGTGCAGTGACCAGAAGAGGAGGCCGAGGCGCACCACGTCGAGGGGCGCCGAAGGCAAGGAGAGGAGCGCGAGCGCGTCGCATGTCCGGCGCAGAATGGAAAGGACGTCGCGCCAATCTTCGTCGGATGCGGGCCACGCCGAGCCGCGCACCTCGTTCGAGGGGAGCCTCCCGGTCCAGAGGAGCTCGGCCACGGCCTCGAACGAAATGCCCTCGCGCACGAGCTCGGCGACGGCGTACCCTCGATATCGTGGCCCTTCGGGTGACATTTGCGTGATGAACGTCCGGGACGAGCTACGCTCCACATCGGAATCGGGCGCGGACCTGCCGGCGTGCGCCTCGCTCCGCGCTTTCAATCGCTCGACGTCCTCGCGCAGGTAATACCGACCGCGCCCCCCGGGGCACGGGACGCTGCGCAAAAGGCCTCGGCTCACGTACGTATAAAGCGTCGATCGCTTGACGGAAAGAAACATCACAGCCTCGTTCGCCGTGAGGTATCCAGGACCCGGCGTGGTCGTCGTCATGCGTCCCCCGATTCTACAAGGAAAGAAGGTTCGACCAACGTATCACCAAGCCGAGGCGTGTTGCGCGCCGGATTCGAGGTAAAATGGGACCGAGAATGTCATATCCGGCCCGGGCCGTAGAAAGCGCATCCGGCCCGGGCCGTAGAAAACTCATCCAGCCCGGGCCGTATGCATCAACGGGTGGAAAGTCGGCTTTCCACTCAGCGCGTGATTCCGCAGATCCTCGCCTCGTCGACGTGCGTCGAGAGCTCGTTGCGTAAACGCGTTCGCGCGTCCTGGATACGTTTTCGTACGGTCTCGGGCGAGAGCGAGAGCTCGCCGGCGATGTCCTCGTAAGGCTCTTCCTCGACGAGGCGGAGCTTCGCGGTTTCGGCGAGCGCGGGCGGCAAGCCGTCGATGGCTCTCCTTACGAGCACGTTGAGCTCGCGCCGCATCTGCTCGGCCTCGGGGGACTCCACGTGCGCCGATTCGAGCCCTCCTTCCACCGTCAGCCGCTCGATCGCCCTCCTTTTGATCGCGCGCTCCCGGTGGATGTCGACGCAAGCGTTCCGCGCGAGCCGGGTGAGCCAGGCGCGTACATTCGATATCTCGCCGCTGCTGCGCGCGAACTCCTCCATCGCGAGCACGGCAACCGTGCCGAGCGCGTCGCGCGCGGCCTCGGGATCCCTTCCCGTCCAGCGAAAGCAGAGCTTCCGGAGCTGCGGCTCGGATTGCGACCAAGCCTCTTGAAAAGCGGCACGCGTGAAGCTCTGGTTCTCCCCCCCCATGAGCAACCTCCATTCGACGCGACGCGCCAGTCGAGCGCGCGCTGGCAAGTCAATATTGCCGATGATTCGACGAAGCAGCGACCTCGTCAATATCGATTTGCCAATCGACACGAGAGTCGTCGAGGCCGCGCGTTCGCGTCCGTCCGCGTCGGATGCCGATAGCGGCCGAGGAAAACGACGCGCCGGCGTCGATTCTCTGCTCACGAAAACGACGCCTCGTTCGTCATTGCTAGTGACCGCGGCGATGAATGAAACGGTTCATAGGGAGCCGGACGCCGCGGGTCATTGCATACACGAAAAGGACGAATACCATGAGCCAGGTCAGCCTTCCCGATTTCACCGAGCCCGACCACCCGGTCACCCCGGAAACCGGTGCTGCACTCATCCTCACCTCGGTCGCCATGGAGGAGATGGGTCTCGCGCACATCCTCAACGCCGAGGGTGAGAAGATCCAGTGGATCCTCGGCACGCTCGGGGAGGGTTGCACCTCGCCGACGGGAACTGTCGATGTGGACGACGTCCTCGCCATCAACGAGTCGGTCCGGGACACGCTCGAGGCGGTCGTCGCCAAGAACCTCATCCTTTACCTGAAGGCCGGGAGGGTGCTCCGCTTCCTCGAGGGTGACGCGGAGACGGGCGGCTACGCAAACGGCGGGAAGCCCGCCCCCGCCCCGGCCCCGGCCCCGGCCCCGGTGCCCCCGCAGCAGCCGTGAACGAGCCGACGGCGCGCGCCGCGGCAACCCAGGAGGGGGGCCGCGGCGCGCGCCATCACCTCGGAAAGGGAGGGCGCGATGACCGGGGAGGCACACGACTGGTTCAAAGAGATCACCGCCTTCCGATGCGAGTGGATCCAGCAGCGCCTGGATTCGGTCGACCGCATCATCGAGCTCGAATATACGGTGGTCGCGCACATCTCGGAGAAATGGCCAAACCAGGCCACGAGGGCGGGTCGCTTGGCCATGCAGGTCCTCGTGACGGCGTCGACGTACCGGTCGATGCTCGAGCTCTGGCGGGAGAACCTCGAATCGCTCCTCGAGCCCGAAAACTTTCGCTGGAAGACGGACCCGCCGCCGTCCGGATGGCCGTACCAGCAACTCGATCAATGATCGACTTCGTACCAGCCTCCCTCGGCGCCCGTCGCGCCGCTCTTCGATTCGAGCCCCTGCACGAAGAGTTTTCCGTTCTCCAGAAGGACAGGGTTCCGATACACGATGCTGTTGTCGCGCGCATTCAGGAGCGCCGGGCGCGTCTTGCCGGTCGCAAGGTCGAACAGGAAGAGCCCGTCCCGCCCGATGTACGCGACGTCGTCGCCGTTCCGGGCGCCACCCTGGTCGTATTCGTGGATCGCGTTGTACGTGCTGTTGAGCTCGTACCCCGAGGCGGCGATGTCCGCCTCGATGTCCCGGTTTTTCCGGGTATCGTTCGTGTAGAAAAACGGGCCCGTGGCCGAGAGGTAAAACACGCCCTTCGAATCCCATTGCGCGGCCATGGCCTGGGTCTCGTTTTCGAGCCACGTAGCCTTCTTCGCGGCGATGTCGAGGCTCCAGACGCGGCCGCTCTCGATGAGGATCGCGGTATTGCCCTCGACGCCGAAATCCCAGAATTCGCCAACGCTCATGCCCGCCTCTTCCAGGCTGAAGAGCGACTCGGGCTGCACTGCGCCCACGGTCCAGCGCAAAAGCATGTTCGTCGCGCCGCTCTCCACGATGTACACCTGATTGCCGTCCGGCGCATAAGCATACCAGCGAATCCCCCCGCCCGGCGAAGGCATGCCGAGCGTGCCGCGGACCTTTTCGGGCTGGTTGATGTCGTACGCATTGTACGCGAGGCCCCCGCCGCCCTGGCTGGCCGTGACGACGATCGAATCGCTTGCGCGCCAGTTCCATGCGTTCGAGTTCCCGACCCCGAACGTGTAATCGATGCGCGCGCCGGAGACCGTGTCGAGGCTGTGCAGCGAGGCGTCGGTGGTGGGGAACGTGAGCCAGAACAGACGATTGCCCACGGCGGCGGCCTCGGTGGCGCTCTTGCCCATGGCCTCCGTGCGGTTCCTTTCGAGTTCCGCCTGCAGGGACTCGTATTCCTCGATGTTGTGCTGGACGAGCGCGTCGCCCGTGAGCTCGTCGCCGCCGCCGAAGATGCCGCAGCCGCCGAGGCCCAACACGAGGAGGCCGACGAGCCCTGTTCGTCCGAGCCTGGAGCATCGTTGCATGGGATCCGTCCTTTCTCCGCCAGCGTACCCGATCCGCCCCGGTGCGCGCGATGCGCCGCAGCGGGCGCGCGATTCCGCAGGTGCGGCGTCGGCTCCGCAGGCCGGGATCCCGCCAAAACAGCGAAATCAAAGGCACGCGCGCCTGGCACGCCGCGTGCTCTTCCTCTGCTCGAACCACGGCAATCGCCCGTAAAGGAGCCCCGCCATGTCGACCCTTCGTACCTTCGTCCGCCCCCTCGCGCTCGCCCTCGCTTTCGCCTTCGCCGCTGCCCCGCTCGCCGCCTCCGCCGAGGAGAAGGGCAAGGCGCCGAAGGTCGAGAAGGTCGATAAGAAGAAGCACGGCAAGGGTGAGTTCCCCATCGATGCGGCCCGCTTCGACGAGAAGGTCGAGGCGAAGATCAAGCACGCGCGTGAGCAAATGGAGTCGCTCCTCGCCGCGCATCCGCTGCCGGAGTCGATGAAGGCGCAGATTCGCAAGGACTTCGAGGCCGGCGCCGCCGCCATCCGCGCCGCCGCGAAGGAAGCCGGCAAGGACGGCAAGGTGACGCGCGACGAGGCGAAGGACGTGAAGAAGCTCGCGAAGGACCTGAAGAAGACCGCGCAGGAGAAGTACGGCAAGGAGGCGCGGCGCGACGGGAAGAAGCACGAGAAGCGCGAGAGGCGCGCGAGCTAGGTCAGGGGACGCTCAGCGTGCCGCCATTGCCCGCCACGTCGCGAATCTCGACGGACTGCGCGTCCTGCGCCTCCTGCATCGTGAGCGGCACGCTGGCCTTGCCCTCGGCGTCGGGGTCGACCTCGACCACCTTCGTCTGGTTGTTCGCGAACGTCACCGTCACCGTCCAGGGGCCGAGCAGCGGCACGCCCGTATCGCTCGGCCCCACACGCAATGCACGAAGCCCCGGCGCCGTCCCGAGGTTCGCCGCGAGGTCGATCGAAGAGGCGCCCCGCGTCGCCGTCGACGCGGCCGAGAGCGGCGCAGCGACGACTTCGAACGGCGGGCTCGTGATCTCGTAGGTCGTCTCCCCGCTCGCCGCGAGCGCCTTGCCCTTCACGCGAAAGCGGTATTTCCCGAGCGGGAGCGAGAACGGCAGCATGGGCTTCTGCGCGGAGTAGAGGTCCGCCGGGACGGGCTGCCACGTCGCCGTGTAGACGTGGTGCTCCGGCGCCTCGGCGTTCACCGGGTCGGGCGAGTACGTCGTGACAATCGCGCCCTCGT
This sequence comes from Polyangium sorediatum, assembly GCF_029946465.1. NCBI lineage: Bacteria > Pseudomonadati > Myxococcota > Polyangiales > Polyangiaceae > Polyangium > Polyangium sorediatum. The sequence goes on from NZ_JARZHI010000003.1 coordinate 280,667, forward strand.
ACGATGTGGCCGGTCGGCCCTTCACGTCCGCGAGGGGCTGGTACATGCCGAGCGCCGCCTCGCGCTCGATGAACACCACGGGCATGTCGACGGCCGGATCGCCGCCATACCAGGCAAACCGCGCCGCGCCGACGGCCCGCGGGACCTCCGCGGTCGAGACCTCCGCCGTGACCGTATCGGGCCAGAAGAGCGCGGGCGACGCAGACGCAGACGTGCCGTGATCGGTGGTCTCGAGCTTCGTGATCGGCGCCTCGTCGGGGTATTTCCAGGCGGCGAAGCGCGAGCTGCCCACCTCGGGATCCTCGATTTCGGGCGTCCAGGCGAGCTTCGCCGCTTCGAGCACGCCGGCGAGGATCTGCTCGCCTTCGAGCGGGCCCCAGATGTTGATGCTGGGCTCATAACCGCCAGCGAGCCAATCCTCGCCCGTGAGGATGTATCCAACGTGATCGTCGGCATACCCGATGAGCAGCGTCCGATCCGGGCCTGCGGGTGAGAGGCCACGCAGGTATGCGGCCCAGGGCGCGACGGGCTCGCCAGGCGCCGTGACCACGAGGTAATCGCCGGTCGGCGTGCCGGAGATACGAAGGGCCGCGGCCGTCGTGCGGACGGAGTCGCAGAGCGGCAGGGGCATGTCGACGCTCACGTCGAAGATGCCGAAGATGATGCCGCCGCCCTCGGCGATTTCGAGGCACGAGCCATAGGCCGGCATGCTGATCGCGCCCGGGAGCCCGGCGATCGCGCCCAAGCCAGTCTTCTCGCCGCAGAGGCCCGCGCCGGCGTAGGTGTTGAACTCGTCGATGGGGCTCTTGACCTTGCCATTCTCGTCGAGGAGGACGCCGTCGGGCACGTATTCCTCCACGTTCGGATCGTACGCCGCGTAGCGGAGCTCGGTGCCGTCGGGGCGCTTCACCACGCCCTCGCGGCCGATGTAATAGCTCCGCGTGACGATCTCGAGCGCGGCCTTGTCGCCGGTCTGGACGCCGCCGATGATGGGCGCGATGAGCTCGGTCGCGCGGGCGCCGAGCGTCTCCAGGCGCGGAATGTCGAGGCAGCGGAGCGAGTCGGGGCAGGCGTTGCGGCCCTCGTGGCCCGCGGGCGAGACGTCGCCGGCCGCGCCCTGCACGTGCATGACGGGATAACCGAGCTCGGCGGTGAGCGCGCGCGCGATGGCGCCGGGGGCGTCGGTCGAGACGAGCGGATTGTCGCCGCCGCCAATCGTGCCGTGGATGGGGAAATCGACGAGGGCCGCGAGGGGCGTGCCGTCGGCCTTGTCGACGCGCAGGACCCAGAGCGTCGGGTCCTTCCTCTTGCCCGCGTCGTTGCCGTCGGGCCCGGGGATCATGTTGTTTTCGCCGCGCCGGTCACGGTTGACCTCGTCGTTCGGGTCGAAGTCCTTCTCGACCGTGACGCCGATCTTCGCGGGGGCGAGGCCGTCGAGCGCTTGCTTCACGGCGTCGGCCATGGCGGCGATGGCGCGCTCGGCGAGCGCGGATTTGGGGCGATCGACGCCGGGCATCAGGATGAAGCTCGGCTGGTAGCCGGCCCAGGCGGCGTGGCTATGCGAGGCGGTCATGATGATGCGGCCGCGCATGGAGCCGTCGGAGGCGACCTTCGATTCGAGCTCGAAGAGCGTGTTCTCGTTGAGGAGCGGCGCGTCGACGCGCACGACGACCACGCGCTCGCCGCCGGCTTCGAGGGCGATGGCCTCGGCGCGCGGCGCGTCGTGGATGCCCACGGTGGGGACGAGGCTCTTGCCGAAGCGCCGGGGCCGGTCGTCGACGGGCTTGGCGCCGCCGAGGCCGATGGCGCGGGACGCGTAGCCGCCCACGGGCGTGCCGATGGGCATGGGCAGGACGGCGGCGCCGTAGCCGGCCTTGACCTCCGTCGGGGCATTCGCCGGTTTGGACGGGCGCTCCGGCGGGGTTTCGAACTGGCAATGGGCCAGCGGATCGACCACGGTCGGGGGGGGTTCCGGGATCTTCGTGTCCTCGTCCCCACAGGCAGCGAAGCTCGCCCCGAGCAACCCGAGGGCGATCCAACCGAGCGTCTTCTTACGTGTTTTCGTCACCGAAGGCCTCCTCGCGGGCGAGGATAGCCGAAGCGGCGGACGAGGCGGGAGAGACGTTTCAGAACCGGGAGGATTCGAGCCGGATGTCCGCGCGGGCGAAGGCGATCTCGAATCGGCGCCGGACCTCCGCGGCCTCGGACGCCTTGCCCTGACGTTCGAGCGCCTGGGCGAGGCCGAAGAGCGAAAACCCGTTCTCCGGCAGGTTCGCGAGGTCCTCGCGATAGACACGCTCGGCGTCCGCGGCCCTGCCCGCGCGGAGCAGGACGGCGCCGAGGATCTGCCGTGTCGGGTGATGCCAGTCCGGCGGCTCCATGTAACGGAGCAGGTCTTCGAGCACCACCGCGAATTGGAGCTCACGGACGGCCGTGTCGAGATCGCCCCGATCCGCTGCGAGCTCGCCGCGCGCGACCGCGAGGGCCACGCCGAGCACGGCGCTCGGCGTGTTCACGCCCGACACGGTCGTGCGGGTGAGCGCGGGCTCCGCCGCAACCTTCTCCAGCGCGGCGAGCTCACGATCCGCGGCCGCCGTGTCGCCGAGCCGCGAGTACGCGATGGCGCGCGCGTAATGGTGCACTCCGCGAGAGTAAGCGCGATCCTCGGGCGGCGCTTCCGCGTGCAGGATCTCTTGCCACCTCCCGAAACGAACCAGGGCATAAAGCGGTGCAGCCTGGAAATGCTCGATCATTGTGGCCATGGCGCCGCCGTGGCCGTGCGCGGCGTGGCCAAGGAGCCTCGGGATCGAGCGCGCCACGCGCAGCGCCTCGGCGGACCGGCCTTCGAGCGTGGCCGCGGCCCACAGGAAATGCACGTTGTGCATCCGGTACATGATCAGGTACATGTTCGAGGGATCGGCGAGGGGCGCGTATTTGTCGTCGGCGGCGATGGCGCGCTCGTTGGCCATCGCGGCGTCGTGATAATGGCCGAGGCGAAGGTAGATGTGCGACGGCATGTGCACGAGGTGCCCGGCGCCGGGCACGAGGTCCCCGAGCCGGACGGCCGCATCCCGCGCGCGCGCGGGGTGCGGCGAGGACTCCATCACGTGAATGTAATAATGGTTTGCCCCGGGGTGGTTCGGATCGAGCTTCATCGCTCGCTCCAGCGCGGACACGACCTCCTCGGTATTCACCCGCGGCATCCCGCGCTCCCAGTAATTCCAGGGGCTCAGGTCCATGAGCGACTCCGCGTAGAGCGAAAGAATGTCCACGTCGTCCGGGAAGTGCTCGGCGACCTTCTTCATCGCTCCGGCATAGGCGATATCGAGCGCGCTGCGATCGGCCACGGGGACGGGTGCGTATCGGAGCACGAGGGCCTCGATGAGCTCGCGCTCGGGCCGCGTGACGCCGCTCGTGGTCGCGAGCGCGCGTGCGCGCTGGATGTGCGCATACGCGCGCGGGACGGCGTCGTCGCTCATCGGCGCGTTGATGTTCGGGCCGAGTACGAGCGCGGCGCCCCAGAAACACATCGCGCAACGGGGATCGAGGCGCGCGGCTTCGAGGAACGATCGCTCCGCCTCGGCGTGGTTGAAAGCATAAGCCAGCGTGAGGCCCTGGTTGAAATAACGCTGCGCGGCGGGAACGCTGGTGGTGATGGGTCGATGCAGGGATCCCATCCCTTCGAGCAGCGGCGCCCGCTTTGGCGCGGGCGGATTCGTGATCTCGCCGGCCCCGTCGCTCGCCGCGGCGCGCGGTGCGAGGAAGGACGGGGCGCCGAGCAAACCGAAAAGAACGAAGAGCGTCTTCCGCGATGAGATTCGCATTTTCACCCTCCCCGGCCCGCCCCCTTTCGGGGGCATGTTCGAAGGCAATGGGGCGGACGGGGCGGACGGCAAGCCCTCCACCCTCTTGACGCCCGGTTGCGGCGGGGGCACTTGTCTGGAAAGGGCCCCAAACGCGGCGGCCGAAGAGGTAACACATGAGGCGCTTTCGCTGGATTCACCTACTTGCATTGCCCTCCTTGCTCGCGGCTTGCGGCGGAAAGCCCGACGGCGAGCAGGCGTTCGAGAACGGGGATGCGTACGATCCCTCGTCGGTCGTCACGCCGGAGCAGAACGAGACCCCCACGTTCTGGTTCGTGGAGCTCGAAGAGGCGCCGCTCTTGCGCGGCGGGTCGGAGTCGTTGCTCCTCCAGCAAAAGGTCGTCTTCAAGGCCGAGGCCGAGAAGCGGGGCATCCCGTTCACCGAGCGGCTCTCGTTCCACCGGCTGTGGAACGGGCTTTCGATCCGGGTCGCGCCCGAGCACGTCGCGGACCTCTCGAGGATTCCCGGCGTCAAGTCGGTGTGGCCCGTGATCCCGATCCAGCAGGAAGACACGCCGGACGACAGCGGCGGCGCGCAGATGGACATGGCGACGGCGATCGCCATGACGGGCGTCGACGTCGCGCGGAACCAGCTCGGGCTCACAGGCGAGAAGATCCGCGTCGGCATCATCGACAGCGGCGTCGATTACGATCACCCCGATCTCGGCAACGGGTGCTTCGGTCCGGGGTGCCGGGTCCAGTACGGCTACGATTTCGTCGGCGACGGGTTCCAGGCGGGTGTCGCGGGGGCGTATGCCATTCCCGACGCGGATCCGGACGATTGCGGCGGGCACGGCACGCACGTCGCCGGCATCGTCGGCGCGAACGGGGGGATCGTCGGCGTCGCACCGAACGTCACGCTCGGCGCGTATCGCGTGTTCGGCTGCGCGGGGTCGACGAACCCGGACATCATGATCCAGGCGATGGAGCGTGCGCAGCAGGACGGCATGCGTGTCGTCAACATGAGCATCGGCTCCGGCTATCAATGGCCGCAGTATCCGACGGCCGTCGCCGCGTCGAACCTCTCGATGAGCGGCACGATCGTCTCCTGCTCGGGCGGCAACAATGGCGACCGCGGCGTCTGGGCCACGGGCGCGCCCGGCGTCGGGGCGAACGTCATTGCCTCGGCCTCCGCCGAGAACACGCATATCGCACAGCCCTCGTTTGCCATCACGCCGGATGGCAAGGCCATCGGGTACAACGCGGGCACGGGCGTGCCTTTCGCGCCGTTCACGGGCACGTTGCCCCTGGTGGCCACGGCGACGCCGAATACGATCGCCACGGACGCGTGCAACGTGAATCCGCCGGCGGCAGGAAGCCTCATGGGCAAGGTGGCGCTCATCAAGCGCGGCGGCTGCACGTTCTTCGAGAAATCGAAGAATGCGCAGGCCGCGGGCGCCACGGCGATCGTCCTGTACAACAATGCGGCCGGCGCGCTCGTCCCCGGCGTCACGATTCCCACGGGCTCACCGGCAGGGACGACGCCCGTGGGGGTGCCGGTCGTCGGAATCACGATGGCGGACGGCGACCTCATCGCCCAGCGCATGGCCTCGGGCGCGGTGTCCTTGACGTGGACGGACGACACGGTCACCTCGCCGAACAGCCTCGGCGGGCGCATTTCGTCGTTCAGCTCGTGGGGCGCGGGCCCGGATCTCTCGTTCAAGCCCGACCTCACGTCGCCGGGCGGGTCGATTTATTCGACGTATCCGCTGGAGCTCGGCGGGTTCACCTCGCAGAGCGGCACGTCGATGGCCTCGCCGCACACGGCGGGCTCGATTGCGCTGCTCATCGAGGCGACGGGCGAGACGAATTTCGAGGCGATTCGCGCCCGGCTCCAGAACACGGCGCAGCCGCTCCTCTGGGGCATCGATCCGACGCAGGGCATCCTCGACAGCGCGCATCGGCAGGGCGCGGGCCTCATCCGCGTCGACCAGGCCGCGCTCACGAAGTCCAGCGTGTGGCCGAGCCGCATTGCGATCGGTGAGACGACGGAGCCCACGACGCACACGATCACGCTGAAGAACGACACCAACGAGCCCATCACGTACGACGTCTCGCACCAGCCGGGCGTCTCCACGGTGGGCACGTACGGCACGCCGCAGGCGCTCTCGCAGCCGACCGTGCCGCCGAGCGCGACGTTGAGCGCGCAAAGCGTGACGGTCCCGGCGCACGGCACGGCGACGGTGGACGTGACGATCACGCCAAACCCGAACCTCGCCGACCGGGGCGTGTTCGGCGGCTTCGTCCAGTTCGCGCAGACGGGCGGCAATGCGACGCTGCGCGTGCCGTACATCGGCCTCAAGGGGGACTACCAATCGATCGTCGCGCTCGTCCCGACGGCGCAGGGCTTCCCCTGGTTGTCGCGACAGAACAATTCGACCAATCCGCCGACCTACAACAAGGAAAATGGGGGCGCCGTCTTCACGATGTCGGGATCGACCAACGTGCCGAACGTCACGGTGCACCTCGAGCACCAGGTGACGTCGGTGAAGGTCGACATCGTCGAGGCCGCGGGCCTCCAGAAGCCCTGGGGCACCGCCTACACGTACACGTACGTCGGCCGCAATGCGGATCCGACAGGCACGTATTCGTTCGCCTGGAATGGGACCACCACGGTCGGCAAGAAAGTGGTCACGGTGCCGAATGGCAATTACGTGATGAAGATGAGCGTGCTGAAGGCGCTCGGCGACGCGAACAACCCGGCGCACTGGGAGACCTGGACGTCGCCGTCGTTCAAGGTCGAGCGGCCCTGAATCTCGACCCGTGGGGGGCTCCCGCCCCCCACCTCGTCGAAGCCGACGTCACGCCTCCGCAGGTCGAAATGGAAACTCCAGCGTGAACGTCGCCCCGCGGCCCGGACCCTCGCTCTCCGCGACGAGGGTCCCGCCCATGGCGCGGGCCACGAGCGCCGAGGCGTGCAGCCCGAAGCCGTGGCCGCCTCTCCGCGTCGTGAACCCGTGCTGGAAGATCCTCGTGAGCAAGGCGGCGTCGATCCCCACGCCATTGTCGATGATCTGAATGCGCACCCGATCCTCCGCCGGCCGCGCGAGCCGCACCCCGAGGCGCTTGTCCTCGCCCCCGCGCTCGCCGAGCGCCCATTTTGCATTGCCGAGGAGGTTCAGGACGATCTGCAGCACCTTGTGCTTGTCGCAGAGCGCCCGTGGCAAAGGCGAGAGCCCCCGATCGATGATCACTCCGCTGCGCCCGCTGCTCGGTACGGCCATGCGCAGCGCGTCCTCCAGGACCGCCGCGAGATCCACCGACTCGTCCAGGTTCGTCACCGTGGCATAACTCTGCTGGAAATCGACGACCGCGCGGATATGCGCCACGTGCCCCTCGAGCGCGCCCACCAAGGAGAGCAGCTCCGTCCGCTCGGCCGCGAGGTTCTGGCCGAGCTTCCCGAAATACTCCGGCAGCCTGCGCCCGCGCTCGTCATTCGAGAAAAACCCGGCCAGGTCCGCCTTCTGCGCCTCCAGCATCTCGGCCGCCTTGAGAAGGGGATCGACCCGCAGCGCCCGCAGCCGCTCCGCGAGCATCGCGCTCGCGGTGTTCAGGTTGTTCAGCACATTGCCCACATTGTGCAGAACATTGGAGGCGATCTCCGTCATGCCCGCCTGCCGCGCGAGTTCGAGCGAGCGCTGCTGCGCCTCGCGGAGCTCCGCCGTGCGCTCCTCCACCCGCCGTTCGAGCTCCTCGTTGGACCGCCGGAGCGCTTGCTCCTGCCGTTCGAGCTCGGCGTTCGCCGCCAAGAGCTCCGCCGTGCGCTCCTCCACCCGCCGTTCGAGCTCGTCGCGCGCCACGCGCAATGCGCCCTCGCTCTGCGCGAGGTCGTTCATGGACGCGTCGAAGGGCAGGAGAATACGCCGGTAGACAAAGGCGCCGAGCAAGAGCATCAGGGCCACGGTCCCCACCGGCAACGCCCGTTGCGCCTGCCCGAGCCAGCGCAGATCGGGCCCGGCGCGCTGGCGGATATCCGCGTCGAGCGTGACGAGCGCCTCCGCGAGTCGCTGCGACGCCGTCTGGAATCGCTCGATATCGGGGTTGTTCCTGAGCGATTGGTTGTCCGAGCGGAGCACACGCACGGCGCTCGTCCGCACCTCGGCCCATAAAGGCTCCATGGCGGCGAGCCGCTCCTTCGTCGCCGGATCGTCCTCGGCGACGAGAGAGACCTCCGCGCCGCCGATATGCGCCTTTCCCCCCTGCCGCAGCGCCGCGAAATTCTTCGAGAGCTGCGCTTCAAATTCCTTTGCCAGCTTTCGCTGCCGGAGCAAAAGCTCCCAGTCGGACGTGGAGAGCCCCACGACCGCGAGGTACGTCGTGCTCGCGTAACGATCCAGGAGATCCCGCGTGGCGTCGGAGGCCGAAAGCAAGAGGCGGCTTTGCTCGGTGCGGCGGCCGATCTCGTGCACCGCTATCAGCGAGGCGAGCTGCAAGGCCACGCTCACGGCGACGAGCACCACGAAGGACCGGACGAGGCTGGGCATGCTCGCGCGAGGCGGCGAGCTCATCGGATCGCCACGATCCCCGCCTTCTCGGCGGTGGTCTTCATCAAGCGGTGGTCATCGTACGCGGCGTCCTCGACCTTCACGAACCGCGCAATGAATGCCGCGTCGAGCAGCCGCTTCCCCTCCGGCTCCTGGTGCATGCCGAGGAGCGTCCGCTGGAGCGCGGCGCGGAGCTCCGCCGGCAGATCCGGCGAGACCACAACCGGGCTCACGGTCATGGGACCCAGGCTCTCGAGGACCCGCACCTCGCCCGCGCGGCCGATGCGCTTTTCGCGATCGTAATCGAGCACCAGGCTGTCCACCCAGCTCGCGTCCGCCTCGCCCGCGGCCACCATGCGGATCGACTCCTCGTGCGAGCCGGAGCGCACGATCTTGCTGAAAAAGCCGCTCGCGAAGCCGCGCTCGATCAGGCGATGACGGGGCGCGTTGTACCCGGTGTGCGATCGCTCGTCATTGTACACCAAGGTGCGGCCCCGGAGATCGTCCAGCGAATGGTAGGGGCTCTCGTTCCGCACCACGAGATCCGCGAAGTACACGGGCCGCCCCCCATAACGAGGGTACGTCATGATGGGCGCGCCAACAAGCTCGGCGCGCGGGGTGGGCTCGTCGCGCAGCATGGTATAGGGAAATCCACAGATGAAGCCGAGCTCCACGGCGCCCGTCTGCAGCATGCTGTTGATGGTGCTGTAGGCGAGGCCCGTCGTGACCTCGATCGTGATCCCGTTTTTCCGGGCCAGATATTGCGCGATCTCGTCGTAGAGGTTGACGCCGGACTCCGACACGAACGCCCCGCTCATCACCATGCGCATCGGGCGCGCGTCCTTCGCAGGCGCAGCTCCGACCACAAGGCCCGGGCGCTCGGGTGTGCGCGCGTCCGTGGGCTCGATCAAAAAGACGCCGATCGCCGTGGCCCCGACGAGCGCCCCCAGAAAGCCCCAGACGCCCAGCGATTTCAGGTACGCTCGCATGACGCGTCCCTCCCGCCCGGGCGGCGCCCCATGGCGAATGCAATGCCGCTCTGCAGCGTCCGTTGCGTCGATAACCCGGAAAACCCCTGCCCCAAGGCCACGAGCGTCTGCGCCACCTCGGGCCGGATCCCCGTGAGCATGATCTCCGCGCCGAGCAGGCGCGCGCCCTGCGCCATACGCACGATCTCATCGGCGACCACGGGCGTGACGCGCGGCACGCCCGTCACGTCCAAAATGGCGACACGCGCTCCGCGCGCCACGATCCCCTGCAAAAGCGTCTCCTGCGCCTGTTGCAACCGCGACGCCTCCAGCTCGCCGACGAGGGGCATGACCACGATATCGTCGGTGATGGGGATGAGCGGCGTGGAGATCGAGAGCAGCGTCTCGTTCTGCGCGCGCATGGCGTCCTCCCGCGCGCGCTGCTGTTCGATGGCCTCGTCGCGCTGCCGCTCCTCGGTGACGTCGCGCAGGAGCACGAGCGCCTCGTCGGCGTCGATGCCTGCGACGCGCGCCTCGAAATGGCGTGTCCCGCCCTTTTCCCCTTGCCGAAGTTCGAAACTCTGCGCGTTCCCGGTGTCGATGGCGAGCTCCACATACCTTCCCATCTGCACGCCGAGCGCGTCCCCGAGCGCCGCGGAGATGGACTCGCCCGGCCGGAACACGAGGGTCGGCGCGGCGGCGCCGCGGGCGGGCTTGAAATCGCGGCACAGGCCGTCCCGCGCCACGACGAGCAGCGCGTCGGGCAGGGCTGTGAGGATGCCGCGGTTCTTCGCCTCGCTCCGCCGCAGATCGACCTCGGCGCGGGAGGAGCGCTCGGCCTGGTTCCATTTCTCGGTGAGCGCACAGGCGATCTGACGGACCTCCACCGGATCGAAGGGCTTTTTCAAGATCAAGAAGCGGTCGGTCACGCCGAGCTTCTCCGTGATCTCGGCCCAGGAATGGTCCGAATACGCCGAGCAAATGACGGCCTGCAAGGTCGGATCCGCGGCCCATAGATGCGTCAGCGTCTCCAGCCCGTCCCACCCCGGGGGCATACGCATATCGACGAAGGCGAGCGCATAAGGGGCGGCGCCGCCGCGGGCTTGCTGCACCTTCTCCAGCGCCTCGGCGCCCTGCGAGGCAAAGGTGAGCTCGAAATCCAGCGCGGGCGGCGCGGCGGCGCGCACGCCGAAGATCGATGCCTCCATGGCATCGAGCTCGAATGAGCTCCTCCGAGGCTTCAAAATTTCCAGGAAGTCGCGGTGAATGGCATCGCTGTCATCCACCACGAGGATGCGGCGATTGTTCGTAAGCATCGCGTCCATGCTTGCCCCCTGGACACAACGTCTCACGGAAATCCGCCCGCGTCCATCAGGCAATGCGTAGAAAACCTGCGCATGGACGGCGAGAATCGGTCGATCTCGATCCATGTGGGACGTACCCTCGCGCTCCGGGAGTGCCTCTCTCAATCGTGGCGACCCATTCCTTCGCTGCGCTCCGTCACGGCGCGGGTCCCGAAGGAGAGATGGCTCGCGTTCGGGCGGTTGTCGGGCCTGGGGGCTTGCTTGGCACGACGGTCCGTCGCATGCTCCCGGCCCTCAACAGGACATGCACGGAGAAAACATGGCCAAGCTCAGCAAGGACATCGTCATCGTGGGCGCGAAGCGCACCGCGTTCGGGACGATGAATGGCGCGCTCAAGGGTGTCTCGGCGAACGATCTCGCGGCCCACGCCGCGAAGGCAGCCCTCGCGCAGGCCGGCGCGGCGCCGGGCGACGTCGGGCACGTCGTCGTCGGCAACGTCATGCAGACGAGTTCCGACGCGATCTACTGCGCGCGCCACGTGGGCCTCAAGGCAGGCGTGCCCATCGAGGTCCCGGCGCTCACGGTGAACCGGCTTTGCGGCTCGGGCTTCGAGGCGATCGTGCAGGCGGCCCAGCTCCTCCTGCTCGACGAGGCCGATGTCGTGCTCGCGGGCGGGACCGAGAACATGTCGCAGGCGCCGCACGTGCTGCGCGGCGGGCGCGAGGGCTTCGCGTTCGGCAAGGCCCCGGCGCTCGAAGATTCGCTCTGGAGCGCGCTCACCGATAGCTACGTGAATTCGCCGATGGCCATCACGGCCGAGAACCTGGCCACGAAGTACGGCATCTCGCGCGCCGAATGCGACGAATACGCGCTCCGCAGCCAGAAGCTCTGGGCCGCGGCGAACGAGGCGGGCGCGTTCAAGGACGAGATCGCGCCGATCGAACTGCCGGGCAAGCGCGGGGCGCCGCCGGTCTCGTTCGCGGTGGACGAGCACGCGAGGCCGCAATCGACGCCCGAGGCGCTCGCCAAGCTCGCGCCGGTGTTCAAGAAAGACGGCACGGTCACGGCCGGCAACGCGAGCGGCATCTGCGACGGCGCGGCCATGCTCGTCGTGACCACGGCCGAGAAGGCGCGCGAGAAGGGCTGGACGCCGCTCGCGCGGCTCCTGCAATGGGCGTCGGCGGGCGTCGACCCCTCGATCATGGGCATCGGCCCGGCAGCCGCCATTCCCAAGGCCCTCGAGCGCGCGGGCGTCTCGTTCGACGCGGTCGACCTCTTCGACGTGAACGAGGCGTTCGCGCCGCAATGGCTCGCCGTGCAGAAGGAGCTGAAGATCCCGCTCGACAAGGCGAACCTGAATGGCGGGGCCATCGCGCTCGGCCACCCGCTCGGCGCCTCGGGCGCGCGCATCACGGCGAACCTCGTCCACACGCTGCGCCGCACGGGCAAGCAGATCGCCGTGGGCAGCGCTTGCATCGGCGGCGGGCAAGGAATCGCGGTCGTCCTCGAACGAATCTGAACGGGAGGAGCGGCGAGGCCATGGCCCCATTCAACCAAGAACGCGAGGCCGACGTCGTCATCGTCGGCGCGGGCCTCGCGGGCCTCTCGGCGGCGGACGCGCTGACCCGCATGGGAAAACGCGTCGTCGTGCTCGAAGCGCGGGATCGCGTCGGCGGGCGCACGCTGGGCCGGGAGATCGGGGGCCGTGTCCTCGACCTCGGAGGGCAATGGCTCGGCGCGGGGCAACGCCGCCTCGGGCGCCTCGCCGCCGAGCTCGGCGTCGCGACGTTTCCAACGTACCATTCCGGACAAAAAATCCTGGTGCGGGACGGGCGCGTCTCGACGTATGCGGGGACCATTCCCTCGCTGCCCGTGCCGGGGCTCGTCGCGCTGCACCTCGCGCTGCGCAAGCTCGACGCGCTCGCGGCGCGGCTGCCCAAAGGAAGGCCGCTCGCCGCAGCCGAAGCTTCGGCGTGGGACGAAACAACGCTCGAAACCGCCGCCCGCGAGCTTCTCCCGCGCGCCGACGTGCGCGAGCTCTTCGACGCGGCGGTGCGGGTGGTCTTCGGCGCGGAGCCGCGCGAGATTTCAATGCTGTATTTCCTCGCGTACCTGCGCGCGGGCGGCGGCCTCATGCGCCTCGTGGAAATCGAGGGCGGGGCGCAGGAGCGGCGTTTCGTGGGCAGCGCGCAGGAGCTCTCGATCCGGCTCGCAGCGCGGCTCGGGGACGCGGTCGTGCTCGCCGCGCCGGCGCGGCGCATCGAGCAGGACGGGCGCGGCGTGGTCGTGACCTCGGACGAAGTCGTGGTGCGGGCGCCGTACGTGATCGTGGCCGTCCCTCCGGCGCTCGCGGGTCGCATCGAAGTTCGCCCGCTCCTGCCCGTCGTGCGCGACCAGCTCACGCAACGGATGCCGATGGGCTCCACGGTGAAATGCATCGCGGTCTACGATCGGCCTTTCTGGCGCGAGGCGGGGCTCTCGGGGGAGGCCGTGACGAGCACGGGGCCGATGTCGGTCGTGTTCGACAATGGCTCGCACGACGGGGTGGTGCATTCGCTCCTCGGATTCGTCGTGGGGCAAAAGGCGCGCGTCTTCTCGGAGAGGCCCTTGGAGGAGCGGCGCGCGGTGGTGCTCGGGAGCCTCGGCCGCATGTTCGGCGAGCGGGCGCTCCGGCCGAGCGAATACGTCGAATTCGACTGGTCGACGGAGCCATGGTCGCGCGGCTGTCCCGTCGGGGTGATGGGGCCCGGCACGATGACCGGCGTGGGGCGCGCGCTGCGCGAGCCGGTGGGGCGAATCCACTGGGCGGGCACCGAGACGGCGACGGAATGGACGGGCTACATGGAGGGGGCGCTCGAATCGGGCGAGCGCGCGGCCGGTGAGGTGGGGGCGAGGTTCGAGGGCCGAGACGAGGAGCATTTCGTCCCCTCCTGACGAAAGCCTGACTGGACGTCCCGTCCACGTTCGGGCACGCTCGGCCCATGAGCGTCGAGGAGACGTGGGTGGGCAGGCACTACGTTCGATTCGAGCCTGGTGATCTCCTCGTGATGGAGTTCCACGGGCCGATCCTGCCCGGCGAGATGGCGGCCCTCGCGCGTTTGACGGACGAACGATTGCTCGCGCGGGGTCGGCTCTTCGTCCTGTGCGACATCTCCGACGCGGGCGGGTTCAGCCACGGATCACGGCACGAGCTGCGGGATCGGCCTCGAAAGCTCCCTCCGCATTTCGTCGCGTACGTGGGCGCGCCTGCCCCCGTTCGCGTGGTGCTCGATCTCGTCATTCGCGCCACGAGCTCCCTCACGGGCGCGAAGATCGCCCACCGCTTCTTCGAGACACAGGCCAAGGCACGCGCCTGGCTCGAAGAGATGCACACGAAGGCCGCGTGAGGGCTGCACGGAAATGTCAGGACCCGACGCTCATTTTCCCGTGAGGAGCCACCGCAACGCCTCGGCCTCCGTCGTGAAAAACGAATACAGCGGCAACCCCGTCTCGACCGAGAGCCTCTGAATCTGCATACGCCCGAGCGCGCTGCTGACGAGGTTCGCCGCGCGCACGAGGCCGTTCTCCCGCGCGTGGGTCATCGTCTTCTCGACGAACGCGCTCACATCGGGCTTCTGCGGCGGGAAATTCGAGATGTTTGCCAGGACGTACCAAGGGTTGCCGAGGAGCGGCTTCGTCTTGCGCTCGAACTCTTCCCAGTACCCCTTGCCGTCCTCGACGTCCCAGAACCCCCACACGTCGACGCGGACCACGTTCGTCGCGCAATCGACCGTGACCAAAAACCCCTTTTTCGCGACCTCCCGCACCGGGGGCGGAGTCGGCTGTGGGCGCGAAGCCGGCTGCGAAACGGAAGCCGGCGCCTTGGGTTTGGCGGATGAAACTTGCTCCTGCGACGCACGCACGCTCTCGCGCACGAGGTCCGTGAGCGCCGCGATGGCCACCGTCGCCCGCGGATAACGCGCCGCCACTGATTTCGCTGTCACGCCGGCGAACCAGACATCGAACCCGGGAGGGAGATCGACGCGCTTGCGGCGCTTCGCCCGCGCCTCCGGCGATTCTAGCGGCCCGTCGGAGATGTCGGCCGCGAGCAGGATCGGCGAGCCGTCGCGCTCGAGCTCCTCGGCCCAGTACGGCTCGCCGACGAGCAATTCATAGGCGAGCTGGCCGAGCGCATAAATATCGGCGGCCGGGCCCACGTCCTGCGCAGCCTCGACCTGCTCGGGCGCCATGTAAAGCGGCGTGCCGAGGATGCCGCGGGTCGTGATGCCGTCGACGACGGGATCCACCGTCTTCACGACCCCGAAATCGAGGACCTTGATACAGGGCGTGCCGTCGTCGCGCCACGAGAGGAAGATGTTCTCCGGCTTGAGGTCGCGGTGGACGACGCCCGCGGCGTGGAGCTTGTCGAGGGCGACCGCGGTCTGGGTGAGATAACGGAGCACGTCTTCGAGGGCGATTCGAACGCCCTGGTCGAGGAGCGCGCCGAGGTCACGGCCGCGGAGCAGCTCCATCACGAGGAAAGGCAGCTCGGTGCCGGGATCGATGCCGACGTCGAGGATCCGGACGATGTGATCACTCTCGATCGCGCCCGTCGCCCGCGCTTCGAGCTCGAAGCGCTTGCGGCCCTGCTCGCTCGTCACGAGATTCGGGAGCATGACCTTGAGGGCGCGCCGGCTCGAGGTCCTCTCGTCGACGACCTCGTAGACCGTGCCCATGCCGCCGGACTTGATCGCCCGGATCACCCGATAACGGCCGTGAAAAATGGTATCCGGGGGGAGGAGCGCGGGGCGTGGGAGCAACATGGCGGACAGGTGACGCTACCAACGCCCCCGCGCGGCGACAAGCGATCGCCGTGGCCTCTCAGGAGAGGCGCTTCGGCTCGACCTCGCCCTCGCCGAGGACGTCGCCGAAGGACGACGCCGAAGGGCCCGCCAGGCGGCCGAGACGCTCGGCATAATGGAGCAGCAGCGTGCGGTTGTCCGAGACGGCGAGGTTCTGGATCTCCAAAGCGCCGATACGATCTTCGGGAGTGAACGCGGCCTCGGTCTTCTCCATGGAGAGTTTTTCGGGCGCATACGCGCTCTTCTCGGCGCGGGTCTCGAGGATCGTGTAATCGTCGCCGCGGCGGAGCGAGAGGCGCACGATGCCGCTGATCGGCGTCGCGACCCAGCGGGCGAGCGACTCCTTCAGCATCATCGCCTCGGGGTCGTACCACTTGCCCTCGTAAAGGAGGCGGCCGAGACGGCGGCCGAGCGTGCAGTAGAGGTCGGTCGTGTCCTCGTTGTGCGTGGCCGAGAGCAGGCGCTCGTAGGCGATGTGGAGCAGCGCCATGCCGGGCGCCTCGTAAATGCCGCGGCTCTTCGCGCCGATGACACGATTCTCGATCTGATCACTCATCCCGAGCCCATGCCGGCCGCCGATCTCGTTCGCCGCGACGATGAGCGCGAACAACGACGAGAATCGAGCGCCGTTCAGCGCGACGGGCACGCCCTCGGCGTATTCGACCGTGATCTCCTCCTCGGCGATCGCCACGTCCGAGCGCCAGAAAGGCACGCCCATGATCGGGTTCACGATCGTCATGCCCTTGTCGAGGAACTCGAGGTCCTTCGCTTCGTGCGTCGCGCCGAGGACGTTCGCGTCGGTGCTGTACGCCTTCTCGGTGCCCATGGGGTACGGCATGCCGATCGAATCGAGGTACTGCGCCATCTCGGTGCGGCCGCCGAAGGCGTCGACGAACTTCTGGTCGAGCCAGGGCTTGTAGATTTTGAGCTCGGGATCGACGAGCACGCCATAACGGTAAAACCGCTGGATGTCGTTGCCCTTGTGCGTGCTGCCGTCGCCGAAGACGTGCACGCCCTCCTCGCGCATGGCCCGAACGATGGCCGTCGAGGTGACGGCGCGGCCGAGGGGCGTCGTATTGAAGTATTTGCGGCCCGCGGTCGAGAGGTGGAACGCGCCGCACTGGAGGGCGATGATGCCCTCGCGCGCCATGGACTCGCGGCAATCGACGAGCCGGGCCTTTTCAGCGCCGTGCGAGATCGCGACGGGCGGGATGTCCGCCGGGGTCTTCTCGTCCGGCTGGCCGAGATCGGCGGTATAACAATGGACGCGAAGGCCCTGGCGCGAGAGCCAGGCCACGGCCGTGCGCGTGTCGAGGCCCCCGGAGAACGCAATGCCGAGCGCGGTGCCCGACGGAGGAAGGGTGCGGTAGATGCGGCTCATCTCGCCGCGTGCGATAGCAGGCCACGACGCGCCGCGAAAGACCTTTGTTGTTGCTAGTTCTCGTCCCCGACGAGCCCCTCGCGCCGCCCCATCTCGTAGAGCTTTTCCTTGAGGTGCTGGAAGCGCTTGCGCAGGCGCGCGGCCGCTCGTTTCCGCTCGTCCGCCCCGAGCGGCGGCGCGTCCTCGCCGTGGAGCACGACCGCGAGGTCGTCCCACGAGAGCTGCCGATCGACGCGGAGCATGAGGAGCTCTTGCTCCTCGGGCGGCAAGCGCGCCCGGAGCTCGGCGAAACGATCGCGGCGTTCGGTGCGAAGGTAGGAGCGCGTGACGGTGCGGACCTCGGCCTCGATCGCCGAGAGCGAGGAGCCCTCCGGCAAGGGCACGACCCGCGCGGCGCGGCGCTTCTCCGCGCGTCGGAAATCGAGGGAGGACGTGCGCGCCACGGCGTACGCCCAGGTGCGGAAGGAGGCGTCCCAGCGAAAGCTCGGCAGGCTCTTCCAGAGCTTCTCGGCGAAAAGGGAGAATACCTCGGAGGCGTCGGTCTCGTTGCGGTGGAGCGCCGCGACGAACTCGAAGATCTCGGGGCCGTAGGCGCGCAGGGCGACGGACGTGGCGGCGCCGATGTCCCCGCCCTCGGCGAGGCGGCGGATGTCTGCGTCGATCGTGCGCCTTTTGTCCGCGTCCATGCGTGGTGAGGCGCGAGCCCGGAGGGCTCTGCGCGGGCGATCCATCTTGCCCGTGGGGCCGTCGCTTGGGAAGTGCTCTCCCGCGCGAAACGGCGCTGCCGGATGGTATGCTCGCGGCGGTCCATGCCAGGCGAGCCCTTGTCCGGACGCACGGGCGACGTGCGACGGGACGTCGACGACGAAGACGACGACGCAGCCCTGTCGTCCTCGTCCGAGGACGGCGAGGGGCCGATCACGCCCGATCCCTTCCTGGCGAAGATCGCGCGCATCCCTTCCCGCGAAGCTCCGCGCACGCCGGCGACGTTGCCGCGCCCCGGCGAGCGCGTAGGGCGCTTCGTGGTGCGCGAGGAGATCGGCCGCGGCGGGATGGGCGTCGTGTTCGCCGCGACAGATCCCACGCTCGGCCGCGAGGTCGCGCTGAAGGTGCTCTTGTCGGAGGACGAGGAGCGCAAGCGGCGGCTCTTGCGCGAGGCGCGCGCGGCCGCGGCGCTCGGGCACGCGGGGGTCGTGGCGATCTACGACGTCGGCGAGGATTGCGGCCGGGCGTTCATCGCGATGGAGCGGCTGCGCGGATCGACGCTCCGCGAGCGGCTCGACGCGAGGCCAAAGGACACGCCGTCGCTGCCGCCGGACGAGGCGCGGCGCGTCGCGAAAGACCTCGCCCGCGCGCTCGCGAAGGCGCACGGGCGCGGCCTCGTGCACCGCGACCTCAAGCCCGAGAACGTGATGATCGAGGGCGACGGACGGCTGACCTTGCTCGATTTCGGGCTGGCGAAGGCGACCCACGTGGAGATCGATCTGGTCTCGGTGGCCACGGCCGACGGCGCGATCATCGGCACGCCGAGCTACATGTCGCCCGAGCAAGCGGGGGGAAAGCCGGTCGACGCACGGAGCGACGTCTTCTCGTTCGGCGTGATGCTCTACGAGATGCTGACGGGGAAGCGGCCCTTCGTCGGAAAAAACGCGGCCGCCGTGCTCGCGTCGATCGAAGGGTCGGAGCCGACGCCGCCGTCGACGATCCGCGCAGGCGTCGATCCCGATCTCGAGCGCGTGGCGCTGCGGTGCCTGCAAAAGGAGCCGCACGCGCGGTACGAGAGCGCCGGGGCGATCGCGCGGGAGCTCGATCACGAGGCGCAAGGGAAGCCGGGAAGGAAGCGTTTCCTAGCCCCGGCGGCGCTCGGGGTGCTGCTCTTGATGCTCGGGGCGGCGATCGGTGCAGCGAGGCTCCGCGGCGCCGAGCGAACCGCGGAGCCTTCGGCGCAACCTCCGGCGAGCACGGCTCTCGCCGCGACGAACGCGCATGCGCCCGTGGTCGCGACGGATCTGCCGAGCTCGTCGTCACGGAGCGAGGAGGCACGCGCCGCGTACCGCGCGGGGCTCGAAGCGTTCCGGGCCGGCGGCTCGTGGGGGCCGGATTTTCAGCGCGCGATCACGCTCGATCCGGGGCTCGCTTCGGCGCACGTGCAGTACGCGGCGATCGGGATGGCGCAGCACCTCGACGGCGTGCGCGAGAGCTTTCGGCAAGCGCGGGCGAAGAGCGACGCGCTCTCGCCGCGGGACCGCGCGCTGCTCGACGCGATCGAGCCGGTCGTGCAGCGCGAGCCCGCCGACTGGGCCGAGGCGAGCCGCAGGCTCGGGGCGATGATCAAGGACCATCCGGGCGACGCGCAGCTCTGGTACTTCCTCGCGCTCGGCCGCGGCAACTTCGACGACTTCCAGGCCGCCATCCAGCACCTCCAGCGCGCGATCGAGCTCGATCCGCAGTTCACCCGCGCGCTCAGCTCGCTGGCCGTCTTCGAGGCGTACCGCGGTCGCTTCGACGAGGCGCAGAAGGCCATCGATCGATGCCTGCAGGTCGCGCCGGACGCGATGGCGTGCCTGTCGTACCGCGCGCGGCTCGAAGGGTACGCGGGCCGATGCGCCGCGATGGAGTCGACCGCGCGGCAGATGATCGCCCGAGGCGCACAAGCGCACGTCTCGTACCCGCTGCTCGCCGACGCGCTCGCGTCGCGGGGCGAGCCGAGCGCGACGGTGGAGGAAGCTCTGCGGCACGCGGGCAAGCAAGTGGACGAGCTGCCCAAAGGAACGGCGGAGCTCGTGCGGAACCGCGTGCTCGTCGTGGGCGCGATGCGCAAGGCCGCGCTCTATGGCGACTTCGAGGAGGCGCTCGAACATGCGCAGGCCCTCGGGCGGAAGGCGGAGGGGAGCGCGCGGCGCAACGATCACGGGATCGCGGCGCGCGCGGTCGCGGAGCTCTTGATCGAGTCGGGGAAACACGCGGAGGCCGGGGCGGTCGCGATCGGGTATCTCGATCGTCAAGGCGCGTGGGAGCCCGATCCGAACGCAGAGGACTCGGCCCTTTCGAACGATGCGACGCCCGCGTTGCTCGTGACGGCGCGGCGGGCCGGGGCGATCACGCGCGAGGGCCTCGCGTCGCGGCGGCGCGCGTGGCTCGCGGAGTGGTCGGCCCGCGTGACGCCGGCTGCGCGCAGTTATCTGTGGCTGCACGGCTGGGCGGCGACGACGATCCTGGCAGAGGACGCGCGCGACGCGCTCACGGCGCTCGCGGAGCACGGACCGCTGCCGCCGTATGTACCGGGCACGCTGGTGGGCGCGTCGGCGGGCGTGACGTTTCTGCTCGGCGGCCGGCTCGACGAAGCGAAGCGCTGGCTGATGCAGGCGGCCGGGAGCTGCTCCGCGCTGAGTTTTCCGATGGCGCACACGCGGGCGCATCTGTGGCTCGGGCAAGCGCTCGAAGCGTCGGGGGACACGCTCCGCGCGTGTGCGTCGTACCGGACGGTGCTCGATCGATGGGGGCGCGCGCGGCCCCGGAGCGTCACGGCGGACGAGGCGCGCGAGCGGTCGACACGGCTCGGCTGTACACGCTGAACTTTTTTCGTCACGCGCGCCTGGGCTCTACGTCGATCCCCATGAACGGACCGACGGAGGGCCTTTCTGATGCGCATTTCGCAGATGCTGTTTGCCGCCGTGTCGATCGTCGTCTCGGCTTCGCTCTTCACGACCGCATGCGACGCACCCGGGGGCGCGGGGGACACGAAGGGCCCCTCCCGCGGCGCCGCGGAGGCGACGTTCGTCTTCGCCGGCAAGCGTGGTTCGACGGGCCAAGCGTCACGTTCGGTCGGACCGGACGGCACCGAGAAGCTGCACGGCGAGACGCGCCTCATGCTGGCGAGCGGGGCCGAACGGCAGGTGATCGAGGACGTGACGCTCGACGCGCGGGGTCGCATCGTGGCCGCGGAGATCACGGCGACGAGCAGCACGCCGAACGAGCCGCCGGTGCGGATGCGGCTCGCGCCTTCGGAGGGGCTCGTGCGGATCGTGTCGGGCTCTACCGAGACGAGCTTCCGCGTGCCGGCCGACGCGCCGTGGGTCTACACGGCCCTGCCGGCGGATCTCCCCGCGACGCCGATCGCGGCGTGGATCGCGAAGCGCGGGGCTGACACGGCGCCGTGGCTGCGCGTGGTCTCGGCGAGCGAGGCGCGGAGCTTCCTCGCGCCGCTCGATCAAGTCGTCGTGCGAACGGAGACGGGCACGACGGTGGTGCTCGGGCAAGACGCGGCGGACACGGACGCAGTGTTCGTGCGGGACCTGCGCCTCTCCAGCGGCGAGTCGATCACGCGGACGAACGGTGCGCTCGTGTTGTGAAGCGCTTCCACGAGCGCTCGCTCCGGCGAGCAGTCGCATGCGGAAGAGGTCGTCGCGCCCGCCGACGCGGACCCCTTGGTCCTCCAAGCGATGCATCGACACGCGCTCGGGTTCGTGGGGCCGGCGGTTCCAACAGGACAACCTCGACCCCACGACGAGGCCTCGATGGGCTCGTCCGTACGGTGCTGCAGCGCGTCTCGCCCCTTCTCGTCTGCTCGTGGGTGCGCGGACGCCATGCGGCCGTCCGCTGACCTCGCTTCCCCGCGACAGACGTAATCCAAGCCACGTCAACTACGCCAAAAAACTTCGATCATGCCCCCGTGGAGGCAGGCTCGTCACGGGGTTCCAGGGGCTCGGGGGCCCTTTCGCGCGCGCTCGACACGTTCGGGCAAATTTTTGGCGGAAAGGTCGACGGTCTGCATGTAGACTCCGTCCCCTCAACATGCCGACCGCTCGTCGTCGCCTCGAAAGCAAAGACATTCCGCAAGCAGACAGCCTCGAAAACGTCCGCCGCATCATCGATGCGGTCGCCGATGGCTCGAAAACGAAGGCTGACGTCTCCGACCGCACCGGGATCAACCCCCGCCACGTGCTCTACGGACTCCACACCGCTCGGGTGCTCGGGTTCCTCGCGGAGGAAGAGGGCGGCGGGTTCGGGACCACCGAGCTCGGCAAGGCGCTCGGCAATGCCGCGGCCGGGAGCGCCGAGGAACGCGAGGCGTTCCGCAAGTCGATCCAGGACAGCGAGATCATCGGCGCGATCGCCCCCGGGATCCTCTCCGACAAGCCGCCCACGCAGGACGCGATCACGAAGCAGATCGTGAAGCTCAGCGGGCTCTCGGATTCGACCGCGGGCCGCCGCGCGCAGACGTTGATCTCGTGGCGCACGCAGATCCTGTCGCAGCTCGGGACGGGCGTCGTGCCGAGCGCGGATGACGCCGCCGACGAGAGCGAAGACGACGAGACGGTGGCCCAGGCCTGATCGGACCCCTCACGCGCGCGCCCACCTCCGGTCACGGGGTGGGCGCGTTTGCCATCCATGGTCCGACGACACGCGCCCCCGGGTCGTCCTCCCTTCGACGCAATACGTGCGCTCCTCATTGACGAGAAAACGTCAATGGTGTGACGTGCCATTGCGTTCGTTATCGTTTCGCCCGGCGCGTACGCCCGTGCTACCCTAGCTTTCACTGGACTCCGGTGCTTTCCGCAATGCCGGACGCGGAGGGTCCCTTGGTGGAAACGAGCGCATGATCGCCGTGGAACGGGCGAATCGAGAGCGCGCCGAGGCCCGCATCGGCACGCTTCTGAAGGGCAAGTGGCGGCTCGATATGCTGCTCGGCGTGGGCGGCATGGCAGCCGTCTACGCGGCCACGCACCGCAACAAGAACCGCGCGGCCGTCAAAGTCCTCCACCCGGACCTCGCCGCCGAGCCCGCGATCCGCGCCCGTTTTCACCACGAGGGGTATGCCGCGAACGCCGTCGGCCACCCCTGCGTCGTCCGGATCCTCGACGACGACGAGACCGACGATGGCCTCGCCTTCCTCGTGATGGAGCTGCTCGAAGGCGAGACCTACGACCGCATCGCCCAGCGCTGCGGCGGCAGGCTCCCCACGCCCGAGGTGCTCACGCTCGCGCTCGCCGTGCTCGACGTGCTCGTCGCCGCCCACGAAAAGCGCATCCTGCACCGCGATCTCAAGCCCGAGAACATCTTCCTCACGCTGACCGGCACCATCAAGGTCCTCGATTTTGGCCTCGCGCGCGCGCTCGAGGCCGCTGTCGAGCAAGGCCGCATCATGACGAGCTTCGGCACGACCATGGGCACGCCGGGCTTCATGCCGCCCGAGCAGGCGCGCGGCGACTGGAACGAGGTCGACGCGACGAGCGACCTGTGGGCCGTCGGCGCGACTCTGTACACGCTCCTCTCCGGCTGCCTCGTGCACGAGGCCGGCAACCTCACCGGCAGCCTGATCATGGCCGCCACGAAGCCCGTCGGCTCGCTCGCGCTCGTCGCGCCCTCCCTCCCCCGCGCCGTGATCGAGCTCGTCGATCGGTCCCTCCAGTTCGACAAGGCGAACCGCTTCCAGGACGCCGCCGCGATGCGCGCCGCCGTCACCGACGCGATGCAGCCCACGACACGTGTCTCGCCCGGGAACACGCCCGAACCCCATCGCCTGCACGGCAAAGCGCTGATGGAGCCAAGGGTCGGCACGAACTCCGAGCCAGCCACCGTCGCCATCGCCGGCGCGAAGCGCCCGCTGCCGCCCACGTTGCCCACGCCGCCGGACTCGGCGTCGGCCCTCGCGCCCCGCGCCCCGCTGGCGCCTGAGGCTTCCCTCGGCCAGCTCACGCCCTCGCGTGGCACGAGCGGCCCCCTCTCGCCCGCCGTGCGCCCCCCGGCCGCGCAGCGCCCCACGCCGCCCCAGCAGACCGATCGGCCCGAGGTGGTCTCGCCCATCGAGATCGCGAAGGACACGTTCTGGGTCGGCAAGCGCGACCCGAAGAGCATCTTCCACGCGAACCCCTACCTGCGCATCTTCCGCCCGAAGCCCGGCTTCGAACAGGCAGGCCCGTTCCACCTGCTCGTCGACCCCGGATCGAGCTCCGACTTCGCCGTTGTCTCGGCCAAGATCGGCACGCTCATCGGCGGGATGAACAAGCTCTCCGCGTTGTTCATCAACCACCAGGATCCGGACGTCGGATCGAGCGCCGCGGTGATCTCGGCCCGTTACGCGCCCGGCGCCTCGATCGTCTGCTCCGAGGCGACGTGGCGCCTCATCGTGCACTTCAACCTGCCGCCCGAGCGTTACGTCGACACGGCCCGTTTTCCCCGCGGCTTCGACGTGCCCACGGGCCACATGATGCTCCCCGTCCCGAGCCCGTTCTGCCACTTCCGCGGTGCCGTGATGCTCTACGATCCGGAGACGCGCGTGCTCTTCACGGGGGATCTCTTCGGCGGGCTCACGCCGATCGAGGCGCGCGGGCTCTGGGCCGACGAGAGCGACTGGGCCGGCATCCGCGCCTTCCACCAGACGTACATGCCGACGAACCGCGTCCTCACCCGCGCGATGGACACCATCCGCGCCCTCGATCCGCCCGTCGAGATCATCGCCCCGCAGCACGGCCGCCTGCTGCGCGGCCCGCTGCTCCACCGCTACATCGAGCGCCTCGCGCGCCTGCCCGTCGGCCTCGACATCCTCGACGACGTCGCCGACGAGGAGACGCTCACGGCCTGGAACAGCGTGCTCCGCCGCGTCGTCCGCACGGCCCGCATGGTGCTCGGCCCCGAGGCCGACGAGCTCCTCCAGCAGCACGAGGACCTGCGCGACACGCTGCAAGTCCACGGCGACCAGGTGCGCCTCTCGTCGCTCGGCCGCTGGACCCTCAGTGCCGTCGTCGAGGCCCTCACGGTCGGACAAACCCCCACGATCGCAAACCCGATCAAGCTCGAAGCGGTGCTCGCCTGTGAAGAGCTCGAGCTGCCCTCGCCCGACATCCGCATCGAGGACGCCGAGTCGTCGGAGCACGTCGGCGCCTGAGGTTCAGCCCTCGCTCGGCGGGCTCGCGGGGATCGAGGGTCGCGCGCTCGGTCGCGGCGCCAGCAGCTCGCTCGCTTCCGGGTGGAAACACGCCACGCGGTGGTGGCTGCCGGGCACGATCTCCGTGAGGTCCGGCGCTTCGACGTCGCAACGCCCCTTCTCGGCTTTCTGGCAACGCGACTGGAACACGCACCCGCGCGGCGGTTCGAGCGGGCCGGGCGGTTCGCCCCAGAGCACGCGCCGCGGCCGCGGATCGCCGTCCTCGCGCGGCAGCGCTCCGAAGAGCGCCCGCGTGTACGGATGCAGCCGCCGCTCGGCGACCTCGCGCGCCGGCCCCATCTCCACGATGCGGCCGAGGTACATCACCGCGATGCGATGGCTCATGTAGCCGACCACGCGCAGGTCGTGCGAGATGAACAGGTAGCTCACGGACAGCTCGTCCTGCAGCCGCTCGAGCAGGTTCAGGATCTGCGCCTGCACTGACACGTCGAGCGCGCTCGTGGGCTCGTCGCAGACCACGAAGTCGGGCCGCACCGCGAGAGCCCGCGCGATCGCGATGCGCTGCCGCTGCCCGCCCGAGAACTCGTTCGGGTACCGATCGAGCGCCTCGGGGCCGAGCCCCACCTTCGCGACCATCTCCTCCACGGTCTCGCTCGCCTCGCGTGAGGTCTTTGCGAGCCGAAGCGCCGCGATCCCTTCGCCGACGATCTCGCGCACCGTCATGCGCGGGTTCAGCGACGAGTACGGGTCTTGAAAGACGATTTGCATGCGCCGGCGCAACGGCCGGATCGCTCGCTCGGAGAGGCGCGTGATGTCTTGCCCGTCGAACACGATGCGCCCGAGCGTGGGCTCGACGAGGCGCAGCACCGTGCGCCCGAGCGTGCTCTTGCCGCAACCCGACTCGCCGACGAGCCCCAACGTCTCGCCCGGCCGGATGTAGAAGCTCACGCCGTCGACCGCGTGCAAGAACTTCGGCGCGCGGAAGAACCCCTGCCGCACGGGGTAGAGCACCGAGAGCTTCTCGACCTGGAGCAGCGGTTTGCCCGAGCGAGGTTTGTCCGGTCCGCCGCTCATGCCGCGCCTCCTTGCAGGAAACACCGGACCACGTCGCGTCCGCCCTCGGCCTCGAAGAGCGGCGGCGCCTCCTCGCGGCACCGATCCATCACCTCGGGGCAACGCGGCGCGAACGCGCATCCGCCCGGCGAACGCCGCGGATCCGGCAGCGAGCCTTCGAGCGTCGGCAGCGCCTTCCGTTTCTCCCCGCGCGTCCGGAACGAGCCCGCGGGCGGCACGCTGCGCACGAGCGCCTGCGTGTACGGGTGCCGCGGCGACGCGAGCACCCGCGAAGGTGGCCCCGTCTCCACCACCTTCCC
The DNA here is from genome assembly GCF_029946465.1 of Polyangium sorediatum. Taxonomy (NCBI): domain Bacteria; kingdom Pseudomonadati; phylum Myxococcota; order Polyangiales; family Polyangiaceae; genus Polyangium; species Polyangium sorediatum. The sequence continues at coordinate 306,769 of NZ_JARZHI010000003.1, forward strand.
CGCGTAGAGCACCACGAGCTCGTGCGCGATCTCCGCGACGAACGGCAGATCGTGGGTGATCACGAGCAAGCTCATCCCGAGCTCGCGCGCTTGATCGGCGAGCAGCGCCATGATCTGCGCTCGCAAGGCCATGTCGAGCGCGCTCGTGGGTTCGTCCGCGACGAGCAGGCGCGGCGGCGCGGCGAGCGCCATCGCGAGCAGCACGCGTTGCCGCATGCCTCCGCTGAGCTCGTGCGGGTAGCTGTCGAAGCGCTCGTCGGGCCGGGGAAACCCCACGCGGTGGAGCAGCGCGAGCGCGCGGGCCCGCGCCTCCTTGCGGGACATGCGCTCGTGCAGGCGGATCGCCTCCATGATCTGCGCGCCCACCGAGTAGACCGGCGTGAGCGCCGTCAGCGGCTCCTGGAACACCATCCCGATCTTGCCGCCGCGCACCTGCCGCATCGCGCGCTCCGGCAGCGTGAGCAGGTCCTCGCCCTGAAACACGATCGCGCCGCGATCGATACGCGCGCTCGGCGTCGACAAGAGCCGCAGGATCGACAGCGCCGTCACGGTCTTCCCGCAGCCCGACTCGCCCACGAGCCCCACGGTCTTGCCTTGCGGCACGTCGAACGAGACGCCGTCGAGCGCCTTCACGCTTGTCCCCTCGGCGGTCGCGAACGAGACAGCGAGATCGCGGACCGAGAGCAGCGGCGGGCTCGTCACCGGACGTAGACCTCGAGGCGCGGCCCCCGCTTCTCCACCACGCCGAGGGAAAACGTGACCCCGCGCGGATCGTTCGGATCGGCCATCACCGCGAGCCCGTGCTCCTCGCCGGTCCGCTTCGCCCATCGCTGCACCACGTGCGTCACGTCGAAGCGCACCGGGCTCGGCGACGTCACGCCCACGGAGCCCGCCGTCTCGGCCAGGTCGAGGCGCGGGCTCCGCCCCCAGGAGACGAAATCGGCGCGCCAGGGATCGAGGATCCGCGCGATCGAGAGCGACACCGGCTGGGTCGGCGGTTCGGACGCGGTCGCCGTCTCCAGCACGAGGAACGCCGACGACACCTCACCGACCTCGACGACGGGCACCTCGAAGTGGAGCAGGAGCGACGTATCCCCCGTCGCGCTTCGCCCGAGCGCGACGGCCTCCGGAAGCGCGCCTCCACCGCCGCTCGGCCCCTTCGACGAGACGACCGCGACGGCGTCCGGGAAGAGCACGAGGCGCCGCGCGTCCAGCGCGGCCACGACCAAGTCTTTTTTGGGCCGACAGCGACCGACGACGCAGGCGTCCCCCTCGGCCGCGCAGGGCACGTCCGCGGCGCAGAGCGGCGGGCCGGGAGGGCGCTGCACGCAGCCGAGCAACGAAACGGCGAGGAGCACGGCGAAAGGCGGGCGAGCGATCCACACGGCGGCCCCGGGACCCTAGCAAAAGTGCCCGCCCGCTCCCACCACGGAAGGAAAAAGACGTCAGCCCTCGGGCGAAGGCGGCAGGGCGGGCCGCGGGGACCAGCGGGTAATCCGGTAAATCTTGTCCTTGTCGCGAGGGCAATCGCCGCGGCCGTCGCAATTGCTCGTTGTCACGTAGAGCGCTCCGTCGGGCCCCGTCACCACGTCGCGGAGCCGCCCGAGCCCCGTCGGCCCCTCGCCCTGAAAATACACCTCGTGGTGCTCGACGCGTTTCGGGTCTTCCCTGTCGAACGTCACGCGGTGCAGGTGCTGCGAGCCGAGCGTCGCCACGAGCAGGCTCCCTCTCCATTCGCGAATCGCGTCCCCCTGATAAAGCACGGCCCCGCCCGGCGGCGTCGCTTGCTCGAACACCAAGGACGGCGCCGTCACGCCGAGCGCCACTTCGCATCCGTAATACGTGGGCCACCCGAGATCGTCGCCGGCCCGGGCCCGCGTGATCTCGTCGTGCCCCTCCCGGCCCATCTCCCCGCTCGGCCCGTGATCCGCCACGATCACCTCGCCGCCCGGCGCGAACGCAAAGGCCTGCACGTTGCGCACGCCGCTCAGGTACACGAGGCTCTTGCGGAATGGATTGTCCCCGGGCACCTCCCCGTCGCGCGTCATTCGCAAGAGCTTCCCGGCGAGGCTCCTCGGGTCCCGCGCGAGATCCGGGTGCTGCGCGTCGCCCGTCCCTGCATACAGCATCCCGTCGGGCCCGAAACGCAGCCGCCCGCCATTGTGGAAACGCCCCGCGGGGATCCCCGCGACGAGCACCTTGTCGCGCGTCGCGCTCGCGCCGTCGTCGGCGAGCCGATATCGCTCGATTTGATTCTCGGGCCCGTCCGGCCCGCGCACCGTCACGTAAATGTAAAAATACCGATTCTCTGCGAATTTCGGATCAACGGCGACACCGAGGAGCCCGCCTTCCCCTTCCTGCACCACGGGCAGCACGAGGAGGGGCGGCGTGAGCCCGCCTTGATGCACGAGCCGGACGCGGCCGGGCCGCTCGGTCACGAGCATATCGTCGTTCGGCAGGAAGGCGATTCCCCAGGGCACTTCGAGCCCGTCCGCTACAGTCTCCGCTTTCAGGGCGGCGCCGCCGGCGGGCCCTGAGCTTCCTCCAGGGACGAGCGTGCATCGCGTGTCGACGCGCGGCGCGCCGTTCGTCGAGCATCCGAGCCCGAACGCGCCGAGGACCATCCCGAGCGCCACCCCGGCGAGACCGTACCAGCTTCTGAGGAGGGGTCCTTGCGGGCAGGCGCGCGCCATGAGGGCAACGCTTGCAAGCGGGAGGCCTGCGACGAGCGTTCCGCGAAGGATCAGGGCGACGGGGTCGGGGGACGCCCGTTCCCTGTGGGAAGAAGAATCGGAAGCCACCGACCGAGCGTCAAGCCCACCATCGCATCGTGTGGCATGGGCTCACGCGGCTGCACGTGCTCGAGCTCCCGCAGAAACCCGGATGCGGCGGGGTTCTCGGCCACGCCTTTCGTGAAGAGCGCGCGAAAATCGCTGAATGGACGTTTCGCCCACGAGAGCGTCTGCCACGAGACGATCACGTGCATGTCAGATCGGCCGCTCGCCAGCACCTTGGCCATATCGGGCAGCATGCACGTGTCGATCGACAGCGCCGCGTGCACCTTCGTTTTCCCCCGGATCGCGGTCGCGATGCCGCCGCGCACGTTGCACCCGCCGCCCGAGTGCGCGGCGACGAGGATGCGGCTCGAATCGATGCTCGCTGTGCCGCCCAGCGCTTTCCCGGTCTCGTCGACGAACCGATCGAGATCAAAGGCGGGCCAGCTCGTCACGGCGTTCGTCACGGCCGAGGGCACGATCGAGCTCGGCGCGGCCACGATCACCGGCGGAATCTTCCCAGCCTCGACGAGCCCGGCCACGATGCGCCGCACGTCGCCCTCGTTTCCGCCGCCCATCCACCGATACTTGATGCGCTCGGTGTTCAGGCCGTGGATGAAGACCAGGAGCGGACGCTTGGCGTTCGCGTCCGCGAGGGCCGTTGGATGCACGAACGCCCGCCCGAGCCAGGCGCGCTCCGGGTGCCCGACGTCCTTGCCGTCCCACGCGTAATCGATCGTCTTGCCGTCGAGCGGCGGCGGAGGCGGTGGCTTCTTGCCCTTGGCCCATGCGGGGGACGCGGCGAGGAGCAGGACGAACGTGAGCACGATCGTCGTGATCGAGGGCAGGGCGCGGCGCTTCATGGGCGAACCCATGATAGCGTAGGCGGGAGGGAAATCGCGGAAAAATCAGGCCGGCGACCCGGCGCATGCGCTCAGAAGAGCTCGTGGTCCCCGTCGTCGTCGCCCCGCCCCTGCGGGCCGCCTTTGCCAGGCAGACCCTGCAAGTAATTCGTCAGGTAGTCCCGCCGGAACGGCAGGAAGGCGGTGGCCAAGGCCGGCGAGACGGCCCACGCGCACAGGCAGGAGGCGGGCTCTGCGGTGCATGCCGTATTGCAGGTGACCCCGGTGGCGATCGGCACGAGGAGCGAATCGGAGACCTGCGTGAACGCAAGGGGCCGCACGCCCGGCGCGACCTCGGGCCCCGGCGCCACGTTGGGCCAGACGATGCCGCCGCCGAGTTGCTCTGCGTTGACCACGCCGCCGAAGATCGGCGCCGTCGACGTGGCGAGCTCGTGGCACCCTCCGCAGGCCTGCGACTGGGCTCGACGCACGATGTCGGTGGGCGTGCGCGAACTCCCGATCGCGTTGAGCTTGGCCTGGATCTTCGCAGCAAAGGCCCCGGAGGCATTGAACACGAAGTTGTAGTTCGTGTCGTTGACCACCGGCGGGCCGCCCGGCACGACCGCCGGTTGCGACGTGCTCTGCCCGCTGTTGAAGTCCTTGCCCAATTTATTCATGTTGAAGAGGTTCGGGTCTTCCAGCGCGAGGGCGGGCACCTGGCTGATGAAACCCTTGGTGTTGTTCGGGTTTCGGAACGAGATCGCCCGCGGGCTCGTATTGTTGTCGTCGAACAGACTCGCCTCTGGGTTCACCTGGGTCGGGACCATCCGGACCTCGGGCTTGCAATTCTGCTTTTTCGAATTGCCATTGCAGGAACGACGGAGGTTGTACTCGCGGAGCTGCCACGGCTGCCCGAGCCCGCCGGCGGCGGTGTCGTTCAAGAACTGATTGCTACGAATCTGGCCGCTGAGCGCCTCGTAGGTCAGGGGATCGAACCCGCCCGTGAAATGCTCCCACCGCAAGGCCGCCGGGAAGCCCGAGGCGCCCTTGAAGAAAAAGCGCTCGAGCTCCTCGGCCCGCTGCGCCGCATTGTCCATGCTCGAGAACCCGGCCCAGAGCTCTGCCACCTTCGCGCACCCCTTGAGGCCGGACGCAGGCTTCGGGTTCGGCAGAATCGCCTCGAAAATGAGGAGGTTGCGGTTCAGGAGGATCTGGTTGCCGGCGGTCGCCAGGGGAGACTGCTGCACCCCCTTGGCGAAGATGATGCGGTACTGGCCGCAGTTTTGCCCATTGGCTGGGGCCAGATCGAATCGGTTGGCGATGGCGATCGGCGTGTAGGGATCGCAGCCCGGGCCGTCGCAGAACGGGTGGTGCTTCGACAGATCCGCCAGCGCGCCCTCCTGCCGTGGACACTCGATCGGGAAGCCGTTCAGCACCGGCCTGCCATTGGCGTCTTTCTCGTCGTCGCAGTGTTGCCCGTCGGAGATGAAGCCCCCGGCCTTCGTGTTGTTCGTGTCGAAGAGGCGCTGGTAGAGCTTGATGGCGTCGAGGCCCCCCGGGTTCGACCCGCTGGTGGACGCAATCTGGCCGAGCACTCGTTCCAGCGAGAAGAGAAATTTTCCCTTCGAATCTTTGGCTTCGAGTGTCGGCAGATCCGTGATCATCAACGAGCGGTCGATGTTGATCAACGGCGACTGCCCAGCCGGCTTCCCTCCGATCGCCTCCGCGTTCTCGTGTACGGACTCCTCTGAAGGCCCGCAGGCGCCTACGCCGAGCAGCAAGAGGATCGAGAGATGCGCGGGGATCGCACGGTGAAATGATCGTAAGCGGTCCGTCGGAGCACCGATGGCCCTCATGTAGCCCCTCCCTGAATCGCGAGGCGTGAAGCACCCGCGAGCCAAGCAATCGCCGGAGCTTTCGCCCCGGCGACACGCCAGGGCCACGCACGCGGCTTATCAGGAGGATAGCGGGGAGAACTCGCGCGACCACCAAAAAGTGAGACACATCACAGCGCAGTGCGCCCGGAGCTACTCCGTCGCGTCCCGGCTGATGGCAATGGTGATGGTGTCAGACGCGCCGCGCCCAGGGCATCGGAGGGTGACGGCGTGGGCGATCCGGCTGCGCTTTCGTGACGAAGAGGGCACGCGGCGTGGGCCTCGCGCGAGCCGTGCATGCACGAAAACGCGGGAAAGTCAGGCGAGGCGCTCGGTGGTGGCGGGCTCGGGAGCTGACTCGGGCTCGGCGTCGAGGCCGGCGCTCGGGTTCATCAGGCAATACACGACCCCGCCCACGGTGTAGATCAGGGCGATGCCGAACAGGTACTCGGGTAGGATCCGCAGCGGGCCGCACAGATACGCCCCGACGACATTGCACACCGTGAAGGCTTTGAGGACCTTGTTCTTGCCGAGCTTCAGCTTCGGCAGGCGGACCGTGCTGACCATGAGGCCCGCGGCGACCACCAGCACGGCGGGGCTCGCGATGAGCGAACGCTCGGGCAAACCGTACTTGTCCCAGGTGAGGTACGCCGAGGCGATGGTTGCGCCCATCAACGTGCCCGGCAGGCCGTAGAAGATGCCCTCGCCGCCCGTCGTCACGTTGAAGCGCGCGAGGCGCACGGCGAGCGCGAGCGCGTAGAGGCCCGACGTCGCGAGGAGCGCGTGTTTCCCCCAGCCGAGGGTCGGCCCGAGCGGCAGCAGCCGGTAGTACACGAGCGCCGCCGGGGCGATGCCGAAGACCACGAAGTCGGCGAAGCTGTCGAACTCGACGCCGAACTTGCTCGTGGCGTTGAGCAGGCGCGCGGCGCTGCCGTCGAGCTTGTCGAGCAGGACGCCCCAGAGGATCATCCACGCCGCGAGGCGGAAATCGCCCTCGGCGCTCATCACGACGGAGCCGAGGCCGAGGAGAAGCGAAAGCCCGGTGAACCCATTGGGTACGAAGTAACGAAGCGGCGGCACGGCGCGGGATGGTACATCCGTCCGGGGCGCCGCGTCAAAACCCATTACGCGATCCCGTCACGAAGGTACGGTGCGCAAATTGCTTCGCAGCCGCCCCTTCATGGAAACCACGTCGGCGCTGCGGACTGGGCGCCGATCAGGGAGCCGAGGCCGAGGGCGAGCGCTGCGAGGGAAAAGATACCCCAGCCGCGCGGGGTCTCTCCGCGGTGGAGCGTGGCGGCCACGGAAGCGAGGTCTCCTTCACGGACCGTGAAGAAGGGCGCCTTGCCGCGCACGAGCCGAGCGCCGCAGGCGCGGACGCGGTACGGGCCCCCGCCTGGCTCATCACGCCGGACCTCGCCGATGGCCACGACGCGATGCCCCACGCGGACCACAGCATAAGGGATCGCGGCCACGTCGACCGGCGTATCCGCGCCGTCCGAGCGCTCGACATGGACCACGTCGCCGGCCGCGTCCTGGAGGACGAGGGGATAGGCAACCCATGCGTCGTCCGCGGCGTACACCGGCCCACGGTCACGGGCGACCGGGCGACCTCCCACGACCACGGCGTCGATCGCCACGAACTGATCGGGCAACGCCTCGGCCACGCGGACCTCACGCAAACGCGCGACACGCTCGGAGAGGTGCCGGCCGAACGTGCCGCTCAGGAGGGAAATGGGGAACATGTACCCCCCGAGGAAGAGGCCTCCGAAGGCCGTCGGGTACCACGCCAAACCCCCAGGGACGGAGAGGACCCACTGCGTGCAAACGTAAATGACGCCGATCCCCGGCGCGACGAGGGCCGCCATGATGACGGGGATCAGGACGACGGTGAGCGCGAGGTGGATCATCCTCTCGACGACCGAAACCGACGCCTCGACGGCGCGCGCCAGCAACCCTTCGAGTTTTTTCACGCGGGGAGAAACGAGCCCGCGGGCGCGAGATTCCAGCGCCTTCGTCGATTGCCACGTTGTCCCGGCGCGCCTCGTCGGGACGGCGCGTCCGGAAAAAGTGGCAATCCGCGGGGCTCCGGCCGGGACGCCTCCCGCGCCCGGGCGTTCTGCGCCTCCGCCATTGATTCGTCGGAGCACTCCTGCTACGCGGGATTCATGTCGACGCGCCTCGGGCTCTCCTTCGCCGTCCTCCTCGTGGTCCCCCTCGCCCTTCCGGCCTGCGGCGGCGCCGCGCCACGCGAGCCGGCCCGCGCCGTCGCCCCCGCGCCCGCTGCGCCCGTGGACGCCTCGCAGGGTGTGGCGCGCATCCGCGCCGACGCCGAAAAACTCGCCCCGCTCGTCCGTTCCGAGCTAGCCCGCCGATTCCTTTCGGCGGCGCCGTCGCTCCCGGCCGTCGCGCCCCGCACGTTGTACCGGGACGCAGACAAGAAACGTGTCCTCGATGCGGAGAGTTGGTCGCGGATCCCGGATCGCGACGCATTCAAGCCGCTGCCCGTCGACGAGGAGTTTTATTACAACACGCGGTATGGCTCGCCGCTCGCGTATACCCGCGCGCTCGAGGTGCTCGGCGACGCGGGGGCCACGTTGCCGCCTGGCTCCCGATTTTTCGATTTCGGGTATGGCGGCGCCGGGCACCTCCGGATGCTCGCGGGCCTCGGCGTGCATGCGGTCGGCGTGGACGTCGACCCGCTCCTCCCCGTGCTCTACGGCGCGCCCAGCGATCAAGGCGTGATCCCCGGCCTCTCGAACGCGCCGGGCTCGCTGCGCCTCCTCCACGGGAGTTTTCCCGACGATCCCGAGGTCCGCGCGGCCTCGGCCGGGCCATTCGACGTGATTGTCTCGAAAAACGTCCTCAAGAAGGGATACATCCATCCGGACCGACCCACGGACGAGAGCAAGCTCATCCGGCTCGGCGTGGACGACGCGACGTTCCTCGGCGCGGTCTTCGAGCGGTTGCGCCCCGGGGGGTTTTTCCTCATCTACAACATCTGCCCGGCCCCGACGCCATCGGACAAACCCTTCGTGCCCTGGTCCGACGGCCGCTCCCCATTCCCGCGGGAGGCTTTCACGGCGGCGGGCTTCGAGGTGCGTGTCTTCGATCGGGACGACACCGAGGCGATCCGGACGATCGGACGTGTCCTCGGCTGGGATCAGGGGGAGGACGCGATGGACCTTCGGAACGACCTCTCCGTGCTTTACACCCTCATTGCGCGGCCGCCCGGATAATATCGTCGACGCGGCTCGCCCGCCGACCGGGCCGCTGACGGCGCATCCTATCGCGGCGCGAGGGCCGCGACCTCGGCGGCCGCGAGCTCCAGCGCGAGCCCGATCATCGCGTCGAAGCTTGTCTCGCGCTCCGCGGAGGAGAGCGCGGTGCCCGCCGGCAGGTTGTCCGCGACCGAGAGGAGCGCGAGCGCCCGCGCGCCCTCCTCGGCGGCCACGCCATAAAGGCCCGCTACCTCCATTTCGATCGCGAGCATACCCATGCGCACGAGCGTCGCGTGGAGCAGCGCGGCATCCGGCGTATAAAACAGGTCGGAGCTGAACACAGAGCCGGCCCGGACCGCCTGGCCCCGGCGCGCGGCGAACTCCATTGCTTTCCGCGCCAGGTCGAAATCCGCGACCGCCGGGAAGTCGTGGTCGAGGAACCGATGGCGATTGACCCGAGAATCCGTGCCCGCGGCGAGGGCGACGATCACGTCCTTCAGATCGACCTCCGGCCGCAGCGCGCCGCAGCTCCCGACGCGGATGAGGACACGAACGCCGTAATGGCGAATGAGCTCGGTCGCATAAATGGAGACCGACGGGATGCCCATCCCGTGCCCCATGACCGACACGCGTTGCCCCTGATACTGGCCGGTGAACCCGAGCATGTTGCGCACCGCCGTCACCTCGCGCGGCTGCTCCAGGAAACGCTCGGCGATGTAGCGGGCGCGAAGGGGATCCCCCGGCATCAGGACCACGTCGGCGAAATCGCCGGGCGCTGCGGAAATGTGAATGGTGGCCATGGCTCTGTCACTCCAGGGTCGAGTTCGTGACTTGCGGGTCCCCGTTCGCGAGCACGAAGATGCCGGGATACCCCGGCGTCTCGAAGCCGAGGCTCGGGTTCTTCGAGAGCACCGAGTCCTGGATGACGAGCGTGCCCGTGCGATCGTTGCTGACGAAGAAGATAGCGCCGCCCCCTTCGTTCGCGTGGTTCTCCGTGATCTTCGTCCCGCAGACGGTGAGCGTGAAGGTATTGCCGTCGTTGTAAATGGCGCCGCCGCTGCCGCCGCCCGGGGTTCCGTCCTTCGCCGGGTTCGCGCCGTTGCCAATCGCGCGCTGGTGGGACATCAGGCTGTTCAGGACCGTGTACGAGACGCCGATGCTGCTCAGCGCGCCGCCGTTCGAGCAGACGTTGCCGAGCTTCTCGCTCCCGCCGAACGTGCTGCTCACGACGTACACGGGCAGCCCCTCGTATTGGCTGAGCACGCGGATCGCGCCGCCACCGACGTCCGGCCCGACATCGTCGCAGACGTTGTTGAAGAAGCGGCTGTTCACCACCTTGAAGCGGCCTCCGCGCACGAAGATCGCGCCGCCGCCGTCCGGATCCTCGCCTTTTGCATTGCCGTCGACGAACGTCAGGTTTTGCACCGTGAGCCGCGGGTGGTCCTGGTTCTGGCACATCGGCGTGGTCCAGTGCTGCGCCTCGTCGCAGGTGTTCATGTAAAGGATACGCCGCGCGCCCCCGCCGCTCAGCGTGACCTTCCCGCCGCCGTCGATCACGATCTCGGGGCCGGTATCGTTGAAAATCTTCGCCGTGCGATCGAGCGTGATGACCACCGGCTCCGGGCCGCAATCGAACGTGATGATGCCGCCCTTTGCCACGGCATCGACGAATGCGTCCGAGGTGCAGCTCTCTTTCGTGCCATTGCCGACGACCTGGGTCGGATTCGACGTATCCGCCGCCTGGGTCTCGGCCGGCACGGCGCAAGCACCGTCCGGGTTTCCCGCGGAGGGGCCCTCGGCCGGGTTCGTCTTGGGATCGACCGGCGCCGGCGCGGGGTCGCCCCCGCAGCCGGACATCCCACCCGTGAAAAGACAAACCAAGAGCGCCTCCGGAAGCATTCGTCGTTGCATCGCTCTCCCTCGCAAGGTCCAGGCTACGCGCATGCGGCGCCGTTCACAAGGGCTTGACGTCGCGACCGCGGGCGCGGATGCTCGGGCCGAGGGCGTCATGAAGTTTTGCCCGAACGTCGCATGTCCGCATCGACAGCACACCGGCACGCCGGCCGAATATGACGTGGATCGACCGGACTGCGCCGATTGCGGCGCGGAGCTCGCGGACGGGCCGGCTTACTACGCCGCTCCCGCGGCGGAGGCCGCGGCGCGCCCGCTTCCGCCCGGATTCGTATCGCGCATCGTGGTGACGGCCGTCGCGCTCGCCGTCGCGATCGCAGGTCCGAGGCTCGTCCCCCTGCCCGGCGTCGATACGAACGTCTTGCCGCCCAGCACGTCGCTGGTCAACGTGAGCGTGTTCGCGCTCGGCCTGCGGCCGATCTTCGCCGCGGCGCTGCTCGTCGAATTTGTCGCCTGGCTCGTCCCGCCCCTGCGCCCGCTCCGGCACGCGGGGCCCGCGGGGCGCGAAAAACTCGGGCGCGCCATGATCTTCGTCGCCATGGGCCTCGCGCTCGCGCAGGCCTACGCCATTTCGACATGGATGTACTTGGCGGAAATCGGCACGTATCCTAGCGTCGTCGTGATAGGCAGCCTGCTCGCCGGGATGAGCTTGCTCGTGCTGCTCGCGGCGTGGGTGACGAGACGAGGCCTCGGCAGCGGGTATGCCTTGCTCTTTTTGGTCCCGGAGCTCGTCGCCGAGGGCGAGCGCCTCTACGAGATCCTCACGGGCATGATCACGGGCGAGCCGCCCACGGCCGTCGAGATCGCCCCCATGCTCGGCATTCCGGTGCTGCTCGTGGCCACGACGGTCGCGTGCTCGCGCTGGCCGGCTTGGCGGGACGAACGCGTGCGCACGAGAGCAGCCGGCGCGGAGCCTTATCGCCGAGGCGCCGACGCGGAGGGGGCGAATCCGCCGCCGCTCCGGCTGCCGGCCTCGGGTCTCGCGCCGGTGCTCGTGGTCGCGTCCGTGGACGCGCTGCTGCGGATGTTGCTGAGGATATCGGCGGCCTTTGGCCTGATCCCCTTCGACGGCATTGCGTGGTATCTCAACCGTGACGGCGGTCCGGTCGCCGTCCTCCTCGTCCTCACGGCAGCGCTCGTCCTCGTCTTCGGATGGCAATTCCAGACGCCGACCGCGCGCCAGGCCCTCTGGCACCGCGTGCGCCAGTTCTCGCCCGCGAGCCGCCCCCTCGACGAGGGGAACGCCGAGGTCCTCGCGGCGCTCCGCAAGAGCGTCCTTCCGCTCTGCGTCTTCGTGATCTTGCCGCTGCTCGTCGACGCGGGCCCGGGGTCGAGCTCCTCTTTCCTGCCGCTCCTGACCGTGCTCGTCCTCGACCTCGTCGCCGAGATCCGCGCGCGCTCGCACATCGAGGGCGAGCTCGTCTCGGTTTGGCCGGAGCAACGCGTCTTCGCCGCGGACATGGTCGCCGCCGTCCTTCGCAGCGAGGGGATCCCGGTCCTGCTGCGCGGCATCCAGTACCGGACGATGGCGCGTTTCCTCCACCCCTTCGTCCCCATCGAGGTGATGGTCCCCGAATCCCACGCCGCGGAGGCGACGCGCATCGTGCGTCAAATCCTGAGCGGCGAAGCCCCGCCTCCCGAGGTTCGCCCGGACGAACCCGAGAAGACCACAGCGCCAAAAATGAGACAACGCAAAAAGAAGTCGACCGAGGACGAGGCGACGGCCTGAGGTTCACTTCGGGCAGATGTCGAACTCGGCAATCGTCGTTTCGAGATAAAAATTCGAGCCCGACGTGTGCCGCTCGGCGAAGAAGAGCGCGAAGGGGAACACCTCGCCTTTCGTGATCCCGAGGGTCTCGGCCGCTTCGTCGAGGAGGATCGTCCGGCTCTCGGTCGCGTGCACGCCCCCGAGGTCGATGGCGAGCCGGTCGTTGATGAAGACCCATAGATCGTCGTCCCCGCGGAACGTGAGCGACTCGCCGCCGACGTACCGGAACGGGATCTGCATCTCCAGCGTGAAATGAAAATTGTGCGGATTTCCCTCGTTGCCGAGGAGCTGTCCGTCGATCGGAAAGAAGTCGGGCGCGTGGAAGCGATACACGTCCGGCGTACCCGGGCTCGACGCGAGGTCGAGGACGAACGACGTCGAGGCATTGACCCCGGGGACGTCGCGGTACCATTCATCGAAGCTCGCCTTGCCGCTCGTCGTGGGGGTCGTGGGGCTGCCGGCGTAGACGGGTTTGCCGTCGCTGCCGAGGTTCGTCTGGACGATCCCGAGATCGAGGCCGATCGAAGCCTCCTCGAAATCAGGGTGCGCGGCGCTGAAATCGCGGATCGTGACGCCGAGGGGGAGCGTGGAGGACGGCTGGGGCGCCGTGCAGCCCTCCCATCGCCCGAAGACGCACGTCTCCACGCCCTTGCCGCAGATGGTCTCGCATTCCCGGGTTTGCCCCTCCACCTGGCAGACGGGAAGCTCGGTGCGCGCACCACAGCCTGAAACGAGGCCGAGGAGGAGGAGCCCACGAACGATCGTCGCCATGACGATCATCGTCTCCCCGGCCTCAGGCGAAATCAATGCATTTTACTGGAGGAAGCCGGCCGCGCAGCCGTTCGCCACGAGCCGCGCCCAGTCGCCGGTGCCCTGCATCCCCGGGTGACCGGTGCCGTTCGAATAAACGACCTTGAAGTCGGGACGGTACGCATGCGCGATCTCGCCGTCGGTGTACGTGCCGTCGATGATCCCGGCGCCCTGGAGGATGAGGTAATCGCGGTAGGGCGAGGCGTACGCCGAGACGCCGCTGTGCAGGAACGTCGTGCCATTGCCCGAATAACTCGACGAGGTGTAGAGGTTGTCCCCGGTCGGCGACACGACGGGCGAATATGCCGCGGTCATGATCTTGCCCGCGAGCGAGATGTTGCTCGTGTACGTCGAGAAGGCGCCGAGGACCACGTTGCCGCCCGCGTCCACGAAATCGCCGAGGTTGTTGCCGAAGTTGGTCGCGTTGGCGTACCCCTCGTTGACCCAGGTGTGCACGCAATCGTAGGTGTTCAAGGTCGCGAGCGAGGGCGTGGACATGCGGGGATCGACATAGGTCACCGTGCCGCCGGTGATCGCCGCGATGGCAGTGCGATACGACGCGGCGTCGGCGATCGACGGGGCATACGCGATCCGGATGCGCGCGCAGGTGCTCGGGGTGCCCTTGCACCGGAAGTACGGCTCGACCTTGCAGATCGCCGAGCAACCGTCGCCGCCCATGGCGTCCCCGTCGTCGCATTTCTCGCCGGGCAAGAGGATCCCATCGCCGCAGAGGGGCGTGCACACGCTCGGCATGCCGGTGCAGGTGTAGCCGCTCTCGACCTTGCAGGTCGCCGAGCAACCGTCGCCCGCGACCGTACCCGCGTCGTCGCACGTCTCGCCCGCGACCACGAGGCCGTCGCCGCAGACCGCCGTGCACGTCTTGCCATTGCCGGTAAAACCCGGCATGCAGGCGCAGGAGAACGAGCCGGGCTGGTTCGTGCACGCCGCGTTCGGATCACAATCGTCCGTGTTGGTAGCACACTCGTCCACGTCCGTGCACTGGACGCCATTGCCCGTGTATCCCGTGTTGCACGTGCAAGAGAACGAGCCGAGCTGGTTCGTGCACGCCGCATTCGCGTGGCAGTTGTCCGTATTCAGCGCACACTCGTCCACGTCCGTGCACTGGATGCCGTCGCCGGTGTATCCCGTGTTGCACGCGCACGAGAACGAGCCGGGCAGGTTCGTGCACGCCGCATTTGCGTGGCAGTTGTCCGTATTCAGCGCGCACTCGTCCACGTCCATGCACACGACGCCGTCGCCCACGTAGCCCATGTTGCAAGCGCAGGTGAACGAGCCGGGCGAATTCATGCAGGACGCGTTCGCGTCGCAGTTATCGGTATTCAGCGCGCATTCGTCCACCTCCGTGCACGCAACGCCGTCGCCCGCATATCCCATGTTGCAGGCGCAGACGAACGAGCCCGGCGTGTTGGTGCAGCTCGCATTCGCGTGGCAGTTGTCCGTATTCAGCGCGCACTCGTCCACGTCCGTGCACGCTGTCGGCTCCCCCGCGCACTCCCAGCCGGACTCGAGCGTGCAAGCCGCCGAGCAGCCGTCCGCACCGGCCGTATTGCCGTCGTCGCAGGCCTCCATGCCGGCGATCAGCCCGTCGCCGCAGCCCGTCGTGCACTTGCTCGGCTCCCCGGCACAGCTCCATCCTTCTTCGACGGCGCACGCCGCCGAGCAGCCGTCCGCATCGGCCGTATTGCCGTCGTCACACCCCTCGCTGCCTTCGACCGCGCCATCGCCGCAGACGGCGCTGCTGCCGCCCGCGCCGCCTTGGCCCCCCACCCCACCCTGACCGCCTTGGCCGCCCTGGCCGCCCTGGCCGCCGTCACCGCCCTGCCCCGCGTCACCGCCCTGGCCGCCTTGGCCGCCCTCCCCGCCCTGGCCCGCGCTGCCGCCTTGGCCCGCGCCCCCCGTCGTGGGCATCGATGGGTCGCTGCTGCAGCCCGCGGCTGCCACCGATATCGCCCCGAGGAGCAAGATCCCGCTGATCGCCCGAATCCCACCACGCATGCTCCGACCTCCTCACGGGCTGCCTCGTGCAGCGCGCAAACGTCGGGCATCGGAACCTGGACAGCCCCTGCTTGTCCAGAGTTTTTCGTAAAGGATCACGCGAGATTCGGGCTGCAGCGTTGCGTCAAGCTCTTGGCCGTTGCACGAGCCGCGTCGAGAGGAAAATCAAATACAGACCCGCCACGCCCACGAGCACGTACACGATGCGCGTGAGTGCCGAGTCCACGCCGAAAAGGGCCGACACGAGGTTCCACTGGAAGAGGCCCACGAGCGCCCAGTTGAGGGCGCCGACGATCACGAGGATCATCGCCGCCCACGCCAGCCCCGACATCCCGTCCGTGCGTGTATCTACCATGCGAGGCCGGCGTTGCATGGGACGGACCAGCGATCCGCCCGGCCGAGCCGAGCCACGTCAGGCTAGAAAATCGAGCAGCGCCCCGTAGGTCTCGAGCGGCGCCTCCAGCGGGACGAGGTGCCCGACGCCGGGGAGCGTGCGGAGCCGCGCGCCCGGAATCCGCCGCGCGAGGAGCTCGCCATTTTCGTGCGGAATCAGCGGATCGGCATCGCCGTGCAGGACGAGCGTCGGCGCGCGGACGTCGCCGAGGCGATCCCACACGGAGAACCTGCTGATCGCCTGAATTTGCCGCAGGAGCCCGTCGACCTCGGGCGCGCCTTCGAGCGTGGAGGTGATGGCCATGTCGAGGAGCTCGGGGTACTTCTGGACGAACGCCGGCCCCGTGATGGCGCGATAAAACGCGGCGAGGCGCGTCTCGGCCGCCGCGGGATCCCCGCCGCGGGCGAGCGCCGTGAGCTCGGAGAGGATCGCGCCTTCGGGCTTCCGCGCGAGGTCACCGCCCGCCGAGGTCGCGAGGAGCACGAGGCGCGAGAGCCGTTCGGGGTAACGCACGGCGATCTCCTGCGCGATCATACCGCCCATCGAAATGCCGACGAGCCGCGCCTCGGGGATCCCGAGGTGATCGAGGAGCCCCACGGCGTCGGCGGCCATGTCCGCGATCTCGTAGCTCCCGCCGGAGACACGCGAGGAGCGGCCGACGTCGCGGTTGTCAAACTGGATCGCGCGGAAGCCGCGTCCGGCGAGGGCCCGCGAAATCGGCGTCCAGTTGTCCCCCCGCGAGCCGAGGCCCATCACGAGTAGCACGGCCGGGCCGCTCTCGCCGAAGATGTCGTAATGGATGTCGACGTCGCCGATCCGCGCGATGCCCATGGTGGCCCGAGGACGTAGCCGCTTCCGCCCGTGACGTCGAGGCTTCCCAGCCGGGCCCATCTTCCCGTACCCTGCCGGCACGGCCCGTCCGGGCCCTCGGGAGAGCATCGATGCTCGACATTTCGCAGTTGCTCAAAGCCTCCATCGCCACGCTGATCTTCGTCGCGATCGGGCTCGTCGTCTTCGCCGTGGCGTTCATCATCATCACGAAGGTGACGCCGTTCTCGATCCGCAAGGAGATCGAGGAGGACCAGAACACCGCGCTCGCGATCGTGATCGGCTCGGTGATCCTCGGCCTATCCTGGATCATCGCCGCGGCGATCCACGGCTAGCGGGAGGACCGAGAGAGAAGTCCCGAGCGCCTGTGAACGGGCCCTGGATCTGGGGCGCGCGCGTCGACGTGGCCGTCTTCGGAGGGTCCGCGGCGCTCGCGCTCGTGCTCGCCGCGCTCGCGCCCGCGCTGAGCGACGAGGGCGCGCTGCCGCTCTGGGGATGGATCACGTTCGTGCTCGCGGTCGACGTCGCGCACGTCCACACGACGTTCTTCCGGACGTACTTCGATCGCGAGGAGCTCCGGAAGCGCCGCGCGCTCTACATCGCCACGCCGCTCGCGTGCTGGGCTGCAGGCGCATGCCTCCACGCCACGTCCGAGCGGCTCTTCTGGCGCGTGCTCGCGTACGTGGCGGTGCTGCACTTCGTGCGGCAACAAGCGGGCTGGGTGGCGATCTACCGGGCGCGCGCCGGCGAACGCTCGCGGCTCGGTCGCGTGCTCGACGACGCCACGATCTACGCGTCGACCTGCTTCCCGCTGCTCTACTGGCACGCGCATCTGCCCCGCGCGTTCCGGTGGTTCGTCGAGGACGACTTCGTGACCCTGCCGTGGCTCGCGGCGCTCGTCGTGCCCGCGGGGATCGTCTGGGCCGCGCTGCTCGTCGCGTACGCGGCGCGCGCCGCGCTCGTGGCGTGGCGAGGCGGGCCGCGGAACCCGGGCAAACACCTCGTCGTGGCGACGACGGCGATCACGTGGTTCTCGGGGATCGTCGCGACGAACTCGGACTTCCAGTTCACCGTGACGAACGTCCTCGTGCACGGGATCCCGTACATGGCGCTGCTCTGGGCGTTCGCGCGGGAGAGGGCGCGGGAAGCGCCCACGGGGCTCGTCGCGCGGATCGTGACGGGCGGCGTGCTCGCGTTCGCCGCGGCGGCGCTCGCGCTCGCGTTCGCCGAAGAGGCGCTCTGGGATCGGCTGATCTGGCACGACAAACCATCGATCTTCGGCGGGATGCGCGAGGCGCCGCTGCTCGGCCCTTCGGCGCGGGCGCTCGTCGTGCCGCTGCTCGCGCTGCCGCAGGCCACGCATTACGTGCTCGACGCGGTGCTCTGGCGCCGCAAGGACACGGGCCCGGCGCAAGCGCGGGCGCTCGGGTTCCGGGGCGCGCCGGAGCCTGCCGCTTGACCGGGCCACGCCGCGCGGCGAACGTTCGATCGATGCTTGCTTGGTCCCGCGGAGCGAGGCTCGTGTTTCCCCTCGTCGTCGTCGCCCTCGCGGGCTGCATCCCGAACGCGCCGGTGCTCCGCGTCGAGCCGACCCGCGAGCCCACCGCAGAGGCGCCCAAGGCCCCGGCGCCGCTCGCGAACGGCCGGCTGCCGGACACGGCGCGGCCGCTTCGATACGCGCTCTCGTTGTGGGTGAATCCGAAGGAGCCGCGCTTCACGGGCGAGGTGACGATCGACGTGGAGCTCCCGCGACCGACGTCGCACGTGGTGCTGCACGCGACGGAGATCGACCTCCGGCGAGCGCAAGGAATCGTCCGAGGCGAACGCCGCCCCGCGCAGATCTCGACGCGGCCGAGCGCGGGGCAGAAGACGCCGGACGAGCTCGTGCTCTCGTTCGATCGGCCGCTGCCCGCGGGGCGCGCGTCGATCGAGATCACCTACGTCGCGCCCTTCGGCGAGGGCACGGCGGGCCTGTTCCGCGTCGAGGACGCAGGGGCGTCGTACGTGTTCTCGCAGTTCGAACCCGTCGACGCGCGGCGGGTCTTCCCGTGCTTCGACGAGCCCGGCTTCAAGGTGCCGTTCGACGTGAAGGTGACGGTGCCGAAGGGCCAGCTCGCGCTGTCGAACGCGCCGGAGACGAGCCGAACGGCCTCGCCGGATGCCGCGCACGAGACGTTCACGTTCGCCACGACGGAGCCGCTGCCGACGTACCTCGTCGCGCTCGCCGTGGGGCCGTTCGAGATCCGCGAGGCGAAGTCGACCGTTGGGGGCCCAAAGGATCCGATCGAGCTTCGCCTCGTCACGACGCGCGGCAAGTCGAAGCTCGGCGCGCTCGTGCTCGACACGGCGGCGCGCGAGCTCGCGGTGCTCGCGGGCTTCTTCGGCCGAGCGTATCCGTACAAGAAGCTCGATCTCGTGGCCGTGCCGGACCTCATGGCCGCGGCGATGGAGCACCCGGGGCTCGTGACGTTCCGTGAGGACCTGGCGCTGCTCGATCCGGATGCGGCGTCGGCGCAAGGCAAGCAGGAGATGGCGTCGATCGTGGCGCACGAGCTTGCGCACCAGTGGTTCGGCAACCTCGTCGGACCGCCGTGGTGGGACGATCTCTGGCTCAACGAGGGCCTCGCGACGTGGATGACGGCGAAGGTCGTCGACACGATCACGAAGGACACGAGCGCCGCCGCGTTCGGCGTGCGCGACAAGCACCTCGCGATGAAGCTCGACGAGCTGCCCTCGTCGCGGGCCGTGCGCGCGCCCGTGGTGAGCACGGGGGACGCCGAGGAGATCTTCGACGCCATCACCTACGAAAAGGGCGCGAGCCTCGTCCGGATGCTCGAAGGATGGCTCGGGGAAGACGTGATGCGGAAGGGCCTCGCGGCGCACACGTCCGCGCACGCGCACGGCACGGCCTCGACGGACGTCCTGCTCGCGGCGCTCGCCGAGGCGTCGGGCAAGGACGTCGCAGCCGTGGCACGCCCGTTCCTCGAACGCACGGGCGTGCCCTTCGTGCGCGCGGAGCTCACCTGCGAGGCAGACAAGCCGCCCCGCGTGTCGCTCGCGCTCACGTCGCCGGCCTCGCGGGCGGGCGCAGGCGGCGAGCCGGCGCAGGCGTTCGTCGTGCCCGCGTGCGTCGCGTACGAGGGCGGGGCCGCGCCCGTGTGCGGGCTGCTCTCCGATCGCCTGGCGCTGGAACTCCCGCGGCGCGGCTGCCCGGCGTGGATTCATCCGAACGCGGACGAACGCGGCTACTACCGGTTCACGCTGCCGCGCGCCTCGTGGGACGCGCTCGCGAAGGTCGCGAAGAAGCTCTCGCCGACGGAGCGCGTGGGCCTCGTGGCGAACGCGCTCGCGCTCGTGCGCAGCGGAGAGCTCGGGGCAGATGCGCTGCTCGAGCTTCTCTCGTCGCTCCGCGGCGAGCGGCACCCCGCGGTGCTCGCCGAGATGACAGAGAGCCTGCGCTGGCTCCGCGTGGTGCTGCCGGACTCGGGGGCCCGCGAGGCGCTCGGCCGCTTCGTCGGCGCGCTGTTCCTGCCGCTCGGCAAGGAGCTCGGGTGGGCGACGCGCAAGCAGGACGACGACGCGACGCGCCTCGCGCGTGTGGCCGTGCTCGAAGCGCTCGGCGTGCTCGCGGAGGACCCGTGGACGCTGCGGCAAGCGGCCTCGCGCGCGACGGCGTACCTCGACGATCCACGCGCGATCGACGCGGACACGACGGCGGTCGCGTTGCTCGTCGCCGCGCGGACCGGTGGCGACGAGAGGCTGCAAGCGCTGCGGGACGCGGTGCGGCTGGCGGCGACGCCGGAGGAGCGGGTCATCGCGGCGCGGGCGATCGGGAGGATCGGCGATCCGGCGGAGCTCGGTCGGGGCCTCGACATCGCGCGGGCCGGAGAGCTTCGGGCGCACGAGTTTGCCCGTGCGTTCCACGAATCGACACGCGCGCCGGAGACTTTGTCCACGTCGCTCGGGTGGATCCGCGCGCGGGGCCCCGAGCTCGCCCCGCGGTTCGGCGGAGGGCTCTTGCTCGAACTCTCGAGCGCCGTGGGCGAGGCGTGTGATCCGGTGACGCGGGACGACGCGCTCAAGGTCTTCAAGGCGATCTTCGAGACGGCTTTCGTGAACCCGCGGAAGCTTCAGGCGCTCGAAGAGCAGGCGAATCAGTGTATTGCCGTGCGAGAGCGCGAGACGCCGCGGCTGCGCAAAAAGCTCGGGCTCGGGAAGCGCTGAGCGCTAGACGCGGCCTGGGCGCGAACGAACGCCGACCCAGTACGCCCAGGCGATGAAGACGAGCTGAAACGGGAGCCGCGCCCATAACGCCCATACGGGCACAGGGTCGTCGCCGACCTGGATTTCGTGGATCGCCATGTTGATGTTCGCGGGGAACACTGCGACGTAGAGCGCGATGAGGCCGATGCCCACCGCGCGCCGAAGCCGCGGGATGAGCAGGCCCACGCCGCCGGCGATCTCGGCCACCCCGCTCACGTACACGAGCGCGAGCGGCGCGGGCAGGACCGCAGGGACGATTCGCACGAACGGCTCGGGGGACACGAAATGCAGGAGGCCCACGCCCATCATGGCCAGGGCGAGCACGACGCGGAGGACGACCTTCACGCGGCTCTCCGGCGGCGCGAGCGGGGGTTCGGCAGGACGATCGGCGGGAGCCATTCGCCCTCTTTTCGAGCGCTTGTCGCGCTCCGTCAAGCCTCCGCGCGAATTTCACCGCCCCCGAGCCGCTCCAGGAAGAGCCGCGCCGCGGGCAACACGACCTCGACCGTCGCGCGCCGAGCGGCCTCCTTCGCCTCGGCCTCGCCGAGCCGTCCGTGCGCGGCGAGGCGTGGATCGCTGGGTGTCCGCTCCCCGGCTGCGCCTTGCCCGAGCGCCGCGAAGACCTCGACGACGGCCGCGCGCACGGCCTCACCACCCACGCGAACGGCCCAGGCCACCGTGCGCCATGCGAGCTCGGCGTGACGCGCCTCGTCCTCGACGATGAGCCTGAGGACCGCGTGCACGGCCGGATCCGTGGCGGACGCGAGCTGCTCGGCCGCGACGGCCGCGGTGATTGTCTCTCCAATACAACCCTCCCGTGCGGCGCGGGCGGCGACCGAGGCGAGGTCGGCGCTGATTTCGATCCGCCCCTCGAAAGGAAACGGCCCCGGGGCCATGGCCTCGCCCGCATAATTCGAGGCGAGCGCAAAACAGAGCTCCGCGTGGCGCACCTCGTCCTGCGCGGCCTGATGCGCTCGCGTCACGAGGTCCGCCGGGGCGCCCACGGCGAGCAGTTCCAGGGCAAACCGTCCGAAGGAGGCCACGGAGGCGTGCTCGAAGAGCCCGTCCCGCGTCCACGCGGCCGCGAGCAGCGCGCGCTCGTCCGCGGAGAGATCGTCGATGTTCGGAGCCATCGCCTCCGGACAGCGAGCGCCAGAAGCAAAGGCGCCGCGGACGGGCGCGGCCGTGCGGGGGGACTCGTTCACGAGGAAGGGACGACCGCCGAGGCAAAGGGGCTGGAACACCGTATCGTAACAGCATCGGCCATTCTCGAAGGTGCCCTCCGATTTCATGGTGTGCATACCAAAAGATCCATCGAGGATGGCCTTGGCCTCGGGCTGCGAAGGGCACATCACGGGGGCGTCGCCACCCACGCCGCCGACGCCTCCTGCACCGCCGATGCCGCCCGCGCCTCCGCTTCCGCCGGTCCCTTGCGACGCCTCGGGCCAATCAAAACATGCCCGCCTCTCGGTCGCATCCCCGCAAGGGCCGCCGGAGGACTCTTGAACGACGCAGCCCGGGAGTACGCCCATCCCCATCGTGGCGGGGAGCGCGGCGGCGACGAGCGCGACCAGCCGGCGCGCGAGGTTCCGGCGGAAGTCATGCGGAGCAGTCATGGACGACCTCGTGGGTAAGAAAGTTCCTGCGTGATGCAGGGCGCGGGCATTCTACGGCGATGCCCTTCGGAAGGCGAGGCAGACATGGGAGAAGACCGTTCGAACGTGCGCGCCCGCGCTCACAACGCTTCCCATATCGAAAGTTATGGCAAGAGGCTTGATATACCCGTCATTTTCTGGTAGCGATAGATTCCGGTCTTCGTCTTCGGGGAGGTCCTGCGAAATGGGTGCTCGGCGTCCGCGCCGGGGTGGGAGCCCCACGCGGCGCCCCACCCCGGCACGGAGGAGACGCGCGGGGTCGTGCTGGAGTTCTTTCCCGAGATCAGCGGGTCGGGCGAATCCCGACGAGCGTTACGTAGCCATCGGAAAAACCCACCACGATCGTTTGGTGTCGCACGATCCAAGCATCGATTCCCCGCTTTTGCCCGACGGGCTCTTCGGATAACCTCGGTCGTCGGACGACATGGCAGCGATCCAACTGTACTGCCCCTCCTGCGGCCAGAAGTTAACCATCGAGGCGGAAGCATTACGCGCGCAGACGACGTGCCCGCGTTGCGCAAAGAGCTTCGTGCCGATCGACGCGATTCCGCGCGACCAGACCTTGCCCGCGATCAAGGTCTCCGGCGTGCTCGACGCCGAAGCGCCGCCCCCGCCCGTCGAGGCGAAAATGCCTGCGAAGAAGCCCGGTTCGCTCGCCGGGCAAGTGGATACGATCCTGCTGCCGCCGAATGGAGGCCCGCTGCCGATCGTCACCTCCGCGCAGCGGCCTGCCGCGCCGGAGCCGTCCTCGAAGGAGCCCGCGCCGATCGCCGCGACGAACCCTTTGCCGGCCCCCACGTCGCCGCCGGTCCTCGACGGGCCGACGTTGATCCGCGCCGCACCGCCGGAGCCCGCCGCGAATGCACCGGGAAAGGCCGACGCGCTCGCAGCGACCGTCCCGGTGGACCCTCCGGCCGCCGAGCCTCCGGCCGTCGCGCCCAAACCCCTCGAAGTGACCGTACCCGCGGCTCCAGCGGTCGAAACCACGGCGCCCACCGCGCCCGAGGATCTTCCGCAAGTGGCCTCCGACGGATTGGCCGCGACGGTGACCGCCGAGCCCGAGGCCCCGGCCGCAATCCCGCCGCCGCCCCCGAAACCGGCATCCACAGAAAGCGCGATTCCCGCGGAGCTCGCCGCGCGCGCGGCGACGCTCCTCGGGGCTGTGAAGGTGGGCGGCTCGAAGGCGCTCGGATTCGGCACGTAGCCCTCGCCGCGGCCCTCGCGGCCGTCCTCTCGATCGTGCTGCTCGTGGTCACGAACGTGGGGGCGTTGCGGGGGATCGGCGTTTTTTTGGGGTCGATCACGCTCGCGGCGGCGCTGCTCGCGGGCGCGGCTTTCTGGCTCGTCCGATCGCGGAAGGACGCCTCCGCTCCGCCCGCCCTTTCGCCACGAGCGCGCTTCGCCCTGATCGGAGGCGTGGTCGGCTCGCTCGCGCTCGGCTCCGCAATCACGGGCATCGTGGCCGCGGCGACCGGAGGTCCAGGCGAGTTGCTCCGCGCCAAACACCTGCCGCCGCCGAACCTCCCGCCCAAGCCGGAGCTGCCGCCCGAGCAGCGCGCCGATTTCAAGCTGAAGCGCGAGGGCCACGTCTTCGTGAACGGCGGGCTCCTGCACGTCCCGCCGAAATTCCGATCGGACGACGGCGCGTTCGACCTGTACATGCATTTCCACGGCAACACGAACCTCGTCGAGGAGGGCGCCACCTCGGCCGGGCTGAACGCGCTCGTGTACACCGTGAACCTGGGCAATGGTTCGGGGCCGTACGAGGACAAATTCTCGGTCGTGGGCGTGCTCGATCAGACGATCGACAAGATCCAAGATACGGCGAAAAAACAAGGCCTGCGCGACGCCAGGGTGCGGCGCGTGGCTCTCGGCTCGTGGAGCGCGGGGTATGGCGCGCTCGCGAAGCTCCTCGACGTCACGAAGAACGTCGAGCGGATCGATTCGGTGCTGGTGCTCGACGGGATCCACGCCGCATACGTCGACCCGAAAGCAAAGACGGTCGACCCGGTCCGGCTCTCGCCGTTCTTGCGATTCGCGAAGCTCGCGTCCGAGGGAAAGCGGCTCTTCACGATCACGCACTCGAACATCGGCGGCACAGAGTACGCGAGCTCGTCGGAGAGCGCGGACGCGCTCCTGCGCGAGGCGGGCGCCGAGCGAGCCCCGGCACAGGCGACGCCGCCGCGCGTGACCACGAAAACGGCGCTCGCCGCGTTCAACAAAGGGGCGCAGGAGACGAGGCTCGAGCAGACGACGGAAGGGCGAAAAGGAGGTTTGCACGTGCGTGGTTATTCGGGACAAACACCCGATCAGCACATGGCGCACCTCGTGCAAATGTCCGTGACGGTGCTGCCGGAGCTCGCCGAGCGCTGGAAGGAATGAGGAGCCGGGGGAGCACGTGATCGAATGAACGGGAGCGCATCGGCTCGTGCCCTCGGCGCGCTCGCCCTCGCGGCGGGTTGCCTTTCCACGTGCACGCGCCCCCGAGAGCTCCCGCCGTGCGACGAATCCCCCGCGCTCCCCGTGGCGCCGAAGGATCCCGCCGCCGCCGTGATCGTCGCGGCGGGCGATATCGCCGAGTGTCCCGGAGGTCGGCAGGAAGAGACGGCGGCGCTCGTCGAGCAAATCGGGCCGGACGCGGTGTTCACGCTCGGCGACACGACGTATCCCAACGGCGAGCTCGACGAATTCCTCGATTGTTATCACCCGAGCTGGGGCAAGTTTCGATCGATCACACGCGCGGTCGTGGGCAACCACGAGTATCACGCCCTGCGCGCCGGGCCGTTCTTCGCTTATTTCTGCGGCGGCGCAGGGGCGTCCTTCGAGGGGCGCGCGAGCTTCGACATCGGGGCTTGGCACGTCGTGATGCTGAACTCCAATTGTGGCGGCGACCTCGACGTCCCCTCCTCGGTCCCCGACGATTTCGGCGGTTGCGGGCCGGACTCCCCGCAGGCACGCTGGCTCAAGGAAGATCTCGCGGCGCACCCGTCACGCTGCACGCTCGCGATGTGGCACCACGCGCGGTTCACCTCCGGCGAGCACGGGAGCGCCGATTCCATGCGGGATTCGTGGCGGATTTTGCAGGACGCCGGCGTCGACGTCGTCCTCGCCGGCCACGCGCACCTGTACGAGCGTTTCGCGCCCATGAATGCCGACGGCCAGATCGACGTCGTGCGGGGAATGCGCGGGTTCGTCGTCGGCACCGGAGGCAAGGTGCCGCTGCACGCCGTCGACGAAGTTCACAACGGGAGCGAGGTACGGAATATAGATACGCTGGGCGTGCTTCGGCTCGAGCTCCGATCCGAAGGATACACTTGGCGATTCGTACCGGTCTCGGGCGGCTCGTTCACCGACGAGGGCGAGGCGCCATGTCACGATTGACGTGCACCTTCCTGGTCTCGCTCGTGACCACCCTGGTCGCGCCGGTCGCACGCGGGGAGGCGCCGCCGGCGCGGCTTCGGTGGAGCGTCGATGCCCGCCTCGGATATGCCACGGCGTGGACCACCGGGCAGTCGTACCTCGGGCCGGCGACCGGGCTCATCGGTGGCCTGACGCTCCGCGTGCCGATTCATGTCGAGGTCGGCGCGGCGTATCACGTCGGCAGCATCGAATCGGCCGCGAACGATACGCTCGTCTACTGGTCGCGCCGACGGTCCGTGTTCGTGCACGCCGCAGCCGGTTACGATCGAACGACGCTGGCCGGACGACTGCTCGTAAGGCCGAGGTTCATCCTCGGTTCTTTCTTCATTGTGGACGAAGCGCAGCTCGGCGGGGCGATGCGCCAGGGGATCGAGCCAAGGTTCACGTTCGGTCCCGGCGTCGATATCCTCTTTCATTTCGGGGCTCTTCACGCAGGGATCGACGCACGCGCGCTCTTCGTTCCGTCCCATGTGGCCGCGCCGATCGGCGGGCTCTTTGGCGTGTTTGGCGTCAACAAGTAAGCCGGCCGAGATGCCGCGCCATTGCTGCAACGCACAATCGCGTCGTACCGCTCCATCGTGCCGCTGTATCGTTGCTTTGCATTGATGGTGCAACGTCACTTGTGATAATAGCTCGAAGGATGATGGCCTCGACGCGCCGCTCCTTTCCCGTCGCCCCGTTGCTCCTTACGATGTGTTTCGCCGCCGGCTCGCTGGGCTGCGGATCGACCACGGAAAATTGTCGCCCCGCGATCTCCGGAGATGTCGCGGCACAAGCGCCCCGCGTGGACGCGGGTGTCAGCGGAATGGCGGGCGCGCGCGTGGATGCTGCGGCCGACGCGAGGGCAAACGCGAACGCGAATGTCGAGCCGCCGCGGACCGAGGCGCAGCTCCGCGAGGCCGCCGAGCTGCGCGCTCGCGCCAAGGTGAATATCGATGCGGGTCGCTTGCGGGAAGCCTTGCCAGATCTGGAGCGCGCTTTCGAACTCTCGGGGGATGTGACGATCCTCGGGGACCTCGGCCTCGCGCTGCAAGCGGCCGGGCGGCTCGACGAGGCGTGGCTCGCGTTGCATCGATTCCGCGCGGAGGCGCGCGTGGCGTACGAGCCAATGCGCGCGAAAATCGACGCGGCGCTCGGCGAGCTTTCGGCGAAGCTCGGTGGACTCGTGGTGGAAGGCGGGGTGCCGGGCGCCCTCGTGCTCGTGCGGGGACAAATCGCGGCAAAATTGCCAATGACGTCACCGATTTACCTCGCGCCGGGGGACGTCTCGGTCGTGGTCCGTCCGCCTGGAAAACCCGACCTGACGGTCCGCGCGCGTGTCGCCGTGGGCGCGGTCGCCCGCGCGAGCGCGAACCTGGATACACCTGGCATTGGCGTGGCGGCCGGAGGTCTCACCGGAACGGTCGGAGGGCTCGCGGGCGGGCTCACGGGTGGGCTCGGCAGACCCACGGGAGGACTCACGGGGGCGGTCGGTGGGCTCACCGCGCCCGTCGGTGGACTCACCGCGCCGGTGGGAGGACTCACGGCGCCGAATCCTGGAATCGAGGCGCCGAATCCCAACCTCGGGGCGCCGAATCTCTCGGCGCCCGTTGGCGCAGTGACGGCGCCCGTCGGCACGATCGCGGCGCCCGTTGCCGCGGCGACCGCGCCGGTTTGGCCCATCGTGGTGGGCGTCGGCGGGCTCGCGGTGATGGGCGGCGCGATTGCGGCCTCTGTCGTGCATTCGGGCAGGCTCGACAATTTCGACGCGAACCTCTGCGGCGGCTCGGGCGCGAGCCCGGAATGCCCCTCCATCGAATCCGGGATCAAGGTGACGACCGGGCTCCAGGTCGTGGGGTACATCCTCGGAACCGCTGCGCTCACCACGGGGATCGTGGTGTTCGCCGTGACGCGATCGGCGCCCGATCTCGAATGCCCGAAGGTGGGCCGCGCGCCGGCCTTGACCCTCCAGTGTGGCCCCCACGTGGGCGGCAAAGGCGGCGGCGTGGGCTGCGTCGGCACGTTCTGAAATTCGTCTTTCCGGACAACCCAATCATGATCGAAGCCACGAGCAAGCGGATTCGCGTGGACGACGTCGAGCTCCACGTTCTCACGGAGGGATCGGGCCCGTCGATCCTCGTCCCCACGGGCGGCGGGATCGAGTTCTACCGGCGCACCTTTTCACGGCGGCTCCTCGATGCCCATACGTTCGTCTACGTCGAGATGCGAGGCACGGGAGCATCGACCGGCAGCCCTGAGGGAGCGACGTATGCGACGCTCGCCGACGATCTGGATGCCGTGCGCGAGAAGCTCGGGCTCGATCGCATCGTCGTCATGGGTCATTCGAACCACGGAGGCATCGCGCTCGAATTCGGGCTCCGTCACCCGAAGCACGCGGCCGCGGTCGTCTCCGTGGCGAGCGTGCCCGATTTCAGCCGCGCCATGAGCGTGGGAATCGCGCGGTGGGAGGTGGAGGCGAGCGCGTCACGGAAGGAGCTCCTCGCACGCCATCAAGCCGAGCTCGGCGCCCTCGATACGAGCGCGATGGATCCCGACGAGCTCACCCTCCGTCGATACCTCGCCTTGCATCCTCTCGTATGGAACGATCCGACGCTCGACGCCGGCGCCCTTTGGGGCGGTGTTCCGAGGGGATTTGCCATTTACATGCAATCGGTCATCCGCCCCGAAGCGGAGCGCTGGAGCCTCGTAGAGTCCCTCGGCGAGATCACTTGCCCCGTCCTCGCCCTCTGCGGCCGGTACGATTACGTCTGCCCTGTGGAGTTATGGGCAGAGGCGATCGACGCGCTGCCGCGGGGCGTTCTCGACATCTTCGAGCACAGCGGCCACAATCCACACTACGAGGAGTCGGCGCGATTCGACGCCGTCTTGCTCGCGTTCTTGCGCGCCCTTTCCTGAGGGCACGCGCCGGCGATGGAGGTCATGACCATGGAATCGCTTGGTGGTTGCTGCACCCTCGACATCGATAGGTTCCGGAGCACGCGCGACGCAGTGGAGAAGGCGCCCGAAGCAGGGAAAGGGAGCTTCGAGACCGTGACCGAGTGGCGTGAAGGCGCGCAAGCCGTGACGCGGGCGAGGTCCTTCCAAATCGAAACCGACGAGCCCACGCCGCTCGGCGGAAAGGACCAGCACGTCGATCCGATGGAGCTCTTGCTCGCGGCCCTCGGATCGTGCCTCACGATTGGATGGGTCACGCAGGCGCGGCTGCGCGGAATCGGGTATCGTAAGCTCGTGATCAAGGTGCAGGCGCCGTTCGACCTGCGCGGATATCTCGCGCTGGATCCTTCTGTCCGGCCCGGGTTCGGGCAGCTTCGTTATACCGTGGACGTGGACACCGACGCGGACGCCGCGTTGCTCGAAGAGATTCGAATCGCCGTGGAACGGACGAGCCCCATGCTCGACAATGTCCTGCGTCCGACGCCGGTCGAAGGGATCGTCCAGCAGCGCCCGAGCGTCTTGGCCTGATCCCAAAACCACCGTCGTCCCCTCCGCTCCGCACACCCTTCGCGCTCGTGCGACGCCGCGGACATTCGAGCCGCTCTAAAAAGCACCGTACGGGAGAATACCAGCGTTCAGGCACGGGCGAGAGAAGTGCGCTGCGCTATGGTGTGCGAGGTCGCAGTCGCACGGGTGATCGTCGGGCGGGGGGGACGAATGCAGGTCGAGCGCAGGTCGGATTCGTCGTGGGAGGACGAGCCTTCGGGTCTGCCCGTGGCCATCGGCGACGTCCTCGATGGCAAGTATCGCGTCCTGCGCGTCCTCGGCAAAGGCGGCATGGGCGTGATCGTGGCCGCGGTGCACGTGGAACTCGGGCACCGGGTCGCGCTCAAATTCCTGCTGAAATCAGCCATGCAGAACGAGGAGGTCGTCGCCCGGTTCGCCCGCGAAGCGAGGGCCGCAGCCATGATCCAGAACGAGCACGCGACGCGCGTGCTCGATATCGGGCGATTGCCGAGTGGACAGCCCTACATGGTGCTCGAGCTGCTCGAAGGCTCGGATCTCGGCGCGCACGTCGCCCGAAACGGCCCCCTCCCCATCGAGGACGCCGTCACGTACGTGCTCGAGGCGTGCGAGGCGATCGCCGAGGCCCATTCCCTCGGAATCGTCCATCGTGATCTCAAGCCCGACAACCTTTTCCTCGCCCGGCGCCCGGACGGATCCCGCACCGTGAAGGTGCTCGATTTTGGGATCTCCAAGCTCTCTGTCGACAATGATACTTCGCCGGAGCGCGGCGCTCCGCTCACGACGACCTCCGCCGTCATCGGATCTCCGATGTACATGTCGCCCGAGCAGCTCCGTGCCACGCGCGACGCCGATCCCCGCTCGGACATCTGGTCCATCGGCGTGACGCTTTACGAGCTGATCGCGGGGGAAGGCCCCTTCCCCTGGCAAAGCCTGCCCGAGCTCTGCGCGGCCATTCTGAAGGATCCGCCGACGCCGCTCCGCGCACGTCTCCCCGACGCGCCGCCGGAGCTCGACGCGGCGCTCCTGCGTTGCCTTCAGAAAAACCCGGGCGATAGGTACACGAATATCGCCGAGCTCGCGGTCGCGCTCGCGCCGTTCGGCAAGCCCGGGGCCATTGCGTCGAGCGAGCGCGCGGTGCGCCTGCTCGCGCGTGGTACGTCCGCGGAGCGCTCCCCGAGCACGCGCGGGCCACTGAGCACGAGCCCGACGTTGACCGATCCGCGCGTGCTCCTCCCGCCGTTGCATTCGACGCCGCCGGTCTCGGCGACCTCGCTGCTCGAGCGGGATCCCGCGGGGGCGAAATGGCAACGAATCCTGCGACCCGTGCCGTTGCTCGCGATCGTAGCGGCGTTCGTCTTTGTGGGAGGTGCCGGGATCCGGCTGCAGCGCGCGTACGGATCGCCGAGCGTCCTCGCAGAACTTGCGCGTGGAGGAATCGAGGCGACGCTCGGCCCGGCGTTCACGAAGGTGAGACCGCTGCCGGCGTCGGTCGAGGCCGCCGAGACGAAAGCACATCCGCCCGTCATGGGAGAGGCGCGTCCCGCGCCGCGGCCGAGGAACAAGGCGCCGCAGGGGGGCTTTTCAAAGCCGTGGCCGCAAAGCACGATCACGGACAAGACCCCGGAGAAACCTCCGTCGTCCGTGAAGCGCCCCAATCCTTTCGACGGGCGCGAATGACACCCATGACGAATACCTTCCGCGTCGCTCATCGTGATCCGAGGAGGAGCGCCGTCGCGCCTGCGGCCGCCCTCGCCGTCGTGCTGCTCTCCAGCCAAGCCGCCGCGAATCCGCTCGACCCGATGGAGGACCGCGCCGCCCGAAGGGCCGCGGCGGAGGCGCTGTTCGACGAGGGCAAATGGCTGATGGTCGAGGGGCGTTATCCAGAGGCATGCCCCAAGTTCGCCGAGAGCCAGAGGCTCGACGCGGGCGTCGGGACGCTCTTGAACCTGGCCGATTGTCTGGAAAAAATCGGGCGCACCGCGAGCGCATGGGCCGAGTTCCGGGCCGCCGTCTATGCCGCGCGCGAAAAAGGGCAGGTCGAGCGCGAGACGGTCGCGCGCGAGCGGGCCGCGGCCCTCGAGCCCAAGCTCACACGACTCGTGATCACCGCGCCGTGGGCCGAAAAATTGCAAAACGTGGAGATCCGCAAAGACGGTCAGGTCCTCGGGCGCGCGTTATGGGGGACGGCCGTGCCCGTGGACCCGGGAAAACACGTGGTCGAGGCCCAGGCCGAGGGCAAACGCCCCTACCGCGTGGAGCTGGAGGTGCCCGGGGGCGAAGCCACGCGGGTGACGACAGCCATTCCAGAGCTGATGGACGCCCCGCAAGCGCCGCCGCCGCCGCCCGAGAAGCCCCTTTCGAATTCGAGGGCCTCGGTGCACAAGATCGCGGGGATCGCGCTGGGCGGCGCGGGCGTCGTGTCCGTCGTCGCGGGCTCGGTCCTCGGAATGCAGGCCATTGCGCGGAACGGCGACTCGGCCGCCCATTGCATCGAGGGCAACCTCTGCGACGCGACCGGCGTCGCCCTGCGCAGCGAGGCGCGCACGCGCGGCGACGCGGCGACGGGGGCGATCCTCGCGGGCGTGCTCGCAGCGGCGGGAGGGCTCGTCCTGTACCTGACGGCGCCGGAGGCCACGCCCGCGCGTGCCGGCGTGGGAACGGTGGGATCAGGCGCGGGGCTCGTGGTCGGAGGTGTGTTTTGAGGATTCGACGACAAACGGGGCGCCCGCGCGGACGTCCCTTTTGGTGGCTTGGGCTTTTCGTGCTCGGCCAGACCCTCGGCTGCAATGCACTCGCCGGAATCGAGGAGGGGGTGCTCGCGCTTTGCCAGGACGGCACGCGTATCGATCAAACCGGCTGCCAGGGCACGGCCGGCGGCAACGGCGGCAGCGGCGGGACGGGCGGGGAGCCGTCCTGCCAGAGCTGCCCCGACCCCGACGACACATGTCCTCTGCCGTGGCAATGGAAGTCGCCGACAACGGGCTCGTGTTATCTGCACCATGGCAACGAGCGCGACTGGAACACCGCGCGCGAGCATTGCCTGGAGCTCGGCGGCGACCTGGCGGCGCTGAGCACGGCCGAGGAGTTCTGGTACGTGGCGAGCGTGGTGTCGGGCGACGTATGGATCGGCGGGACGGACGCGCAGCAAGAGGGCGCGTTCTCGTGGTCGAACGGGGAGCCGTGGGGGTTCACGGCGTGGAAGGACGCGCTGCCCGGGGATCAGGGCAACAAACAGGACTGCGTGATGCTCTCGGCGTCGCCCGGGACCGCGTCGTTCTTCGACGACCGGGGCTGCGGCGAAAAACGCGGCTTTCTCTGCGAAATGTCGCCTCCGCCGTAACTTTTCTTGTCGCCTCCCCGTCGGGGGTGCGATTCTGAAGGGGTATGCGGAAGGCTCTCCTTTCCCTTTCGACCATCGTCGTGCTCGCGCTTTCGATCGGCTGCGGCGGCGAACAAACGTCGGCGGCGAACTCCGGCTGGTCCCAGGATCTCGGAGATCCCACGGGCCAGCCGCTCCGCCGCACGGAGACGCTGAGCGAGCCCGAGCAGGCGCCCGCGCCGCTCACCGGGGCGATCACGACGCCCCCCACCGAAAAACGGGTGCGTCACGACGTGATGATCGCGAAGGACTCGCCCCACGAGGCGACGTGCTCGTGCCTCGCCGTCGTGGTCGGAGAGCCGGGGGATCCGCGCCTCCTGTGGCAAGCCGAGGTGCCGAAGCTCGGCGGGGACGTGGCCGTGGTCGCGGTGAGCGGCAAGGGCGTGTCTTGCCCCGGGGTGGCCGAGGACGCGCCGCGAAGGCCCAGCATCGCGGCGGTGGAGCAGGACGGGGCCGACGTGGTGCTGACGATCGAGGAGCTGCCGTCGGGCCGCCCGCAGGCCTCGGGGGCGGTCGTGCCGCGGCCCGGGCCGGGCGGCGCGGTGTATGTCAAGCCGAAGGGGCCGAAGGTCCCGTATGGTCGGCCCGCGGCGGGGGCGGGGGCGCGCTGCAAGGTGAAGTGACTAGAGGCCGCCCTCGACGCCGATGCTCGGCACGGTGACGGGGCCGATTTCCTGGGGCTCGCATTCCGTCGGGCCACAGCTCACGCCCGTTTGCTCGGTGCTGAGCGTCGCATTGAGCATTTCGATCACGAACGAGACCCAGCCACGCTTCTTCAAGTTCCAGCGCTTCTCGATGCGCGCGTCGATGCGGAAGAACGGATCGGTGCGGCTCTTGCCCCATATCGCCGCATCCGCGGCCGCGATGGGCAAACCCGTGTAGAAGACGACGCGCGAGCCGAGGCGCCATCCCTTGCCGGCTTCCCAGGAGACCGCGCCATTCAGGACGTGGGTTCGATCGAATTGCGCTGGGCCCGAGGAAAAACCGATGCTCCTCGACGATCGGGAGAGCGTGTACGAAATATATCCGCCGAGCCGCTCGGTGAGCTTGCGGCGGATGTAGATCTCGAGCCCCACCGCGGTGCCGAGCGATCGATCGCTGATCACACTCGATCCGTCGTCGTCGTCCTGGGGCGGCGCGCCGCCCGGGCCCCCCGGGCCGCCGGGGCCTCCGCCCGGCCCCCCCGGACCGCCTCCGTTGACCGTGCGGCCGACCGAATCGAGCGCGTCGGACATGTTGAAGAATCCATTGAGGAAAAACGTACCCGTGGCCTCGAAGCCGAACGGCAATTTGACGTCGAGGCCGGTGCTCGTCTGGACGCTGCGCTGAAGGCCACCGGCGAGCTTGCCAATGGAGAGGCCAGGGACGGGCAAGACGAACCCGGGCGGCTGGTGGGCGAGGCCCATGGCGGAGACGAGCTTCAACCGGGGCACGATGGGGACCTTCATGGCGAGCCGAACGTCGGCGCTGATCGCAGTGACGCCGCCCGAGCCCCATAAGTCGACGCGCGCGCCGGGGGTGAATTCGACGCCGCGGCCCGCGTCGAGGACGGCGTCCGCGTAAAATCCGACCGCGATGTCCTGGCGCGGCGGAAAAAACTGGTCGAGGAACGACTGCTGGGTCTCGGCTTCTTCTTCGTTCGCGTCGCCCCCCACGATGAGATCGTAATAATCGAAATTCGCGTCGACGCCGGCCCGGAAGAGCATGGATTCGTTCCGGCGGTGGAGGATCTGGGTCCGGGCTGAAAGGAGGAAATCACGCGCGAAAATGCCCTCCTGCCCGCCGATGGCCGTCCGGTCGTAGCCGAACGAGACGGCCTGGCGCAAGCGCGTGCGCGAGCTGACGTCCTTGTCGTAACGGAGGTCAATCCGGTGGAACTGCACGTCGAAGAGGCCCTGCTCGACGTCGTCGACCTTGGCGCCGAGGTAATCGTGGGCGCCAAAGGCGAAGAGGGTCAGCCGATCCGTGGGCGTGACGTCGAAGGTCGCGCGGGCCTGATAGTCCCAATAATTGAGCGTGGTGTCGGGCGCGAGCAGGGAGAGCGCGGCCGCGGTGTACGAGAATCGGCCACCCGCCATGACGGTGGCGCGGTCGCCGATCGGGGCCTCGACCATGGCGCCGGCGTCGAACACGCGAATGTTCGCCTCGCCGTGGAGCTCGCCCTTCGGCTTGGTCGTCTCGCCGGAGACGATGCCGCCGGCAAAACGACCGAATTGCGCAGGGTAACCGCCGGGATAGAGGTCGACCCGGTCCACGATCGCCGGATTGACGACCGAAGGGCCGAGGGCGAGGTGATACAGATAAGGGACGCGGACGTTGTCGAGAAAATACCCGACGTTGCCGGGAGGTGCGCCGCGAATGTAGAAGAAGGGCAAACCCGAGAAAATGGGCGTGACGCCGGGGAGCGATTCAATCGCACGGAAAGGATCGCCGAACGCGCCCGGCAAGACGCGGACCTCGGCGCGGCCGAGCGAGGAGGTCCCGGCGGCGCGGCGCTCGCCGAGAGCAAGGACCTCGATGGGCGCAGGGCCCGCCGGCTTCGGCGTCGCGGTCGGCTTTTTGCCGGGGGTGCCGTCCTTCGGGTGAGCGCCCTCCTCGGCCGCGGGAGGGGTCTCCTCCTCGGCAGGCGGCGCCGGGGGCGTGAAGTGGACGAGGACGCGGATGCGCGCGGGGATGGGCTTGCCGTTGCGCGTGGCCGGCTCGAAACGCCAGTCGGGCGCGGCGCCGGACGCGGCGTCGGTGAAAGGCGCGTCCCCGGAGACGATACGCGCCTCCTTGACGCTGCCATCCGCGGCGACGGTGACGTCGAGCACGACGTCCGCCTCGCCCGTGAGGCCCGGCTCCGTCGGATAAGCGGCCTCGAGCGCAGCGAGCGGACGAGGCGGGACGAGGACGGGCGCCGCAGGGGGAGCTGCGGCAGGTGGAGCGGGCGCGGGCTTCGGGGGTTCGTCGGCGCGCGCAGGGGGGGCGGCAAGAAGAAGGAAGGCCGAGAAGATAAGGGGGGGCTTCAAGGACGCGCGTTTCATCGCCGGTCCGCTACATCTCACGACCCGAGGGACAGTGGGTTAAATAATGTAAAGCGCACGTTTTCGCCCCAAGGGCGGAGCGTCGGCCAGCCCTCGGAGCGAAAACGGTGGGTCTTCGGCCCCGATTTCGAGGGACGTTATCGCTCGCCGGGGAACCCTTCCACGGCGTCGTCGTCGTCGCCGCCGAACAACGCGCCGACCGAGAGCTCGACGGCCTCGAAAGGCTCGGCCCGCACGCACGCGTCACGGCCGGCCGCGATCACGAGGAGACCTGCGTTTAGGCGAACTCCACCTCGACTTCGGTGTAGATCACCATCCGCCAGGAAACGCGCCGCCGGAAGGACGGCGCTGGAACGGTCCTTTGAGACGCGCGACGACCGCAGATTGCGCGTCGCCGTGCTCGCCCGTGGGAGCCGCCTTGTGGACGAGCTCGCCGTCGATGATCTCGTGAACTCGCTCCTCAGGCGGGATCGCGAGCAGGTCGGCGACGGTCGCACGCTAGCGGCGTTTGAAGGTGGAGGACATGGGAGCGTCCGAGCCTACCTCTGGCTGGTTTTCCATGCACGTACATCTTCCGGAAGCCGCCAGCGGTTGCGTGTTTCGAAAACTTTTCTTGCGCCCGTCACCCCAAACATGGAAGGAAGCCGCCATGGCGAAGCGCATCTATTTCTTCGGCGGCGGTCAGGCCGACGGCGACGGAACCCAGAAGCCGCTCCTCGGCGGCAAGGGCGCAGGTCTCCACGAAATGACCCGGCTCGGCATCCCCGTGCCGCCTGGCTTCACGATCACCACCGAGGTCTGCACGGCCTTCTTCGCCTCCGGGGAGCAGATCCCGGAAGGCCTCCTCGACGAGGCTCGCGCGGCCATCCGTCGGGTGGAGGAGATCGTCGGCACCCGCTTCGGCGACCCGGAAAACCCGCTGCTCGTGAGCGTCCGCTCCGGCGCCCGCGCCTCGATGCCCGGCATGATGGACACCATCCTGAACCTCGGCCTGAACGAGGCGATCGTGGCCGGGCTCGGCGCTCGCACCCAAAATCCCCGCTTCGCCCTCGACGCCTACCGCCGGTTCATCGTGACGTACGCGGACGTCGTGCTCGGGTTGCATCGGAAGCGCTTCGACGACGCGCTGGAGATCGCCCGGCGCAAGGCCGCCGCTGCGCGCGGGATGGTCGAGGCCCAAAGGCTCACGGTGGCCGAGCTCCAGCGAAAGCTGCCCGACTCGATGTTCGACGAGGAGACGCTGCGCTCCCTCGTGAAAGAGCAGCGCCGCATCGTGAAGGAGGAGACGGGATCGCCGTTCCCCGACGATCCGTGGGCGCAACTCGAAGGCGCGATCGTCGCGGTCTTCCGGAGCTGGAACAACAACCGCGCCAAGACGTACCGCAAGATGCACGAGATCCCCGAGGCGTGGGGCACGGCGTGCAACGTGCAAGCGATGGTCTTCGGAAACCTGGGCGAAGACTCCGGCACGGGGGTGGCATTCACGCGGGACCCGTCGACAGGCGAGAAGCGCTTCTTCGGCGAGTGGCTGCCGAACGCGCAAGGCGAGGACGTCGTGGCCGGCGTTCGCACGCCCAACCCGATCGCGAAGGGCCAAGGCAACGACGAAGGCTCGCTCGAGGTGCGCATGCCCGAGGCCTACGCGGAACTCGTGCGCACGCAGGAGCGGCTGGAGAAGCACTTCCGCGACATGCAGGACCTCGAGTTCACCGTGCAGTCGGGCAAGCTCTACCTGCTCCAGACGCGGAACGGGAAACGGACGGGGCGAGCGGGCGTGCGGATCGCCGTGGAGATGGCGAAGGAGGGGCTCATCGATCAGCGCGAGGCCGTGATGCGCGTCGACCCGGCGTCGATCGAGCAGCTCCTGCACCCGACGATCGACCCGAAGGCGCCGAAAAAGCTCCTGGCGAAGGGTCTGCCGGCGAGCCCGGGCGCGGCGAGCGGGCAGGTGGTCTTCCACGCGGACGAGGCGGAACGAAAGGCAGCGCAAGGCCTGCCCGTGATCCTCGTGCGCGCCGAGACGTCGCCCGAGGACATCCACGGGATGAAGGCCGCGAACGGCATTTTGACGGCGCGCGGCGGCATGACGAGCCACGCGGCGGTCGTCGCGCGAGGCATGGGCAAGTGCTGCGTCGCAGGCTGTTCGGCGGTCGCCGTGAGCTACGAGACGGCCACGATGACCGTGACGATTTACGACGAGCTCGGCCGGCCTACCGACACGGTGAGCGTGAAGGGCGGCGACGTGATCACGCTCGACGGCGCGACCGGCTCGGTCTACCTCGGCGCGATCCCGACGGCGCCGGCCTCGCTGTCGGCGGAGTACGAGGAGCTGATGCGCTGGGCCGATACGTCGCGGCGGCTGAAGGTGCTGGCGAACGCGGACACGGGCGCGGACGCGCGAACGGCCCGCTCGTATGGAGCCGAGGGCATCGGCCTCTGCCGCACCGAGCACATGTTCTTCGACGACAAACGTATCGCGGCGGTGCGGGAAATGATCCTCGCCCGCGACGTGGACGCACGAAAAGCAGCGCTCGCGAAGCTCCTGCCCTACCAGCGCGAGGATTTCACCGCGATCTTCCAGGAAATGGCGGGCTTGCCCGTGACGATCCGCCTGCTCGATCCGCCGCTGCACGAGTTCCTGCCGCAAGAGCGCAAGCAGATCGAGGATCTCGCGGCGACGATGAAGGTCCGGCCGGCAGAGCTCGTGCGGAAGGTGGAGGAGCTCCACGAGCTGAACCCGATGCTCGGCCACCGTGGCTGCCGCCTCGGCGTGACGTTCCCCGAGATCAACGAGATGCAAGCCCGCGCGATCTTCGAGGCCGCGTGCGAGGTGGCCGCGAAAGGCACGGCCCCGAAGCTCGAGATCATGATTCCGCTGGCCATGACGCGGAAGGAGCTCGCGCTGGCCAAAGCGACGATCGAGCGGGTGGCGAGCGAGGTGTTCGCCGAAAAGGGCCGGTCGGTGTCGTACCTGTTCGGCACGATGATCGAGCTGCCCCGCGCGGCCCTGCGCGCCGCCGAGCTCGCCGAGGAGGCCGAGTTCTTCAGCTTCGGCACGAATGATTTGACGCAGACCACGATGGGCATCTCGCGCGACGACGCCGGGAAATTCCTCGGGGCCTACGTGGAGGCGGCCATCCTGCCGCGAGACCCGTTCACGAGCCTCGATACGGAAGGCGTGGGCGAGCTCGTGGCAATCGCATGCGAGCGCGGCCGAAAGACGCGGGCAAACCTGGAGCTCGGCGTGTGCGGCGAGCATGGCGGCGACCCGGCCTCGATCCGGTTCTTCGAGCGGGTGAAGCTCGACTACGTGTCGTGCTCGCCCCTGCGCGTGCCGATCGCCCGGCTCGCAGCCGCGCAGGCAGCGCTCGCCGAAGGCGCTGCGACGACGGTCCAGACGACGGCGTAGTCGGTCGCGGCGGGGGAGGCTCCGAGCGGGCCGACCCCCGCGTTTATCGCGGCACAATCATCATCGGGCGGGATGGCATTCCATTCCGCCGATCCTTTCCCAGCCTTCACACAACATAGCGAATGGCCGAGCGAGCATTCGCATAGCCCCCATTGCATGCTTTCTCGTGGAGGCGCTCCGCGCGAGCGTCGTCCTTGACCTTGCCAGTCAGATGATGTGCATCATATGATGTTCATCCTATGAACACGAACTCGACGAGCGACGGGCATGACGTGACCTGCAGCAGCGACCGTGCTGCATGGATCGTAGGCGCCGGCGACGGCACGGGTGGCGCCATCGCGCGCCGCTTCGCGCGGGGAGGCTTCATCACGTGCGTGTCGCGTCGCAACGCGGAGAAGCTTTCGCCGCTCGTCGACGCCATCGCCGCGGACGGCGGGCGCGCGCACGCCATCGGCTGCGACGCACGCAAGGAGGACGACGTCATCGCGACGGTCGAGCGCATCGAGCGGGAGATCGGAGCCATCGAGGTCTACGTCTTCAACGTGGGCGCGAACGTCCCGTGCAGCATCCTCGACGAGACCTCCCGCAAGTACATGAAGATCTGGGAGATGGCCTGCTTCGGCGGGTTCCTGACGGCGCGCGAAGTGGCCAAGCGCATGGTGGCGCGCGGGCGCGGGACCATGCTCTTCACGGGCGCGACCGCGAGCGTGCGCGGCTCCGCAAATTTCGCGGCGTTCGCCGGGGCCAAACACGCGCTGCGCGCCCTCGCGCAGAGCATGGCGCGTGAGCTCGGTCCGCGGGGCGTTCACGTGGCGCACGTCATCGTCGACGGCGCGATCGACACCGCCTTCATCCGCGACAACCTGCCCGCGCTTTATGCAAAGAAGGACGAGGGCGGCATCCTCGACCCGGACCACATCGCGGAGAACTACTGGCACCTCCACAACCAGCCGCGCGACGCGTGGACGTTCGAACTCGATCTCCGCCCGTGGATCGAGAAGTGGTGAGGTCCTCTCGTCCGGCGTCGACACGGGACCCTACGAACCCCCCTCCCGCTCGAAGCGCGCGAAGCAGCGGAACGAAGGGAAGCTGCGCCGCGCGGGGGTTCGGGGGTTCGAGGGGGGCCGACCGGAGCCTCCCCACGTTGGGGTGACTTTACTCCGGCCGCAAGGCGAGGCACCTTTGCCCCATGGGCATCTTCGACCGGATGGGCAAGGTCATCTCGAGCAACGTCAACGCGCTCCTCGACAAGGCGGAAGACCCGAAGAAATCGGTCGATTTGATCGTCGAGGAGATGAAGGACCAGATCCGCGCGGCGCGCAAGGAGCTGGTCGAGGCAGTGGCGGCCGAGAAGGTGCTGCGCAAGAAGGTCGACGAGATCGACGCCGATACGGCGAAGTGGGAGCGGCGCGCCGAGCTCGCCCTGAAGGCCGGTGACGAGTCGCTCGCGCGCGAGGCGCTCGTGCAGAAGAAGCGCATCATCGCCGAACGAGACCGCGCCGAAGCGCTGCGCGCCGAGCAACGCGCGGCCGCGCTGAACATGAAGCGCGAGCTCGAGCGCATGGAGCAGAAGCAGCAGGAGCTCGAAGCGCGCAAAGGGACGATCGCCTCGCAGCTCCAGCAGGCGAAGGCCGGCGGCGGGGCCGAAGGGCTCGGGGCGCGAGGCAGCTCGGGCGGCGCGTTCGCCGAGTTCCGGCGCATGGAAGACAAGATCGAGGGCAAGGTCGCCGAGGTGGCCGCCGCCCGCGAGCTCGACGACGCGCTCCGCGGAGGCGGGATGTCCGACGTGGAGCTCGAGTCGAAGTTCGCGCAACTCGAAGGCGGCGGGACGATCTCGAAGGACGGCAAGCCGTCGAACCCCGAGATCGACGACGAGCTCGCCGCGCTGAAGAAGAAGATCCGGATCGGCTGAACGCCGAAAGGCGTCAGGGCAGGTCGGCGCAGCAGCGGAAGCCGGTGTTCTGGTTGCTATACCCGCGCGCCACGGTCGCGCTCGCGGAGGAGCAATCCATGTCGTGGTCCAAGCTCGTGTAGCTGCCTCCGCGGCGCCGGCAGGGGTTTTCCGCGGGCATGTCGCTGGGCGTCTCGTCGCAGGAATCCTCCCACTCCCACACGTTCCCACTCATATCGAAGATCCCCGGGAACCCGCCCTCGCACGTCGGCAGGTTCTTGACCGGGACGACGTCGCCGTGCTCGGATTTTTGGCCATTGCAGGCCATCGGATCGTACGCGTCACCGTAGGGGTGGTCCTTCTCGCCCCCGCCCGTACAGGCGTTGTGCCATTGGCTCTTCGCAGGATTGCCGGCGGATTCGTTGAACGGCAGCGCCCCCCCGCCGATCTGGCCGCAAAGACGCTTGCCGTGCGCAGCACAGAACGCGAACGCGTCACACCAGTCCACGTCCGCGACCGGCAGGCTGTCCTTCGACGGTGCCTTCGAGGGGGCAAACGTCGTGTTCCCCTCGCATTGCGCAGGCTGCACCACCGTCGGCTTCGTCTCCACCCATTCGAGGTACTGGAGGTTCGTGACCTCGGTGCTGTCGACGCAATAAGACGGTCCCCCGTTCGGAGCCTGCACCATCACCATGGTCGGCGTCTTTGGGATGTCGGGGCACGCCACCGAACCCCCGCCCGAGCCGCCCGCCGACGAACTCGCGTCCCCACCCATGCCGGCGCCGCCGCTGCCCCCACCTGCGCCGCCGGTTCCGCCCGTCGCGCCCGAGCCGCTCGGCTCCGGGGGCGGAGCATCGATCCCCCCACCACCAAAGCACCCAGCCGCGATCACGAGCGGGCAAGCAAGAAGCAGGAAAGAAACGGCGACGCGCATGATCCGACGATGACACACGTCGCCCGCGAACCGCAATGGGGGAGCGATGGAAGGGACGGACGCCCATGTCGTCCGCACCCCGCCGAGCGTCGTCCTACTTCGCCGTGTTGCGGCCGAGCGCCACGACGTTGTCCACCGCGCTCGCGCCCCCCTCGCCCACCGCCACCTTCACCCGAGGTTTGGCGCGGAGCAGGCTCACCACCAGCGTGAGGCCCCATCCGTCCTCGCTGCGAATTTGCACGGCGCCGTGGCTGTCCTCGATCGACATGATCAGCCGCCCGAGCACCTCGAGCCCCGGCGGCGCCGCGCCCGGCGCGATGAGCACGCGCTGCAGCGCCGATTCGGGCAGGCCAAAGCCGAGGCTCCAGTCGAGGATCGAGAGCTCGACCGCGGTGCTCGTCTCGCGCACCGAGATCACCGGCGGCTGCGCCGACGGCGATTGCCCCGCCGCCTCGATCATGAACGCTTCGAGCGCCCGCTCGAGCGCGGACCTGTGCCCGATCACGTGGCCCATGCCCCGCATGGGCTCGATCTTCACCTGCCGCGCCGTCGCCCGCGCCGTGCCCGCCACCGCCTGCGCGATCACCTCCGAGAGCGGGAACGCGCTCAGCGGATCGTGCGTCGGCGCCGTCGCGAGCGCGCGGACGTTCGTGGGTTTGTCCTCGGGCTGCTCCACGACCGACGCGACGTATCCGACGATCGAGGAGAAGCCGTCCGCCTTCTGCCGCAGGGCGCGGACCGTCAAGACAAACGTCGGCGTGGTGCCCGGCTGGCTGCGGCCCGTGATGCCCGACTCGCTCTGCAGCACCTCGGCCATGTTCGTCGCCGCCTCCTCCGCCGTGCAACCCGTGAGCGCGACGAGGATCTGGCTCAGGTGGATCGAGCCGGGCGGGAGCGCGCCGTCGGCCGACTCGGGCGGGACCGAGACGCCGCGCGCGCCGAGCCAGCGGTTGAGCTCGCGACTCGCGAGGCGCACGTCGCCGAGCGCGTCCGCATAAAAGAGGCCGACGGGAGAGCTGCGCAGCACCTCGCCGAACGTGGCGATCTCCTTCGCCGCGACGTCCGCGCGCTGCACGAGGCGCTCCGAGGGAGGCAAGGGCGCGTCGAGCAGGCGCGATCCAGAGAGGGGTTCGCCTTCGCCCAGGCTGCCGAGGCGGCGCCTGCGCGCGATGAGCGCGAGCTCGCGCGCGAGCCGTTCGAGGCGCTCGGGCACCTTGGCGAACGCGGCCTCGGCCTTCGGGCCGCACAGGAACACGTAGCCTTCCGTTTCGCCGAGCGCGATGAGCGGCACGACCAGCGAGGGCTCGCCGGGGTTCTTCAGGTAATCCGTCACCACGTGCGGCGCGGCCACGCCGTGCTCGTTGATGTACGGCCTGCGGCGCACGTCACGGCGGCGCTCGCCGATGAGGTGCTCGCCGACGTCGCCGTCGTCCCAAAACTTGAGGTGCCACTGCG
Organism: Polyangium sorediatum; assembly: GCF_029946465.1. Taxonomy (NCBI): domain Bacteria; kingdom Pseudomonadati; phylum Myxococcota; order Polyangiales; family Polyangiaceae; genus Polyangium; species Polyangium sorediatum. Next base: position 350,101 of record NZ_JARZHI010000003.1, read on the forward strand.
AAGACGGCAGCTCCGCGACGAGCACGAAGTCCGCCGGGAAGAGGCGCCCCGCGAGCCGGCCGAGGCGAGGCCAGAAGACCGAATCGGGCTCGGTCTGCACGCGGCGGAAGATGCCCTCGCGGCCGAGCAGATCCGAGGTGCGCGCGACCGCGCGTCGCCAGCCGGAGAGGTCGAGCGAGAGCGCGACGATCGCGCCCGCGAGGATGCCCGAGGCGAGGCTCGCCGCCGGCAAGAGGCCCCGCACCATCGAAGCCGCAAGGATCGCTTGCCCGAGGGTCGTCGCCAGCAGGCACACGCCGAGCACGATCAGCGAAGCCTTGATGGACGCGACCCGCCGAACGAAGGCGAGGATCAAGACCGAGAGCGACGCGACGAGCGCGCTGATCCACCGCGGCGCCTCGCGCCTCGCGCCGCCGTCGAGCAGGCCGCCCAGCGCGGAGGCCACGTGGGTGCCCATCGAGATCTCGGGCGCGCCCGCGGAGCTCGTGCGTGGTTCGAACGGCGAGTCGAGCGCGGCGATCACCACGCGCCCGGCGGCGACGGAGAGCGGCGTTCGTCCGGCCGCGACGTCGGCGAGCGAGACCTTGGGCACGCTCTCGGCCGGCGCGGGCACGATCCACGGCGCTTCCGCGATCCCGAGCGCGGCGAGCGCCGGCCGATCCGCGGGCGGCGCCGCAAAGCCGACGGCCGTCCCGTGCGCGCCGAGCCGCACGATCCCCGGCGGGAGCGCCTGGATCGACGCGGCCGGCTCGGCGGCCGGTTGTTTGCGGCTCACACAAAACGCGTCGAGCGGCGGCACGAGGAGCACGCCACGCGCGTGGCCGTCGACGACGAGCTCGGAGAGCGCGCCGAGGCAGTCTCGTTCGGCGAGCGTCTCGGGCGAGGCATGAACGACGAGCACGTGCGACGAGGGGCTCCGGCCTGCGATCGCGCGCAGGGTGAGCTCACGCGCCTCGTCGTCGGCGGAGCCGAGCGGCGCGACCGCGGCCGTGATCCCAGCGACCAGGATCGCCGTCGCTTCGAGGCGGGCGCGGCTCGAGAGGCGCGAGCGATCCTTCTCGAACGCCATCGGCCGCGGGGCGCGGAACGGCTTCGGTATCTTGCGGCTCTCGAGCAGGCGTCGGGCGAAACTTCGCATCGAGGGGTAACGGGTTCAGCTTGTGCGGCAATTTTCCTGCCACCGGACCGATGCCCGGCAAAGCTCACCCGTCTCGCTGTGGGAACGTCGATCGTTGCACTTTCTCGATCCTGGAAAATCGACCGGCTTGCTCCAGGTTGCCCCCACGGGCTTTCTCGTTGCGGTCTGGAGTCCTCGCCTTCGATGTCTCCAGGCCTCACGCAGCACGGCCTTTATACCTCAAAGTCCTGGTTGCGTGGGCGGAACCGTGGCCCGGTCCTCGATGGTACCAGGCACATCGCCCAGGCGCCCATTTCTCGACGGCGTCCGAATATTGCTTCGTTTCCGGATATTTGAGTAGGGTTCCGCCCGGAACGCGTGCTGCACATCACCCGGAATTGGTGGATTTTTTCCTCGCATGGAGGGAGCATCGCCCACCATGCTGTCCTTGCGATTCCCTTCCTCCACCACAGCGCGGGTGCTCGCGCTGCTCGCCCTTGTCAACGGCACCGCGTTCGCCGCAGCTAGCTGCAGCGGAGGCTCTGGAGAGACGCCTCCCGGCGGCACCGCAGGCTCGACCGCCCAAGGCGGCGCCGGCGGCATCGGCGGTCAGGGCGGCATCGGCGGACAAGGGGGACAAGGCGGCGACGGCGGGCAAGGCGGCGTCGGCGGACAAGGCGGCGTCGGCGGCACGGGTGGCCAGGGCGGTACCGGCGGCGAAGGCGGCGTCGGCGGCATGGGCCCGTCCACCAGCAGCTCGTCGAGCTCGTCCAGCAGTTCGTCCAGCAGCAGCAGCTCGTCGAGTTCGTCCAGCAGCTCGTCCAGCAGCAGCTCGTCCAGCTCGTCGAGCGGCGCAGGCGGCGGTGGTGATCCGGACGCGGGCGAGTTGCCCGACGCGCTCCCCGATTTCACGGACGCCGAGCTCGAGCCCGTGACGAGCATCGACGGCATCCCGAACCCGCTGCCGGGCGTCTACATGGACCTCGGCCCGGCCAACCCGAACGCGGAGTTCCGCTCATTGATCGCCTTCCCGATGCGGGACAAGGCGCTCCTCCAAGAGACGATCTCGCACATCTACGACCCGGGCCACCCGATGTTCCGGGACTACATGACGGCCGACGCGTGGATGGCGCAGCACGCGCCGCCCGCGGCCGATGTGCACCTCGTCAAGCTCTGGCTCGAATCCGAGGGCTTCACGGTGCCGTACGTCGCGACGAACCGCCTGCTCATCGAGTTCCAGGGCAAGGTCTCGAGGTTCAACGAGGTCTTCCAGACGACGCTGCACGTCTTCGAGCGCGAGAACCCGCAGCAAGGCAACCCGCCGATCGACGTGTACGGCACGCTCGAGCCGCTCAAGGTGCCGCTCTGGGTGGCGCAGCGGATCGGCGGCGTGATCACCGCTGATTTCGCGGCCGACAAGACCCCGCTCACGCCCGAGGGCGGCGGCATCATGGTGCAGCCGCAGAGCGTGCCGACAAACCGGCAGTCGCCCGCGAAGATCGCCAAGGCCTACGGCGTCGATCAGCTCTACGGCATGGGCTACCGCGGCCAGGGCGTGAAGCTCGGCGTCACGGTCGGCGCGATGTTCCGGTACAAGGATTTGCAGTCGTTCTGGCAGTCCTTCGCGATCATCCGCGACGATCCGGTGGTCACGTACACGATGGAGCCGCCCTCGACGCGGTACATCGAGACGACGCTCGACATCGAGTGGGCCGGCGCGATCGCGCCGGGGGCGACGCTGATGGTCTACGCAGGCCACGACGCGCGCAACACGTCGATGGTCTACACGTTCAACGAGGCGATCGGCCGCAACGAGGTCTCGATCATCACCGACTCGTTCGCGCACCGCGAAGACTCCGAGCCGGCGCCCGTGCGCATCCAGTACCACGACTCGGCGATGCAAGCGGCGGCGCTCGGCATCACGGTCATGGCCGCGACGGGCGACTCGGCGCAGGCCGATACGCCCTCGGTGAGCCCATACGTCACGGCCGTCGGCGGCACGCGGCTCTTCTGGAACGCGAACGGAACGTTGCAGCAGGAGACGAACTGGTACGCCTCGGGCTGCGGCGACTCGCTCTCGTTCCTCATGCCCGACTGGCAAACGCCGTACGTCACGAACGTCGAGATCACCACGCCGCCGCGCCGAGCGACGGCGGACCTCGCGGTCCACGCCTCGCAGTACGCGGGCTATTTCATCTACTACCTCAGCGAGTGGAAGAGCGGCTACGGCGGGACGTCGTTCTCGTCGCCGGTCTTCGGCGGGATCATGGCCGTCGTGAACCACTACCGCGCGGCGAACAACCTGCCGCAGGCCGGATGGTTGAACTCGATCCTGTACTCGAACGCGGCCGTCAAGGCGACGTTCCGCGACATTACCGTGACGGATCCGGACGGCACCACGCCAGCCAACAAACTGCCCAAGACGGGATGGGATTATCCGACGGGATGGGGCGCGCCGAACGCGATGGGGCTCGCGCTCACCCTCCCCTGATCCAGGATCATGCGTTAACTCGACAGCGCGGCCCGGCCGGCGCGAAGATCATCGTTCCTTCGCGCCGTAGCTCCCAAGCCGCGAGTCCATGCTGGCCTCTCTCGCCGTCCTCCCGCCCAACGGTCTCGATCGAAGCCTGCACGTCGCCGTGCTCATCGGCCTCGTGATCGGGACGGTGTTGACCGAGCTCTTCGGCTGGACCTACGCGGGCCTCGTCGTCCCCGGCTACCTCGCGACGATCTTCATCGCCGCGCCCGCAACCGCGATCTTCATCGTGATCGAGTCGGTCGTGACGTACTGGCTCGTCGCGGGCGTGGGGCGATGGGTGACGCACCTCGGCGCGTGGTCGGCGGCGTTCGGACGCGAGCGCTTCTACCTGTTCATCGTCGGCGCGGTGCTCGTGCGGCTGCTCTTCGAGGGCGTGATCGTGCCGCGCATCGAAGCGCAATACGGCTTCGCACACTCGCGCGAGCTCTACAGCGTGGGGCTCGTGCTCGTGCCGCTCGTGTCGAACACGTTCTGGAACGCAGGCATCATCAAGGCGTTCCCGCGCGTCGGGTTCGTCACGGTACTGACCTGGATCTTGCTCGTCTTGCTCCTGCGCACGACGAACCTCTCGGTCTCGCGCTTCCAGGTCATCAACGAGAGCCTCTCGATCAAGTTCCTCGAGTCGCCGAAGGCGCAGATCATCCTCGTCATCGGCGCGCTGCTCGGCGCGCGGAACAACGTCCGGTACGGCTGGGACTACAACGGCATCCTCGTGCCGGGGCTGCTCGCGGTCGCGTGCTACGAGCCGCTGAAGCTCGTCACGACGACGGTCGAAGCGCTGCTCGTGTACGGCGCATCGAAGTTCTTGATGAGCGTCCCGCCCTTCTCGCGCATGCTCATCGTCGGCCCGCGGCGCATGCTCATGTGCTACATCACGGGCTTCTTCGTGAAGGTCATCCTCGGGTTCGTCCTGGCCTACTTTTGGCCGGGTGTGCCGATGATCGACTACTTCGGATTCGGCTATCTCTTGCCGAGTCTCCTGGCGGTGAAGATGTGGAACAAGGACCACATCGGCATCGTCGTCATGCCGACGCTGCAGGTGTCGATCACCGCGTTCCTCGTGGGCAACGGGATCGGCTACGGGCTCATGAAGGCCGAGGGGCTGCTCGTGCCGCGCGCCGCGATCTCGGAGATCGCGATGATCTCGGGCGACGCGAGCGTGCCGTACGAGCTCACGCTAGGCGACACCGGACCGAGGCCGAGGCCCGCGGCGGAGCGATCGGCGGGGATCGCGGCGGTGGAGGTCGCGCTCGAGGTCGCGACCGAGGTCGACGGTTTCACGGTCACACGCGGCGGAGAGGAAGTCTCGCCGCGGACGCTGACGGCCGCGAAGACCGCGGGCCTCTTGGTGATGCGCGAGGAGAAGGGCGGCTGGGTGGTGGCGCGGCCGCACGCGGCGGAGCTCGACCCGGACGACGTGACGCCGGCGCCGCGCTTCGCGGTGCGGCCGAAGTCGACGCCGGGGCTCGTCGCGCGTCGAGGAGGGTTTCTCGTGCTCGCCTCGCCCGAGGGGCCGGGCTCCGCGCTGCCCGCGCTCGCGCACGCGGCGGCGGAGGCGCTCGGGGCGCGGGCGATCGTGCTGCTGTCGCGGCACGAGGGACAACGGGCGCTCGACGAGGCGTTTGCGGCGGAGCTCGGAAAGCGGCTCGGGCTGGATCAGATGCTCGTGGTCGAGGCGGGCGGGGACGCGGCGCCGGGCGTGAGCGCGGTCGGCTCGGTGCCCGAGGGCTTCGACGTGATGGCGCTCGGGCGCATGCTCGGCGCGGACGTGACGTTGTCGTGGAGGGCGCCGATCCAGGGCGCGTCGCAGCGGCCGTGGTCGAACGCGCCGACGCTGCGCGTGCCGCTCTCGCTCGCGGAGGAGGTCGGGGGATCGCTGCTCGGCGCGCGCGAGGTCGAGGTGTGGTCGGGCGGGCTGCGGCAGGAGCTCGTAGGCCGGGTCGTCGCGCTGACGTCGGTGGGGACGGCAGGGTATCGCGGGCCGACGATCGAGGAGCTGCGCCTCTTCGACGCGACGCTCGCGCGCCGGATGACGCACGCGGACATGGAGCCTCGGTGGACGGCGTGGGAGCGCGCGGTGGCGGCGCGGCTCGGCTACGCGATCGTGCGGGTGCATCGGCCCGACGGTGAGATCGAGGCGTGGGGGCTCGTCGAGGACGAGGCGGGCGGGCGGCGCGGGAACGCGAGCCTGTTCGTGAAGGTCGAGAAGCAGGAAGAGGTGATCGCGCCGGGGGAGATCCTCGTCGAGGTGCCGGCGCCGCGCTGGGAGATCGGGACGTTCGGCGCAGGTTTGTCGCTGTACGACGCGCTCGGGGCGCGCGGGCTCTTGATCGCGGGCGCGCTGCCGGGCGCCGATCCGCGCGGGCTCGCGGACCCGCGGCGCCGGGTGTCGCGCCGATCGTTCTTCCAGCGCCTGCACGAGGTCTGGCTCGGCGAGGGCAAGAGCGGCATCAGCATGCAGGGCATCGCGCCGGAGCGGGACTACACGGGCGATCTCGTGGTTTCGTTCGGGCGTGAAGTGATCCGGCGCGAGCAGGTGCCCGCGTGGGCGCGGCCGATGGTGGAGGTGTTCGGCGACCTCGGTCTGCGCGTGGGGATGTTCGACGGGGCGCGCGAGCACGCGCCGTACAACGGATCCGCAGACCTCTCGATGAGCTACGCGCGCAAGTTCGCCGATGGTCGCTTCGCGCTCGTGTACATGTCGGGCGAGTTGCGATCGGCGATGTCCGCGGTCGAGGGCGACGGCATCCTCACGCCGCGGCTCGGGCGGCTCGGCGTGGATCTCGGCTCGGAGGACGTGGCGTCGCGCGCGTTCGAGCTCATCGCGTGCAAGGTGCAGGCGCCGACGCCGAAGAGCACGACGAAGAAGACGGAGGCGAAGAAGAAGGGCGCAGACGACACGGCCCCGGCGGAGGCCCCAAAGGCGCGTTGCCCGAGCTTCACGGCGGAGGCGGCGAGCCGGTGCAACGTGGATGCGCGGCTCGAAAGCTTCGAGCTTTACCTCGATCAGAACAATCCGTTCGATCTGCGCGCGGCGATCAAGGACGATCGGGCGTGCCACGTCGAGGTGGTCCGGGATGCAGTGTCTCGGCGGATCTGGGCGATCGTCGCGGAGCCGGGGCAGGTCGTGCTGGTCCCGCTCGGCACGTCGCGGGTGCCGCGCGCGCCGAAGCCGCTCACCTCGATCGTCCGTGTGAGGCGCGCGGTCGCGACGGGCCTGACCAGCATCCGGGTGACGGAGAGCCCGTGATCATCCGATGGTTCATCGTCGCGTTCCTCTTCTTCGGCTGGGCGGCCCTGCTCTGGCCGCTCACCTCGCCGCCGCCCGCGTCCCACCTCGCGCTGCCGGCGATGGACGAGATCCTCGCCTACCGCGTCGACCCGGAAAAACCCGTCGCCGTGAAGGTGCCCGCGTCGATCGACGCGGTCGTGGTCTCGACCTGGGCCCTCGTGCCCCGCGTGACCGTTTGTGATCCAAAGGCGAGATTTTCGTACGGATTCGAAACGACGTTCGTCGACGAGCACGGCAAGGACGTCCAGACGCACCGGTTCGAGCTGGAGAGCCGGCTCTCCTGCGACGACAAGGACGGCGCCACGGCGGGCGAGTACGCCGCGCGGGTCGCGCAGGGCGACGAGTGGGTGCTCGATCCACGGACGACCACGATCACCACCGCGGAACTCTTGCCGCACGGCGGCGTGATGCGGATGCGGGGGCTGCCGATCTCGGTGAAGGACGTGCTCTCGCGCGTGGAAGGTAGGTACCGGCGCGGATCGTACGAGCGCACGTTCTACGAGATGAGCCTCGACGACGAGGACCGATCACGCGTCGTGTCAGACATGACCTCGCTCGGCTTCGAGGACCTCCCGGAGACGGCGCGATCCCGCGCGCTCTCCGGCTGGGATCGGCGCCTCGACGCGGCGGGGCTCGAAGGCAAGGACTACTCGCTCCGGCGGCTCTTGCTCCGCAACTACCGCACGCCCTTCCCGGCGGCCGCGGGCACGGTGCCGGGGTACACCGTGGGCGAGCGGCACGCGGCGGCGATCAACGTGATGGGTCCCGTCGAGCTGGACGTACTCGCGCCGCCGGGGCGACCCGTGACGATCAGCGAGGGCGGCGGCGGCGGCGCGCGGATGCTCACGGTGCCCGAGGACGGCGTCTTCCACGTGTCGTCGTCACGCCTCAATCCGCGCACGTTCGTGGTCGAGGGCAAGGGCGACGATTTCCTCGTGCGGTTCGTCCTTCCGAAACCGTACGAGCGCGCGCAGATCGGGGATCTCATCGCGCTGCCGTTCGAGGGCGATCGGCTGGAGATCCGGCCCGACGTGCGCGTCGTGAAGTACGTGAAGCTCGATCCGGAGCGGCCGGTCCTCGCGCGCGTGGCGCCGGAGCAGCCGTACCTCGGCCTCCTGCTCCGCGCGGAGCTGCCCGAAGCGGGCGCGCCCGACTCGATGGCCGGCACAGTCGTCGCGCGTTGGGGCCCCGGCCCGAACGAGCGCGCCGAGCTCCGCCAGATCTTGCCGCGCTCGCGGTTCGAGCGCTGGGGCCGGCCGCGGGATCAAGCCGCGGAGGGCGCGATCGCCGCAGGGAACGACAAGACCGAGGCCGACGCGACCGATCCACGCCGCGCGATCCTGCGCATCCCGAAGGGCGCCACGAAGATCGAGATCCTCGGCGACGCGCACATGCGCGTGCACCTGCGCGTGCTCGATCCCGGCGTGCCCGAGGACATCCTGCGCGTGCCTTACCGCGTCCAGCTCGCGGAGGACGAGATCTGGCGGTACGCGCCGTTCGACGTGCGCACCTGGACGCCCATCCGCGCCGAGAACCAGAACGAGCTCGAGCGCCAGGGCCGCATCGCCGACCTCTACGAGCAGGTGCGCATCGAGCTCCGGGGAAAGCCTTCGCCGAGCGAGGCCGGCCAGAAGCCCGAGCGCACGCTCGTCCCGGATCAAGCGCCCGTCCGACGCCGCTTCCTCGCGCCGTACGAGATCGCCGCGAAGGAGCTCTTGCCAAACGATGGCTGGACGCCGCTCGATCTGGACAACCCGCTCAAGCTCGGGATCGGCTACGCGGGCGAGCGCGGTGGGCGGCTGAAGGTGCTCTACCGGGCGCACCCGTCACGGCTCGGGAAGATGGCCGAGCTCTGGATCGACGGACAAAACATGGTCGAGCAGCCGATCGCGTCGCTCTCGGGCGTGCTCCGGGCGAGCCTCAAGGCCGGCATCCACGACATCCAGGTGAAGGGGCTCGGCGACGGGCTCGCGTACGCGGACGCGGCGCCGTGGGAGGGCGGGGCGATCATGCGCCGGCGCGACGTCTTCGAGTTGCCCGCGCGCGAGCCGCTCTCGTTCACGTTCCGGCAACGAGCGGGCGAGTCGCTCACGCTCGTGCTCTTCGTGATCAGCGAGGCGTCGACGCGCCCGTTCAAGATCCGCTACAGCATCGACGGGGGCAAACCCGTGCGGCAGAAGGGCGCGTTTTTCCGGTCGATCACGACGGGCAGCGGCGAGCTCTCGGGGCGCACGGGCGACGCGGGGATGGGCTTGCTCTGGGAGGCGCGGCGCACGGCGAAGGATGCGCGCAAAAACCTGGATGGGCTCGCCAAGGTGAAGATCCCGATCGGCGACGACCTCGAGCCCGGCCTCCGGACGATCAAGATCGAGAGCGTCGATCGCGTGTGGATAGGTGCGGTGCTCGTCGGCCAGGCGCCGCTGCCGGGAGACCTCGAGCCGAGGCTTTGGTCGGAGGACGATCTGTGAAAAAAGCGCGATGGGCAGGGCTTTTCGCGACGACGTTGCTCTTCGGCTGCGGGGCGCCGTCCTGCCCGAAGAGTCCACCCCCCGCGCCGGCCGCTTGTCCCCCCTCGGAGGCCGGCGCCATGATGCCCGAGGTGGACGAAGGAGCGACGAAGGCGCTCGAAGAGCGGATCGCCAAGCTGCGGAAGGGCGGTCGCCGCACCGTGACGTACAAGGCGCCGACGAACGAGGAGGAGCGCGCGTACGCCGCCTGGGTGCGCGACGCGCTCGTCGCCGCGACCGAACGCAAAGAGCCGCCGAAGAAGGCGCCCGAGGGGTTCTCGTTGCGGGTGCTCGGCGATGTGTGGCTGCTCGAAGAGGCGCGAAAAAAGAAGCGCGGCGCGGGCGTGGTCGTGATGCGCACCGGGCGCGCGAGGCCGATCCTCGTCGAAGCGCCGCACTCGTTCTACGACGCAGGCACGCTACCGATCGCGCTCTCCGTGTTCGATGCACAGGCGGCGCGGGTGCTTCTCATCAACACGGTGCACCGCTACATCGACAAACCCGCGGACGCCGCGAAGGACGGCGGGACGAAGGACGAGAAGGCCGCAACCAAGGACAAGGACACCGACGCGGACGAGGTCGACGAGAAGGACGACGACAAGGACGATGACAAGGGCGCAGCCGTGGAGGAGCCGGCCGGGGTCGATCGCGACGAGGCGGATGATCCGAACGCGGCGGCGCCGGTCGTCGCATCGGACGTCGCCCACACGGAGCACTCGTTCTTTCATGCGGCCCATCGCGAGCTCGTCGCGCTCATGCACGGCGCGGTCACCGTGCAGATCCACGGCTTCCGCGACGACAAGTCCGAAGGCACGGGCATCATCGTGAGCGCCGCGAAATCCAACGCCGACGCCGCAGCCCTCGCCGCGCGCCTCGGGCCCGCTGTCGCCGACACCCGCGTCAAGGTCTACCCGACCGACGTCTCGATCCTCGGCGGCACCATCAACCAGCAGGCGCGCACCTGCCGCGAGCTCGGCGCGCCGTTCTTTCACGTCGAGATCGCGCGCACCGTTCGCGACGCGCTCGGCTCCGACAAGCAGAAGCGCGCGCGCTTCGCCGCCGCGCTCGATCCGATCTTCGCTCCTCCGAAGCCCCCGAGCCCATGAACGTTCGGTCTGCCCTCGCCGCGGCCCTCGGGCTCGTCCTCGGCCTCGCTCCCGCGGGAGCACGCGCCGATGCGAGCCTCGATCCGCCCGGCTGGGTCGCGCCGACCCGCGCCCGTGTCGCGCCCTTCTCGCTCGACACCCCCACGCAGGGCAGCGCCGTCGAGGTCGATCCGAGCGTGCCGATCTCCCTCGCGAAGGGCTTGGTCCTGCTCCTGCCCATCGAGCCCGGGGATCGCGTCCGCCTCGACGGACCCGTCACCGCCGTCGGCCTCGGCACCGGCGTGCGCGACGTGCCCGACGCGGTCACGTGGCTCCCGCTGTCCACGCTCGGGGGCTCCGCTCCGACAAGTGGAGCTGCGCCCCCGAACCCCCCACCGACCACCGCCCCGACATCCGCCAAAAACCACGAATCCCGCGTCGTCGACGTCCCCATGTGGACCGGCGCTCGTTTCCTCGTGGTTCGGTCCGACAAACCCACCACGATCACCGCCTCGATGGGCAGCCTCCTCCGCTCCTCGCTCGCCTGGCACAGGCTCGACGAGGACGTCACGCGCTGGCTGCGTGATCCGGCGGCTCCCCGGCCCGAAACCACCATCCCCGAGGCCGCCTCGATCCTCCGCTGGATCTTCGCCGCGAAGAGCGCGCTCGACGCCGCGCCGCCCGACGCCACCCGCAACTGGCTCACCGTCCGCTGGCTCGAAAGCTCCCTCCTCGTTCGCCCCCTCGTCGAGCCGTATTTCGTCCGCCGCCCCGTCGTCCTCGAAGGCGGCCGGGATGCCCGCGAGGCCGCCGATCACCTCACCGCCGAGCCCGACGCCTCCCCGTGGCGCCTCGTCCTCGCCTCCCGCGGCGCGCTCGCCGCCAAGGCGAACAACATCGTCGTCGACGCGCCCGCCTCCGACGTCGTGCGCCTCTCCATCCAGGCCCGCGGCATCGGCGCGGCGCGCGCCCTCGTCCGCGCCGGCGACCTCGTCGTGCGCGAGCTCGTGTGGGACGTCGCGACCCGCACCGCCGACGCCCAGCGATGGACCGCGACGCAGAGCATCCGCATCCCCTTGCCCGTCGATACACGTCGCGTCTCGATCGAGGCCCTCGAAGGCGAGATCGCCGTCGCCGCCACCGCTTTCCGCAAGCGCACCGACGTCCTCGACATCGCCCCGCGCGCCCGCGATCGCGAAGCCCGCCTCGATGCCCTCGGCGAAGGCGCGAAGGAGCCCGCGGCCGCGGCCGTCCTCCGCCTCGCCGCCGCCGCCGAACGCACAGGCGCCGCGCATGACGTCGACGCTGTCCTGAAGCGCGTCCAGGCGAGTGACGTCCCTCCGGCCCTCCGCGCCTTCCTCCTCGCCGAAGCCGTCCGCTGGGCCACGAGCCCCGAGCAAGCCCGCGAGGCCGCCGAGCGCGCCTTCGACCTCGCCCGCGCCCTCCCCGCGGGCGCCGCCGGCCCTGCCCTGCGTGCCGCCCTCGAACGGCTCGCCGCGGCCCACGCACACACGCTCCCCCCGCCACGCCCCTGGGAGCGCCCTCTGCCCGAGGCCCCCCACGAGGACGATCGCGCCGCCCTCGACGCCCTCCGCGCTATCCTCTCGCCGCCCCAAGACGGCCGCCGCCCCGCCGCTGCGCCCCTCGCCGAGCGGTACGCCTGGCTCCACGGCGACCTGCCCGGCGCCGCCAACCGCGCGCGCATGACCTGGGTCCGCGAGGCGCCTTGGGACACCCTCGATCCGCCCTCCGGTGCCGTCGTCTGGAACGACATCTCCGTCCCCTTCGACAACGTCGGCAGCACCCGCTGCGCCCTCGTCGGCCCGCGCGGCCTGCGCTGGACCGTCCTCCGCGAAGGCCGCGCCGAAATCGACGTCCTCCCGCCGCCCACGCCCGCGACCCACACCCGCCTCCTCGTCATTTCCGGACAAACCGACCCGGCCCCGGAGACCTCGCTCCTCATCGACAACATCGCCGCCGCCGTGCACACCGGCGCTGGCCTCGGCACCGGCGTCGCCGTCACGCCCGGCCGCCACGCCTTCGAGCGCCCCGCCGGCGCCGTCCCCGTCTTCGCCCGCATCCCGCGCGACGGCGTCGCCCCCTGCGACACCCTCCGCGAGCTCACCCGCTGGATCCGGCTGAACGGCGACGCCACGTTCCGTGTCCCCGACCCGGGCCGCGCCACCGTCGCGCGTGTCGTCGCGCATGTCGCCGAGAGCGGCACCCGCAAGCCGCGCCGCCTCCACGTTCGCGTCGGCGACCGCGTGTACGAGGCCTGGATCGACCACGGCGCGACCGGCGCGATCGAGGTCCCCGTCCCGGCCGACGTCAGCGACATCCGGGTCGAGACCCAGGAAGAGACCCTCCTCCGTGTCTCCGCGCGCCTCCACCGGCAGCGCGCCCCCGAGCCGCGTATCCCCGCCGCTGGTCGCGAGACCGCCCCCGAGGCCATCGCCCTCCTCCTCGCCCGCGTCCGCGACGCCTCCCGCGAGCTCGAAAAAGCTCCGCCGGCCGCGCAGGACGCGCTCCGGAAGCGACGCGCCGAGGCCCTCGAGTCCCTCGGCTACGGCACCCTCGCCGCCCTCGATCGCAAGGACGACATCCCCCTCGAAACCGCCGAGGAGCCCGACACCCAGGCCCCGCCCCAGGCGCTCCAGCTCCCCGCCGGCAGCCCGGCCGTCGTCCCCCTCGGCCTCCTCCCGCGCATCCCGCCCCTTCCCCTGCCGAAGGACCTCGATCCGCTCACCCGCGCCCGCCGCGCCCAGGCCGCCGACGACACCGCCGCCGCCCTCACCGCCCTCACCGACGGTAACGCCCGCGCCTCCACCGACGCCGACGGCCTCATGTACGCCGTCCTCACCGAGCGCACCGGCGCCGGCTGGATCGCCAGCGAGGTCTTCGAGCGCATCGGCCTCGCGCACCGCTCCGGCCCGGCCCTCGCCCGCGCCGCTGCCCTCTCCACCGATCGTGCCGCCGACGAGCAGGACCGCGCCCGCGCCCTGCGCAGCTTCATCCTCGCCCAGCACGCCGTCGAGAACGGCGACCCTGCCTCGCACGCCTTTGCGCGGCTCGCGCCCGCCGTCGGTTGGCTCGCCGTCGCCCGCGCCGACAACGCCGCCGGCACCGGCCTCGTCGACGTCCGTGGAGGCCGCGTCCCGTCCCTCGGCGTCCAGGTCCGCCGCGCCCTGCTCGACGTCCCCGACGACGCCCTCCTCCTCGCCGAAGGCCAGCACGTCGAGCTCCGCGTCCGCCAGAGCAAGCCCACCACCCTCGGCGTCGAGACCCAGTGCCTCGCCCTCGAAGACGACCCGCTCTGCCAGCTCAGCGTCGAGATCGACGGCAAACCCACGCCCTGCGGGGATGCCCCGACGTCTCCCCGCACCGCCTGCACCCTCTCGATCCCGCGCGGCCCGCACCGCGTCGAGATCCGCGCGCCGCGGGGCCGCACCATCATCGGCTCGGCCCGCCTCTCCGGCGCCGGTGGCTTCTCCTTCCAGGCCCGCGTCGTCTCCGAGTGGTTCGAGATCGACCCCGAGCGCCCGCTCGAGCTCGCCTTCGCCGCGCCCACCGTCGTCCGCCTCGAAGCCCGCGGCCCTGCCGGCGAACCTCGCACCCTCACCTGGTCCCTCGACCCGCAGATCCCCCTCCCCGGCACCACCTCCCGCGGCGAGCTCCTCCTCGATCCCACCGCCGATCCGGCCGCGCACCTCGTCGGCGGCGATCGGAACACCCTCGTCCCCCTCGGCCAGCAGCTCGAAAAGCGGATCCCCGTCCTCCCCGACGGCCCGCACACCCTCCACGTCACCTCGCCCGGCGGCCGCGCCCTCGTCCGCGTCCAGCTCGCCGTCCCCATCGGCTTGCCCAAGCCCCGCCGCGCCCCGCCTGTCCCTGGCCTCCGCCCCGCGCCCACCGGCGCCCCCGAGCCGCCCCTCCGCGTCGCGCCCGACATCGTCTCCGACGCCGATCCCGGCAGCCTCCTCACCTCTGTCTACGCCCGCCTCGTCGACCTCGACGTCGGCGACGAGGACAACCTCACCGGCGCGCGCCTCCTCGAAGTCGGCGTCGCCCTCCGCCGCGAGATCGAAACGATCCACGCCTGGACCCAAGGCTCCGTCTTCGCCCGCGCCCGCTTCGGCGCCCCGAGCTTCGGCGTCGCTGGCTCCTTCGACCTCGCCCCGAACGGCTTCATCCCTGGCCTCTTCGTCCGCGGCCGCGTCGTCGCTCAGCCCACCGCTACCTTCGGCCTCGGCGCACGCGCCCTTGCCGGCGTCCTCTGGTCGATCCCCCTCGCCGACTCCGTCTCCCTCGTCCCTTGGGGCGGCGCCGCCCTCGTCCTCACCGACCTCAACCTCGCCGGCCAGGAAGACGCCGACCGCGAAGTCTGGACCCGCTACTCCAGCACCCACCCTGCGTACGGCGTTGTCGGCCTCCGCGCCCTCTTCCGCCCGGCCATCGACGCCCTTGCGAGCGTCGGCCTCTCCACCCGCACCACCCCGGACTTCGCTGGCATCGATCGCGCCGACCTCGAAGCCCAGCTCCACCTCCTCCCCGGCCGCGGCTTCACGCCCTGGCTCACCCTCGGCGCCTTCACGAGTTACCGGCCGGCCGGCTACGACCGCCCCGAGTCCTTCCTCCGCAGCGGCGTCAACGCTCAGCTCACGTTCTGGGCGTGGCTCATGCGCGGCCATCGCCTCAGCGCCGGGGCCGAAGGCCGCGTCTTGCTCGACGTCCCCCGCGAAACCTCGCCCTTCCGGCTCTCCGGCGGTATCTTCGTGGCTTACGACCTCGCGGGCGGCAGGGGCCTTCGTGACTTGCCGCCGCGGGAGGCACCGTTCCGCGCTCGGCTCGAAGAGGGCAGCGGCCGTGTCGACAGACGCCGCACCTCCTCCGACCCGACCTGGGGTACGCCGCCTTGAGATACCCTCTCGCTCCCGCGCTCAAGAAACGTAAATCCCGCCATGCCGACGGGCGGGCCGGCATCGCGGTCGACCTCTTCGAGAGCATCTCGCCCCTCATGGCGAAGCTCCGTGCGCCGATCGTCGAGCGCATCGCCGAGAACATCGCCGCCGAGCTCGGCCCCGGCCCGCATCCCCCGGGCATCCTCATCGCCTCCCTCGTCCGCGCGGCCGACGTCGCCGTCGGCGAGCTCGACCGCCTCAACGGCGAGGGCGCCTCGCTCATGGTCGCCTACCAGGGCGCCGCCACGGACGAGGACAAACGCAAGATCCTCATCGACCACCTCCGTGGCTCGGCCAAGACCCGCCTCGACGCTCGCCGCGACGTCCAGGCCACCAAGCGCTGGCTCGACATGGAGGCCGTCCAGGAGCGCTTCGCCGCTCGCATCGCCGACCAGGTCGACACCGTCGAGGTCGCCTACGAAGCGACGATCACGAAGGCCAAATCCCTCACCGACGGGGATGCCTTCCGCCTCCTCTCCGGCGGCGGCGTCCTCGAATTCGCCATGTCCCACGCCTCGACCGGACGCCCGCAGCCCGTCCGTGTCGCGGCCTTGCGTGTCCTCGCCGCCCTCCTCGCGCGCCTCAGCCCCTCGCAGCGCCTTGGCCGCTTCGGCGTCGAGCGGGCCCGCCAGGTCCTCGCGTGGGCCCGCGGCGTCGACGCCATGCGCTGGGCGCAGGTCGCGGCCCTCGAAATCGCCTCCCTCGTTTTCCCCGACGGCATTCGTGGCGTCATCTCCGAGCGCCTCCGCATTCGCTCCGGCAAGGACGGCACCATCATTCGCCGCAACTCCTTGCGCATCCTCGGCACCCTCGCCGACGACCGCTCCCGCCTCGAGACCGGCCTCATCGCCAAGGACGACCCGAGCGAGCACGTCCGCCAGGAGCTCGCGCGCTTCCTCGGACAAACCCGCTACGAAGGCGGCCTCGAACAGCTCGTCAAGATCATCACCGAGGACAAATCGCCTCGCGTCCGCGGCCTCGGCATTCGTGTCCTCACGAAGCGCGCCGGCGGCTTTGCGTGCGAGGGTCCCCGCGCCGGCAACGAGCCTCCGATCGAAGATGGCGACCCAGCCGCGGCCGAGGCGCTCCTCGGCGTCATCCAGCGGGCCTTCACGAAACCCGAAGATTCGCTCCCGGTGCGCGTCTCGCTCGAATCCGTCAAGCTCGTCGCGGCCGGCACCACGCCCATCCTCCGCCCGGGGCATTTCGTCGAGTCCCTCGCCACGCTCGCCAACAACGAAAAGGGCGGCGCCGAGCTCACGGAGGGCGCCGCGGCCACGCTCCGCTGGCTCGAAGTCGCGGCCGAGCCCGAGCTCGTGGCCCTGACGAAGCGCTTCAAGGAAAAACTCGAAAAGATCAAAGAAGGCCGCTCCTCGCGCTTCGTCGTCCCGCCGAACACGCCCACGCGTGACCTCGAACGAGCCCTCGCCGTCGCCGCGCGCGGCGACATGACGGTCTCCCTCCAAAAACTCGGCCCCGGCAAATACATCCTCTGGCGCGGCGAGCCCCGACACTGGCGATTCTGGCGTTTTTGGAACGAGCTCAAAACGCCCATGCCGGACAAACGCAAAGGCTACGCCCATACCCAGGGCCGCGTCTGGCAGGGTGAAATCGTCGTCCCGCCGTACGGCATGGCCGAGGTCACGCCCACCCGCGTCCCCGGCGAGCGCCAGCTCTGCCCCCCCGTCGCCGGCTGGGGCCCGTTTTTGCCGCGCGTCGACGAATTGCTCTCGGTTTGCTCCATCTCGGGCAAACCCCTCCGCATGATCACGCCCGTCGGCACCGTCCTCCTCCGCGGCCCGAACACGCTGAAGGAGCGCATGCGGGCGCGGTGGAAGCTCTCGATCGAATACCCCCAGCTCGCGCTCGTCCGCCAGCGCTCGCTCGGCGCCAGCGAGCCGCGCGAGAAAAAGCTCTTCTGGCAGCAGGCCCAGGAGCTCGGGTTTTCCCTCGACGTCATCGACACCGAGGGCGAGATCGAAAACGCCCGCTTCAACCTCGTCCCGCACCTCCCGCGCAATTTCTACTCCCCGCTCCCCTTCGCGCTCCCGCCGATCGCCGAGCACGTCCTCTCGTTCTTGTTATCGCCCTCGGGCAACACCCCGGCGCACCTCGCGGTCGTCGTGTGGGGCCTCTTCTCGTATCTCATGCTTCGTACGGCGGTCATCATGCGCGGCATCGAGAAGGCGCGCGCCTCGATTCCGCTCTCGATCGGCGGCTGGGGCACGCGCGGCAAATCCGGCTCCGAGCGATTGAAGGCCGCGCTCTTCCACGCCATGCGGTACGACGTCGTCGTGAAGACCACCGGCTGCGAGGCCATGTTCATTCACGCGATGCGGGACCTCCCGGCCGGCGAGATCTTCATCTATCGCCCCTACGACAAGGCCACGATCTGGGAGCAGCGCAACGTCCTCTTCACCGGGAAAAACCTCCATTGCCAGGTCTTTCTCTGGGAGTGCATGGCGCTCCAGCCGCGCTTCGTCGAGACCCTCTGCAACGAATGGATGCAGGACCCGATCACGACGCTGACGAACGCCTACCCCGACCACGAGGACATCCAGGGCCCCGGCGGCGAGGACGTCGCGCGCGTCATCTCCTGCTTTATGCCCCAGGACGGCGTCACCTTCACCTCGGAAGAGCAGATGTTCCCGCTCTTCCTCGACAATGCGCGCCGCAAACGGACGAACCTCGTCCACGTCCAGCCCATCGAGGCCGACCTCATTCCCGTCGACCTCCTCCAGCGCCTCCCTTACCAGGAGCACCCGCGCAACGTCGCCCTCGTCCTCGAGCTCGCCGATTACTTCCAGATCGACCGTGAAAAAGCGCTCGTCGAGATCGCCGACCACGTCATCCTCGACCTCGGCGTCTTGAAGACCTATCCCACGGTCGAATACCGTGGCCGCAAGCTCACGTTCTCCAATGGAATGAGCGCGAACGAGCGCGCCGGCTTCCTCTCGAACTGGACGCGCCTCGCCTACGACAAACACAACCCCGACGAGACACCCGACCGGGCCACCTGCGCCGTCGTCAACAACCGCGCCGACCGCGTCGCCCGCTCCCGCGTCTTCGCGCAGATCTTCGTCGACGACGCCGGCTGCGACCACATCGTCCTCATCAACACGAACCTCGGCGGCATGATGCAGTTCATCACCGAGGCCCTCGACAGTTGGCTCGGCGGCACCCGCATCACCGCCGACGCCGACAAGGAAAAGGCGCTCGTCAAATTCGACGAATACCTCCGCCGCACGGGCACCCGGTCGAGCCTCGAAGCCCTCGAAGAGACGCTCCTCATCATGCTCAAGGCCTTGCCGATGGAGGACGACGACGCGCGCAAGATCGTCGAGGACGCCCGCCCGCTCTTCTCCGCGACCCCCGAGGAGCTCGGCGCCGCGATCGAAAAAGCCTTGTCCGGGAAAACCCCTCCCGAGGGCAAGGACGACATCCGCCCCGACATCGTCGCCCACACGATTCGCTACGCAAAACGCACGAAGATTCGCGACGACGCGAAGAAACGTGTCTCGGGCGCGCTCGACCAGAAAGCGTGGGCCGAGGCCGACGGGATCTTCCGCGCCGCCTACCGCGAGCTCTTCCTCGAACGCGTCTATGTCCTCTGGAACTCCGGATCCACGGGCGACCAGGTCATCGATTTCATGGTCAAGCAGATCCCGCCCGGGATGGACGTGCGCATCATGGGCACGCAGAACATCAAGGGCACGGGCCTCGACTTCGTGTATCGATGGCTCTCGATGGACCGCGTGCGTCTGAACATCGAAAAAATGGAGACCACGCCGAGCGCGCGCGCCGAGGTCCTCACGTTCTTCATGTCGTACAACGACTTCAGCCTGATCGATTGCCGCGAGGCCCTCGACGCGACCCGACGCGCGAAGACCTCCGACGACCCCGACTGGCAACAGCACGCGAATCTGATCAATGCCGCCCTCGAACGCCTGAGCAACCTCGAACGGGACAAGGTCACGAAGCTCCAGGCGACGGGCAAGGCGGGCCTCGGCCAACGTGTCCTCAACAAGGTCGAGCAGCTCTTCGACCACCTCGACTCGGTCCGCCGCACGAACACCGCGCAAACGGTCATGAACGACCTCTTCGCTGCGCGCGTCGGCCACGGCCAGGCCGCCATTCTGCTCCGCGACGTCACGGGCCGCTCGAAGGGCGGCTGGCTCTACAAGGACATCAAGAAATGGTGGGCCAAGCAGGAAGAGCGATTCCCCTGGCTCAAGGGCAAGAGCGAGGAAGAGCAAAAGAAGGACGACAAGAAAGGCGATTCACCGCCGACCGGGGATCCCGCGCCGGCGGGCTGAGTCAGTGCGCGTAAATCGTCGGCCCCTCGTCCCACGGCATCCACGACTCCGAGATGATGAGGAACGTCGACGCCGACGTCATCCCCTTGTAGCCGAACTCCACGCCGAGCCATTCGAACACCCGCCGATCGCCGGTCCGCACCGGGAACACGATCTCGCCGCCCTCGGGGAACGGGACGAACTCGTCGGTCCCCACGGGATCAAGCTTGATCGACACCTCCTCGTGATGACCGCCCAGCATCGCGATCTGCGCCGTCGACCCGCCGCACCGGATCCGCACCCATTCCCGGATATTCTGGAGCCGGCAGCCATTCGCCGACGACCCCGGCGAAAAGGACCTCTCCACGCCCAGCACGTCCCAGTCGCTGTCCTTCGGCCGCGGCGACTTGTCCGCTGAAATCGCGAGCGTCTGCTTCGGCGGCGCGACCGGCCCTACCTCCGCGTCCCCGCTGTCGTCCGCGTCGTCTGCGCCCGCGTCCTCCAGGGCCGCGACGCTCCCGAACGGCACCTCCGGCGGCGCGTCCTCTGCGCTCGCCCAGCCCGCGAAGAGCGCGCCTCCTGCGAATGCGAGCGCCACGAACCCGATCGTGCCCTTCTTCGTCTTCATAACGTCCTCAGGAACGCCACGAGCGCCGCGCGCTCCGGCTTGGTGAGCAGGTTCGTGTTCCCCATGCGATCGTCGTTCTGCTCGATCAGCTCTTCCAGCGTCGAGAAACGCCCGTCGTGTGCATAAGGCGCCGTCCCCCCGACGAACCGCAGCGACGGCGTCTTGAACCCGAGCTCCGTATCCGGATCAAAGCCCTCCGGCGGCGGCAGCTTCGAATAGATGGGGTACGGCGCGCGATCACTATAATCCATCTCAGGCACGTGGCAGCCCGCGCATTTCGTCTCGACGCGCAGGAACACCTCCTGCCCCTTCTTCTCCTCCTCCGAGAGCTCCCGCGCCTTGCGCGGCGGCGGCACGAGCCCGAGCCGCAAGAACGCCCGCAGCGCCATCGCCCGCTCGGTCAGCTCCTTTCGATCGTGCCCGTACGGCAGATCGCCCCACCGGTGCAGCAAAAACCCATTCGTCAACCGGTGCGTGAGGTGCGGGCTCTCCGCGTGCCAGCCATACGGCCCCTCGTACACCACCCGCCCCGCGAGCATCGGTGTTTGGCGCGCAAAACCCCCGTTCGTCCCC
This sequence comes from Polyangium sorediatum, assembly GCF_029946465.1. Classification (NCBI taxonomy): domain Bacteria; kingdom Pseudomonadati; phylum Myxococcota; order Polyangiales; family Polyangiaceae; genus Polyangium; species Polyangium sorediatum. The sequence goes on from NZ_JARZHI010000003.1 coordinate 371,095, forward strand.
TTCTCCGCCCCCCAGCCGGGGATGTTCGCCGCGCCCGCGAAGAAGTTCGGATGTTGCCCGACGGCCGCGGCCTCGTGCCAGACGTGCCCATCGTCGCGCCCGTCCGGATGGCAGCCCGCGCAGCCCATTCCGCCGCTCATCACCTCGTCCGAACCATTGTAATAAAGCTGTCGGCCGAGCGCCGCCTCCGCGGGCAGCGGCTCCTCCCCGAGCCGCATCAACTGATTCCTCCTCGCGTCGAAGAACACGACCTCCATCGAATGCGTCGCCCGGCAAAACACGTACGCCGATCGCTCGTTCGCGGCGAGCGCGATCCCGCTCGGCGCGCCGCACCCGGTCGCCACCTTGTATTTCGGATCCGGATCCTTCCGCAGCTCGTGCCTCGCCGCCACGAACAGCGACGGATCGATCGGCCCCGCGTAAAACTCCAGGAGATCGTCCGTCCCCTCCGAGGCCACGAGCAGCGTATCCGTGCTCTTCCGGTACACCACGGCGCGCGGCTGCACGAACGGGTTTGGCGTGGAACGCGGCCCCGCGCCGCCCGTCTCCGGATCCGTGGCCAACCCCGTCGCTTGCGGCGTCGTCATCTTCGGCCCGGCGAGGCGCGTCGGCGCGAGCGGCGTGTCGTCCTTCGTCAGAAGCACGTCGACCGCCGACACCCCCATCCAGACCTGCGGCCCCAATCCGCCGAGCGCGTGCCGCGGCACGTAAAGCTTCTTCCCGTCCGGCGACAGCACCGCCGAATACGCGAGTGACGCATTCGATTTCGCCCCCACCTCCGTTCGCAACGGCGACGCCGGCAGCTTGATCCGCCGCGCCGACGCCGCCTCCCCGTCGATCCCGTCGATCCGCGTGAGATCCGTGCCCACGAGGTGCGTCACGTACGCTGCTTTCCCGCTCGGATGCACCACCACCGCGCGTGGCTCGCGCCCCACGTCCACGGAAAACCGCACCTTCCCCGTTGCGATCTCCACGCCCGACACCTTGTGCGTCCAGGCGCTCGTCACGAGCGCCGTCGATTCGTCGGGCGTCACGGCCACGCCCCACGCGTCCTCGGGCAATTCGACCCGCGACTCGACCACGAGCCCCTTTTCAGCGTCCGGCCGCATCACGAGCAAAAGCCCCGGCCCCGTCGCCGACGGCACCGTCTTCGGCTTCTCGTATTTCTCGGGCCCCTTTGCTTTCGTCACCGCCGGCGCCGCGCTCGCCGAGGCCGTGGGCGCCGGCGCCGCGCTCGCCTCGCGCTCCTCCGGCTTCCTATCGGTGCCCGGCGCAATCGCCCCTTCGCTCCGAATCGTCACGAGCACCCGATCCGCGAGCGCGAGCACCTGGGCCGGCTGCCCGGGCACCTTCACGGTCCGCGCCGGCTTCTCCACGTCCACCGGCATCGTGATCACGTGCACCACGCCCCGATCCTCGTCGGCCACGTACAACGCGTCCTCCGAGGGCGAACGCGCGATCGTGCTGCCCTCCCGCGCCACGGCCTTCGGCTTTTCTTTGGGCGCCGCCGGCGCCTCGGCTGCGCTCGAGGCCCCCGCGCTCGTCGTCTCCGCCGGGCTCGGCGTAGGCCCCCCGGGCTTCTCGCCGCCCCCTTTGCATGCAACGAATGCCGCTGCGACTGCGATCGGATAGCCCCATGAAAAACGCATCGTCCTCGTCTCTCCCGGACCGCGTGGCCCCTGCCTTCCCCGCGGCGCCGAGGAACGCTCAGGCCGCGGCCCCTCGTCCAGGGTCCCGCGAGAGCACGCATCTTACCCGGTTCACGTGCCATGATCATGATAAGGTTCATCCATGACGACGGAGATGCGAAAGCTCGTCGCAGAGCTCTGTTCTCCGGCATGCGCCGGCCGCAAACCAGGCACGAAAGGCGGAGACGCCGCGCGGGCGGCCGTCGTATCCGCGCTGCGGACGGCCGGCCTCGACCCGTACGAGCAGCCCGTCCCGGGCTTGCGCGGCGCAAACGTCATCGCGGTCCTCCCCGGCGACGTCGAGCGATACGTGCTCGTCGGCGCCCATTTCGACCACCTCGGCGAGCTCGCGGGGCAGGTCTACTGGGGCGCCGACGACAACGCCGCGGCCGTCGGCATCCTCCTCGAAGTCGGCCACGCCCTCGCCGCGAAACGCCCCGCCGGCCGCGGCGTCCTCCTCGCCGCGTTCGACGGCGAAGAGGCCCCGCATTTTACGCAAAATACGATGGGCTCGATGTTTTTCGCGAAACACCCCACCGTCCCGCTCGACCGCATCGACATGATGATCGCCATGGACCTCGTCGGCCACACCTTCGGCCCCGCGGGCGTCCCCGACGAGGTCGGCCAATCCCTCTTCGCCCTCGGCGCCGAGCGCAGCGAGGGCACCGCGGCGCACGTCGACTCCATCGCGTCGATCGAGCCCGGCGTCCGCATCCGCCGCGCCGACGCCGAGATCATCCCGCCCCTCTCCGATTACCTCGCCTTCTGGCAGCGCAGCGTCCCCTTCTTGTTCCTCACCGCTGGCCGGTCGCGCCATTACCACATGCCGACCGACACCCCCGAAAAGCTCGACTGGCCCAAGATGCTCGCGACGGCCCGCTGGCTCGAACGATTCGTCCGCGAGACCTGCGCGCGGCCCGCGAAGCCCCTTCCATTCCTGCGGAGCGGACGCGACGACGCCGCCACGCTCCGCTCCCTCGTCGCGATCACGCGCGCGCTCGAGCCCGTCTCCGCGGAGGCGCGGACCGGCCGCGAGACCGCCGAGGCGCTGCTCGCCGAGTGCGATACGAGCGGCGCCTTGCCGGATCCGCTCCGGAACCACGCGTCGATGCTCGTGGGCATGCTCGAATCGAAGCTCGCCTGAGGTGCGTCGCGATGGATCACGCCGCACGCATGCGCCGCATCACCGACACGCTGGCGCGCCTCGTGGACGAAGAGGTCCCCCCGCTCATCGAGGTCATCGAAGACGGACCGCTCGGCGACATCGAACGTGAGGTCAATCGCGCCGTCACGAGCCTCTCTGCGCGCCTCGAAGAGCGCCTGATCTTCCGCGTCGGCCCTGTCGTCGTCTTTCGCTGGCGCGCCGAGCCCGGCTGGCCGGTCGAGTACGTCTCGCCAAACGTCCTTGATTTGACCGGATATCCCGCCGAGGAATTCCTCTCCTTCTCGCGCACCCTGTCCGACCTCATCGTCCCCGAGGACGTCCAGCGCATCACCGAAGAGCTCCGGTCCTTCGAGGCGAGCCGCGTCGAATGGTTCACCCAATCGCCCTATCGCATCCGCAAGCGCGACGGCCGGACGATCTGGGTCTCCGATACCGCGGTCATCCAGCGCGACCCGTGGACGCGGGAGGTCACCCATTATTTCGGCTACATCTTCGACAGCACCGATCACATCGAGCAATCCATCCGCCTCCAGCAAAACGAATCGGCCCTCCGGAGGCTCGCGAGCCCTGTCCTGCAGGTATGGGACGGCGTCCTGGCGATGCCCGTGATCGGCGCCCTCGACGAGGCCCGCGCCGCGCACATGACCGAGACCTTGCTCCAGTCGATCACGCACGGCGCAATCAAGGTCAGCGTCATCGACTTGACGGGCCTCGACGACGTCGACGCGGCCACGCTCGAGCACATCGTTCAAATGGTCCGCGCCGCCGAGCTCCTCGGGAGCCGGTGCCTCATCTCGGGCATTTCGTCCCGGGTCGCAGCGGCCATCGTGTCGCTCGGCGTGGACGTCACGAAATTACACACGTTTGCCACACTGAGCGCCGCGCTCGGCCACGCCCTCCGGCACAGAAATCTCCGCCGCGCCGGCCCGTAGAAGAGCGCACAGCGCAAAATCCGCATAGCGCCTCACCGTCGCGTGCGAATTCCATCATCATCCGAATTCGCGTGCGTGCGCGACGCACGTAAACCCTTGTCGACGGAAGCACGCCTGGGTAAACTGAAGTTGTTTTCATTCAGGGGGAGAAGCCTCGGGGGGGTGCTCGAAGCCGAAGGACCCCCCATGGATCAAGCCGAGAGACTGCGTCGAATCTCCACGTCCCTGGCACGCCTCGCGAACGAGGAGCTGCCCGACTTCCTTGAAGATATCGACGATGGTCCGCTCGGCGACATCGAACGGAACCTCAATCACGCCATCGGCAGCCTGAGCACACGCCTGGAGGAGCGCCTCCTCTTCTCCATAGGCCCGGTCGTCGTCTTCCGCTGGCGCGCCACGGAGGGCTGGCCCGTCGAGTACGTCTCTCCGAACGTGGCCGAACTGACGGGGTACCCGACCGAGGATTACCTCCTGGACAAGCTGAAATACTCCGACCTCGTGTACCCGGAGGACCTCGCGCGCGTGGGCGAGGAGGTCAGCACGTACAGCGCGAGCGGCGCCGATTGGTTTGCCCACGAACCCTACCGCCTGAAGCGCCGCGACGGCCGGACGATCTGGATCGCCGATTATACCGTCATCCGGCGCGACCCGGCGAGCGGCCAGATCACCCATTACTTCGGCTACATCTTCGACACCACCGACCACGTCGAGCAATCCCTCGCGCTCGAACGCAACGAGCGCACCCTCCGGCAGCTCAAGAGCCCGCTCTTGCACGTGTGGGACGGGGTCCTGGCGATGCCCGTGCTCGGGGCCGTCGACGAGGCCCGCGCCTCGGCCATGACGGACGCGCTCCTCACCGAAATCACCCGCAGCCGCGTCCGCGTCACCGTCCTCGATTTGACGGGCCTCGAAGACGTTGACGCGGCCACGCTGGAGCACCTCATGCGCATGGTCCGCGCCGCCACGATGCTCGGCAGCCATTGCCTCGTCTCCGGGATTTCGCCCCAGGTGGCCTCGATCATTGTCTCGCTCGGGATCGACGTGGCGAACCTCTCCACGTTCGCCACGCTGAGCGCCGCGCTCGGCCACGCTTTCGGACAGGCGGGGCGTCGCCGCCCCGGCCGCCTCAACGCGTGAACGACTCGACCGCCTTGTACTCCGCGCGCCGCGGCCCGAGGTGCGTGTCGAGCCATTGCCGTGCGCGCCACCGCGCGAGCACGTCCGCCCATTCGTCGACCACGTCCACGTGCCTCCGCACGGTCTCCAGCGCGAAGACGACCGGGAACTGCGCGAACGGGTGAAGCTTCCAGATCCCTGGATCCGGCAATCCAAAGGCGCGGAACGACTGCGGGGACAAGAAAAACTTCGTATACCCGAGCTCGAGGTGGTATTCGAGCCGCTTGCGCAAGGCCACGAGCGGCGAATCCCCCTCGCGCGGCGCGTACGATTGCACGTACGAGCGCGCCAGATCCACGCCGTCCTCCCCCGCCTTCTTCGCTCCCTTCGAGAGCGCGGTGAACATCAGGCGCACGCCGTCCTCGTACGTCGGCGGATACCATCGGGGCTGCACGCCCATCAAATGGCCCACGTACCGCCAGAAATGCATCAGCGCCTCGATCTCCTCGCGGCTCGTGCGATACCCGAGCTTCTTCAGCGCGAGCGCGCCCACGCTGCCGGCCATGAGCGTGATCAGCGCGTCCCCCTGGCTGATCGGCACGCCCCAGGCATCGAGGTCCCACGCCGGATGACGAAGGAGCCGCTTCCGCACGAACACGTGCATCAACCGGACGCGCAGCGCCGTCTTTCTCCCCTGCCCGCCCGGCCGGAGGGCCCCCGGCTCCGACACGTCGATCCAGAACGCGGCCGTCTCCAGAAATCGCCGTTGCGCCGATTCCCCGGTATAAGCGCCGGTGAACGCGAGCGGCTTCACGACCGAGCACTCCTGGTACGCGTCGAGCGTCACCGCGCCCGCGAAGCTGAACATGTGCGTCCCGTGCCGCCGCCAAACCCGCGCGCCGAGCTCGACCTTGTCCCAATCGAGCCATTGCGGCGGCGTCTCCACCTCCGCGAAAAGCGCCCGCAGCGACGCCGGCGCATCCTCGATCGACGCCACGCCCGATTCGAGGGCCCGATCCACGAGCGCGCGCCCGGCCCCTTGCCCCCGCGCGAGGTAGACGTCCTCGACGAACGCCTCGGCCACGGGATCCGCGTCGTAATAGCAATGCGCGAACGTCCGCACGAGCTCGTCGGGCAGCACCGGATCGAAGCCGACCAGCCTCCGGAGCTGCTTCCGACGCTTCTGCATGCGAGCGTCCTTCATGTTGTCCCAGTAACGGAACTCGGTCGGAATCCGATCCTCCACCGAACCCGACCTGAAACACGCTGCTTCGCCCATCCTGGTCCCTTTCGTGCGCACACCCTCGACCTCGATCGAGCTCGGCGTGGTCCGCAGGATACCTCAGTCGTCCCAGGGCCGGGAGGATTCGAGCAACCGCATCATCTCTCCCGAGGAGACGCTCGGGACCGCGCCGCTCTCGTTCTCGCCCTCCGATACCACGTGCCGCATCCGCGTCGAGCGCAGCCCGTCACGCCCGCGCACGAGATCCGCGAACACGATCGCCCTGGGCAGCCCGCGCAGCGCCGCGATGATCGCCGTCGAATGCGTCGACAAGAGCACCTGCGGCACGGCCGTCGCTTCCCCGAGCGTCGGCGACGTCGCCGAAAGCAGCGAATCCACGAGCGCCCGCAGCCTCCCGGGATACACGCCGTTCTCGGGCTCCTCGATCGCGGCGATCGCGCCTCGCCGCGCCGATCGGAGCAACGTGAAGAGCGCGAGCAGCCGGAGCATCCCGTCCGAGAGCAGCCGCGCCGGCAGCCGCTTCGTATCCATGAAATCGGCCTCCAGCCGGAGCTCGTCCTCGAAGGGCGTCACCTCGAAGCCACGAAACCCGGGCAGCAGCGTCTCCATGTCCTTTCGAATCAGCGCGCGTGTCTCGGGACCGAGCGCGGCGAGCACGGTCGGCAGGTTCGATCCATCCTCCGCCAGCAACGTCCCGGCCGCTCGATCGCTCGGCTGCGTGAGCCGGTGCGGCTCGATGTGCAGCAGCCGAAAGGCCCGGAGCTCGCGGCTCGTCGCCTCGACGAGCGGCGTCACGAGCGCATAGGGAAGCGAAAGCAAGCTGCGATCCCGCCCGATATCCACCGATAACGACGGCCCGCCGTCGCCCGGCGCGATCCGCACGATCCGCTCCGGCCCCGGGGCGCCTTCGAGCTCGACGCCGAGCTCCGGCGTCCCGTATCGCGCGAGCGGCCCCCAATGCGGGTGATGATCGATCCACGTGTCCGCGCCGCGCTTGAGCGGCAGGAGCCGCTCGCGCGTGATCACGAGGCCGTCGAGCCCGCCGCGCTCCAGCGTCCGCTCGATCTCCACCTCGTACCGCACGCGCGACTGCACGAGGTCGTGACGCGACGACCCGGGCAAGAGCAGCAGCTCCGCGGCAAAACGCATCGAGCGCTCCACGCCTTCGGGCGTGCGCGCAAACTGATCCCGAATACGTCCGCGTCCACCCTTGAACGCGGTGACGAGGTTCGTCTCCGCCACCTTCGCGAGCAACGCGAGCGCGTCGAACAGATTCGACTTCCCTGCCCCGTTCGGCCCGACGATCGCGGTGAGCGGCTCGAGATCGAGCGAGAACGCGCGCAGCGACTTGAATCCGTCGATCTCGATGCGTGTGATCATCCCGAGGTCCGCGAGAGCCGGCGACCGGCCCCCCTCCGCCACGCATGCTAGGGCCGCTTCCCCCGACCTGTCAAACGTCGTATTGGCCTAACGCACGCTGAAGCTCGTTTTCGCCGTACGCACGGCGAGGCGCGGATCAGCGGGCCGCACCACGAGCTCGTGATCCCCCCGCGCCGCGTGATACCGCGTCCGGAACGGCCAGCGCGATCGCCCCACGACCTCTCCATCCACCACGAACTCGACCTCGCTGACGCGCCGCTCCACGGGACCGCCCACCGCCGACGCGGAGAGCACGATTACCTGCGCATCGCCCTCCTCCCCGTACACGAACACGCTGCCCGCCGCGGGCCCGTCGATTCGCAGCGCCTGCTCCACGTGCGTCACGTCGCCACAGCCGGGCACGCTCGATCGCGCGAGCCAGGGCAAACCCAAAGGATCACGCCCCGGCGCGCCGAGCGGCAGCGCCGCGAGAAACCCTTCGTACGCCTCCGGCAACACCACGATCGACCGGCTCCCCTGCGAATCGCACGCAAACGGCGCCTCGCCTCCCCGTGCGCCCTCCCGCGTGCTCGCGCGCACGTGCCAATCACACGGCTCCTTCGGCGTCTTTCCGCGAATGAAATGCCGCGACGCATGATCCACGCAGGCCGGCCCGGCGAGCTTGCCCGTGAGGGGACAAACCTCGACGGATTCGAGGTGCGCCTCGTCCCATAACGGCGCACGGGAAGGCACGTTCTCCATGGCCCGCCGCATTACGTCCGCGAAGAGCGGCCCCGCGCCGCTCGCGCCGGTGAGCTTTTGCGTCGGCGCCCCGTCGGCATTGCCGATCCACACCGCGACCGTCCGCTCGTGGGTATACCCGACACACCACGTATCGCGGTGCCCCGAGCTCGTCCCCGTCTTCACGGCCACCGGAAACCCGAGATCAAACGGCCCGCGCCCGTGCAAGCCCCGCACGCGCGCCAGCGGATCCGAGAGCGACTCCGTCACGAGCGACGCCACCGCCGCATCCATCACGCGCGAAGGCTCCCCCGCCGCCTCCTCGCCCGCCACGATACGAAGGGGCGTCCGCTCTCCACCGCGCGCGAGCGCCACGTACGCGCCGGCGAGCTCGCGCAGCGTCACCTCGCCCGTCCCGAGCGCGAGCGACAAACCATAATGCCGCGCCTCCCGATCGAGGCTCACGAACCCGAGGCTCTGGAGCGATTCGAGCAGCCGCCCTTCGCCCACCTCGGCTGCAAGCCGCACCGCGGGCACGTTCAAGCTCCCCGCGAGCGCCTCGCGCGCGCTGATGGGCCCCTCGAACGTCCCGTCGAAATTGCCCGGCGCGTACGTGCCGCCCTGCTCCGAGAATCGCGTCGGCACGTCCGCCAGCGGCTCGGCCGCCGAATGCCCGTCCGCGAACGCGAGCGCATACACGAACGGCTTCAGCGTCGACCCCGGCTGCCGACGGGCCCGCACCATGTCCACCTGCCCCGCGATCGAAGCGTCCCAGTACGAACCACTCCCGACCCAGGCGAGCACCTCCCCGTGCTCGTTATCGACCACGATCACCGCCGCATTCTTCGCCCCGAGCGACGCGAGCGCCGCAAGGTGCGTGCGCAAGAGCCCCTCGGCATCCTCCTGCAAAACGAGGTCGAGCGTCGTCTTCGTGACCCCATGCCCCCGCTCGCCGGGCCGCGACACCTCACGCACGACCGCGTCCACGAAGTGTGGCGCGTAAAACGGCCGCTGGCTCCTTCGCACATGCATGGGCTCGTCCACAGCGCGCGCGTGATCGGCCTCGGTCATCACGCCCTCCTCGCGCAGATCATCGAGCAAGGCCCGCTGCCGCAGGCGCACCCGCTCCGGGTGATCATACGAATCGAGGAACGACGGCGCGCGCGGCAAGACCGCGAGCCACGCGGCCTGCGCCCAGCTCAAATCCTTCGCCGAAACCCCGAAATATCCAAGCGCCGCCGCCTCCGGCCCCGTGAGCCCATGACCATACCCGAGGCGATTCATGTACGCTTCGAGGATCGTCCGTTTGTCCACGGCCTCTTCGAGGTTCTGCGCCCGCGCGGCCTCCGTGACCTTGCGTTCGACCGTCCGCGGCGCCGATTTTCCCTCGGCGTCGAGCAATTTCACGAGCTGTTGCGTGATCGTGCTCGCCCCGGACACGATACGCCGCCCCTTCAAATTCTGCCCGATCGCCCTCGCGATCGCCCGACCGTCGACGCCGTCGTGCTCGAAGAACCGTTTGTCCTCGCTGACGAGCGTCGCGAGCACGATCCGATCCCCCATTTGATCGAGCGCGACGGGCCGGCCGCGCTGCTCGGCCTCGGAGCCGATCTCGCGGAGCAAGCGCCCCTCGCGATCGACGATACGATGCCCCTCGTGCCAGTGGTCCGCGAGGCGCGCCGACGGCTCCCCCGCCGCAGCGCGCACGTGCTGCGAGACCGCCACCACCGCGAGCACGATGCTGGCGACCACGCCGGCCGCAATGCCCATCCGCCGCAGGGCCTTCTTCGAGGGAAGACGTTTCATTGGATCGTCACCTGCCCCGCGTCGCTGTACCCCACGCTGTCCGGCTCGTACATGAGCTCGCCGGCCGCGGCGGGCAATGCGAACACGCCCGGCGTCGTCGCCCGCACCAGGTACGTCGCGGCAACCGAATCGCCCCACACCTTGTCGAAATACACGTTCACCCGATCGTCGCGCATCTCGATGTGGCTCGCCTCGGACGAGCTCCAGCGGAGCGCGGAATAAAACGGATGATGCGCGTCGATCCCCGGCGCGCTCGCCACCGTGGCGAGATCCGGCTGCACCGGCTCGAAGCCCGCCGGCAGGCGATCGGTGAGCGCGACATATCCGCGCCGCTCGTCGCCCACCTCCGGCAGACGCGCATACAGCGCGACACGCAGGAGATCCCCTGCCTTGACCTTCGAGAGATCCACGGCCCCGCCGCGCGGATCGCTGATCACGCGATAGATTGACGGCCCATTCTCGCCGCGCGTCCCGGCCGGCGAATCCGCGGCCGCGATGGCCCGCTGCCAGGCCGACGTCATTGCATACCCGACCGAACGATCCCCCTCGGCCTCCAGCACGAGCTTCATCTTCTTGCCCCGCACGCGGCTCAGCGGAATGGCGAACTCCTTGCTACCGAACCCGAGGTCCGCCGTGGGCGCGAGGCTCTCGCCGTCGAGCTTCACGCGGACGATCGCGCCGTCGTCCGTGCTCGCTTCGAGGTGCTGGCCCAACGCAAGCAACGAATACGCCGTCGCCTGCGTCGTGTAGTCATCCATGTCGGCCGCGATCTCACGCAGGAGCAGCGGCAAGATCGTCGACGAGCGACGCAGCCGCGCGAGCGCGATGGCCGCTTGCGCCCGCGAGCGCGCGGGCGAACCATAATAGTAAAAATCGTTCATCCGCTTCGTGTTGGAGAGCGCGCCCCGCTCGTCGAAGCTCGCTTCGATCATGTCGAGCAACGTCTTCACGCGATCCTCTTGCTCCGGGAGCGAGGCGAGCGCGAGCGCGAGGCTGCCGAGCCCGAACACGCTCTGATCGTTCTTCCGATCGAAGAGCGCGTCCGCCGCGCTCCGCTCGAGCGCCCCCGCGTCGGCGAGGCTCTCCGCAATCGCGGCCGAGACCTCGGGCGCCGTGTCCTCGTCGAGCATTCGATCTGCGAGGAACCGCTGCATGCCTTCGAAGAGCCCCGCGGGCGGATTGATTCCGGCCTTCTTCGCCAGGATGACGGCCCGGATCGCATAGGCCGTGCCATACACATTCGGCTCGTCGCCGCCCGGCCAGTAGGCGAGGCCGCCCGAATCCGTGCGCATGGTCGCGAGCCGCTGCAGGCCCGCAGCGATCCGCTTTTGCAGCTCGCCCTCCGAGAGCCGCGTGACGCCGATGCGCGGCAGGATCGTGCGTGCCGCGATCAGCGGCAGCGTGCTCGACGTCGTCTGCTCCACGCACCCGTGCGGATACCCGAGCAGCCATTCGAGCCGCGCGCCGAGCTCGGGCCAGAGATGTTCCCCCACCTTCACGGTGAGAAACCCGCCCCGCTCGATCACGCCGGCCGGCACATCGAGGAGCACCTCTTCCTTTCGGACAAACGCTCCGCCGAGCCGCGGGCGCTCGTCGATGCCGGGCTCGTCCACGACGAGCTTCGCCTCCACCTCGTCGAGCTTCTTTCCCGCCTCGTCCTCGGCCGAAAACAGGAGCGGGAGCGCGCCCGCTGCCGCCGGTTCGAGCGAGAATCCCACGCGCGCCTTGCTGCCCGCCGGCACGTTCACCGTTTGCGAGCGCGCCCCGAGCCGCACCGTCGCGCCGAGCGCGGCCGCCGTCTCGTTGTGCAGCATCGTCGCCGCCTCGAATCGATCCCCCACCCGCGCGAACCGCGGCACGACGGGCACGAGCATCACCGGCTTCTTCACGAGGAAGCTCGCCTCCGACTTCGCCCCTTTGCCCTCGCGATCGAGCGCGACCGCCATGATCCGGAACTCCGTGAGGTTATCCGGGAGCTTGAACCGCACCTTCGCTTTGCCCTGCGCGTCCGGGCGCACGTCGGGCTTGAAGAGCGCGGTCTCCACGAATTTCTTCCGCGCCTCGGTGATCGTCGAGAGCGCCGCGCCGCCGCCGTCGCCGGGCACGTGGCTGCGCTCGAAGAGCTCGCCGAGGTCGCTGCGCGAATCACGCACGCGGAACGAGAGGCCCCGGCCCGGCCGCAGCGCCGCCGCGGGATCGATCGGGTGAAAATCTGTCAATCGAAGGACGCCCTCGTCGACGACCGCGAGCGCGACCTCCGCGTCGCCCTCGGGTTTGCCGCCGTCCGTGACCTCGATGTCAATCTCGGCCTCGTCCCCGGGCCGATAAAAAGGTTTGTCGCTTCGCGCCGCGACCTCGAGCCGCGCGCCCGCCATCGACACGGGCAGCCGCACCGCGCCGATCTTGTAATCGGTGGCCGCGCGGCCCTTCGCGCCGATCGGCAGGAGCGTCGCCGTCGCGTGCACGTACGGCGCGTGCTCGGCCCGGAGCGGCACGTCGATCACCGTCGCGCCCGCCTTGACCCGCATCGCGCGTTTTTCGAGCAGATCGCCCTGCTCGATCGTCGTCACGAGTGTCGCCTCGGGGAACGGATTGCGCACGAGGATCTTCGCCGTCTCGCCCGGCGCATACTTCGATTTGTCAGCCGATAGATCCAGCGCGTGGGGCCGCTCCGGGGCCGCCGGCAGCGCCTCGCCCTCGCTTCCATAAGCCCACAGCCCCATGGCGCCGCCGGTCCGGCCGTCCACTTCGGCCGTGATCTCGTAGCTGCCCGAGCGGCCGATGTTCACCTTGCACGTCACCGGCTGCTTTCCGCTCGTCACCGTGCAGCGACCGGCCTCGATCTTCTTCGACGTCCAGTCCCATTCGAGCGACCCGCCCGCGCCGCGCCGCCTCGCGTATTGCCACTCGACCCGCTCGAGCTTCGCCGTCACGGTCGCGCCCTCGACGGGCCGCCCCTCGGGGTCGATCACGCCGAGCTCGACGGGCACGTCGTCGCCCACCCCATACCACGTCTGCGGGAGCTTCATCCCGGCATATCGTTTGGCAGGATGAACCACGACGCTCCCCCTGCCTGCGACGTGGCGGTGCGAGGCGTCGGTCACGTCCGCCTCGATCACGAATTTCTGCGGCCCAAGCGCGGACGCAATTTCGAGCGCCTGCACGACCGCAAGCTTTCCATCGGCCGAGAGCGACCCCTCGCCCGCGCGCGACCACGGCTGCTCCTCGTCGTCGTACCAACGAGGCGCGCGCCGGAACGAGAGCCCCGCCGAGGTCAAAGGCCCCTCCGGGAAAGGCGCGCCCTCCCGCCGCACCGTCCACGAGGCGATCGCGCCGTCCATCGGCGCGCCAAACAAATACCGCGCCCGCACCTCGGCCCGCATCGTATTCTTGGCGTCCGCGGCGGCATCGACGTCGACCACGAACCGAGGCGGCTCGAATTCGGCGACCTGCACGATCGTCTGCGCGAGCGGCTCGCCCTCCTTTTCCGGCTGCTCCAGGAGAATCTGGTGACGGCCGATCTTGGCGTCGGCCGGAATCGTGATCGTCGTGGAGAGGCTGCCCATGTCGTTCGTCGTGAGCGTCTGCTGGAAGACGTCGTCGCCCGTCGGGCCCACGACGTGCAATCGCAGGGACGCGCCTGCAATGGGCGCGAGCGCGGCCCCGTCGGGCTTCCGGACGGTTGCCTTGACGAACACGCTCGATCCGGGCCGATAAATGCCGCGGTCCGTCAGGACGAACGCCCGGCCGAACGACGAGGGCGCGCCCTCGCCCGAGGCGAGGTCGGGAAAGATTTGCCGCTCCGTGATGCCATCGCCGTCGAGCGGCAGAATGAAATCCGCGTCCTGCGCGCGCACGTCGAGGAACGGCCGCTCCGTCGTGCGCAGGTCGAAAGGCAGAAGCGCGATGCCCGAGGCATCCGTGGTCACGCCGGCCGAATTCTCGTCGCCCGAGAGGCGCACGAGCGCGCCCTGCACCGGCGCGCCGCCCGCGAGCCGCGAGACCTGCACGATCGTCGCATTCGGCGTCGCGCGGGTATGCACGGCGAGCGAGCGCTCGTCGCCGGGCCGAATCAGCGCGACGAGGGGCTTGCCCGCCTCGCTCCCCCGCGGAAACTTCGCGAGCTTCGCGTTGAAGGCAATCTCGTCGGCCGCGATCGACGTGACGTAACTTTGCCCCGCCGAGAGGTGCTTCGAGAGGTCGAGCTGCGTCGTGACGAGCTTGTTTCGTTCAGCCTTGATGGGGATCGGAATCCGCACGGGCGCGGCCTCGGGGGGCAGCTCCCGCGTGCGCACGCGCCGGAGTGCGGCCTCCTGCGCGGCGCGATCCGTGGACGCGACGGGCCAGGCGAGGAGCGAGGCTTTGGCGACGTTGCGCGAGGTCACGGCGAAATGGCGCGTCGTCTCGGGATCGAGCCACAACATGCCGTCCGCCATCGTCACGCTCGCGGGCATCGGGGCCATCTCCGTGCGGAAGGAGACGGGTTTTCCGAGGCGGCTGCCGTGATCGTCGACGAGGCCGTCGATCGAGACCTCGTACGACTTCGAAGGCTCGAACTCGCCGCGGATCACGATTTCATTGTCCCAGCGCTCGTTCCGCACGGTCATGTTCCGCACGGCCGGGCTCACGCGCACGCGGGCCGCGAGTTTCTCGTCCGGGGTCGCGATCGCCTGATTGAACGAAACGCGAATCTCGCGCCCCGCCGTGTAGAGCTTCCCGTCCTGGAACGTGCACGACCGCTGCCGCCCGTCGTCGTCCCAGTACCATTCACACGTCACCTCCAGAAAGGCGAGCGCCTCGGCGACGGTCACGTCGATCTCCTGCGCCTGGTGTAATTTTTCCAGGAACCGCGGCTTCGCGTGAAGGACCAGCTTCGTGCCGGCCGCGACGGGCGTGACGGGGCGGACGAGCACGACGAACTTCGGATCGACCTTGATCCCCTGGAACGTCGGCGTCTTCGGGTGATCGAACACGACGGAGATGGGCCTCTCGGTCGCCGCGTCGGTCAACGTGACGAGGCTCCGCGCAAGGCCGAGATCGATGGGCTGATCATAAAGAACCGCGAACGTCTCGCGGGCACCGACGTCCCGGCCGTCATTCGGGTGCATCGCAATCACGCGGTGGCGGCCGGCGACAGGGATGTAGCCGAGATCCTTGCCGGCAATCGTGACGCCCGGGGTCGCCTTGAATTGCGCTTTCCAGGCCTCCTTCAGGCCGGCGCCCGCGGGCGTCTTCACTTCGCCGAGCTCCACGCCGTACGAGGTCTCCGCGTCGAACGGACGCTTCGCCACGAATTCGAGCGTGGTCTCACTCAGCCAATACGCCTCGCCCTCCACGCTCGGCGTCAAGCGAATCGTGCCCTCTGCGGCCTTCGTGGGCCCTTTTGCGGCGGGGTCGGGCGCGGGGCGCGCGACCCGCTGATTGAAGACGATGCGGAACGAGGTGCCGCGAAAGGAGAATTTTCGGTCGTCGTCGAGGCTCGGGCTCTGGACGCTGAGGTCGGTGGAGGTGCGGTCGACCTCGTCGCCGTACACCGGCAGGCGATCCTTCCGCGACACGGCCGGGGGGAAGACCAGCGGCTCGTCCCCCTTGTGCACGGCCCGCTCGATGACGACGGGCGGCGGAGGTTGTCCGGGCAGGGTCGTGGGAACGGAGGGCGTGCTGCTGCAAACGAGGCCAAACGAGGAGGCAAACAGGACGGCCGGGACGAGCCAGAGGGGACGGGTGCGGGCGGAGGACATGGTCCGTGCACCTTCCACGCCCTGCGCCGCTCGGAGAGGTGAATGAAAACGCATGGTTACGAACTCCGATGTGTGTCCGGCGTGCCGCGACGTGTGGAAACCACGCCGCGGGGTGGGCCCGACCGGGACGACGCGCGCATGCGAGGCACCATCGTTCGATGCTACCACCATTTCCCACGCAGAGCGTCATGCAAAGAATGGCAAAAAGCCTGCTCGTGTCTAGAAATGGCAAGGCTTCGGGGGCATGATTCCCGGGGGGAGGATCGAATGAGCGCGGTCACGGTCGAAAGCCTCTTTGAAGAGCTCGCCGGCACCATCGAACAGTGGACGGTACCGCCGAGCCGCATTCCTGGATGGACGGAGCCTCCGCGACCCTGGCGCGCGACGATCGATGACGCGCTGCGTGTGCTTTCGGGGGACGGGCGGCTCGCGCGGATCGACGCGCTCGGGCATCCCCTCGTGGAATCACTCGTGGCCATCGCGACGCGCCCGCTCTGGAGCTTCTTCGCGGCAGAGGAGGGCCGAAATCGGGCGCTCGGCGAGCTCGTCCAGAACCTCGCGAACCCGGGGCGCATCAACCAAGGGCTCAAGGGCACGTGCGCCGCGACGTGCGTCGAGATTTATCTCGCCATGAAGGATCCGGCCGAATACGCGCGCCTCGTGGCCGGCCTCATTTCTGCGTCCGGACGGGTCACGCTGCGGTCGGGCGAGGAGTTCGTCTGCGACGAGGACATTCTTTTGCCGAGCGCCGGCGAGCGCGGCCGCAATCCCATCAGCCGGATCTTCCAGGCCGCGTGCATGGAGTTCGCGTATCCCGACCTCGATTACGACAACATCATGGACTGCCACTTCAAGGGCGAGGAGTGCATCGGGGGCGGGCTCGAAATGGGCGCGTTCGAGCGTCTCCTCGTCGCGGTCACGGGCAAACCTTGGAAGACGCTCTCGACGCAGCACGCGATGATGGCGAAGGCGCTCGCGAAGCTCGGCATCTCGACGGAGGGCGTGGCCGACCTCGCGCGCGACGGGCTCTCGATCGTCGAGCAATCGACGCGCAAAGGGGAGCCGGTCTTCGCGACGATCGTGCTCCCCGCCGTGACGAGCTTCCAGGGCAACACAGGGGGCGAGCCCATCCGGCACGCGGAGCACAAGATCCTGGTGCTCTCGGTCGACGGGGAGGAGGGCGTCGTGCATTACGACGATCCCATCGATCCACACGAACGCTGGTTCGAAGGCGCGAACGTGCGGATCGAGGACGAGTTCGGCCGGTGCAGCATGCCGATCGCCGATTTCGAGCGGCTCCTCGGCGACCTGTCGTATCGCGAGGAACTATGGGATCGGTCGCTGCCCCGGCCCATGGAGGGCAACCAAGGCTGAGCGCGTCCGCTCAACCGGCGTAGGCCTCGTCTTGCTCGATCCGGCTCAGCACCCAGTCGAACGTGCTCGCCTCGACGAGCGTCCCGCAATAACCGCAACGCTCGGCCATCTCCATGGTGAGCGTCGCGCCGCACTGCGGGCAGGCCGGCGCGGTACGCGTGGGGCCGTGTTGCGTCGCGCTCCGCACGAGGGTCCAGTATTCGGTGTACGCGCGCTCCTTGTTGCGCCGGCCGCCGACGACGGCGTTGTCTCCCACGCGGATCGTATAATCGAGCCCGGTCGCATGCACCCGCACGGTCGCGGCCTCGTACCACCGATCCGAGGCGATCCGCACGAGCTCGATCCGCAGGATGCGCGCATTCTCGGTCACGTTCCGGAGCCCCTGCTGCCGATAAGCGTCGATCCAGTAGCTCTGCGCCCTCCACAGCCGGTCCGTCAGGCAAGGCCGGGCGCGGTTCCATTCGAGCGACGTCCACGCGTGCTGCATGGCGGTGAAGATCCATTGCACGCGCCCGAAAAACGTCGATTCCGTGAAGGACGCGTCGCGCCGCGCCATCTCCATACGTTGCGCCGAGAGCCCGGGATCGAAGACCGTGGGCAGCTCCGTGCCCTCCTCCTCCGTCGTGCCCGTGAGCATGGGGCCACGTGTCTCGCGGGCGAGGAGGTCGATCCGCTCGACGACCCAGTCGAATTGCCCCGAGTCCACGGCCTGGCTGCAATACGTGCAGCGCCCGTGCGTCGTGCGTTCGAGCGGCGCGCCGCAGTTCGGGCAAACGAACGAGCGGACCCGATCGGGCGAGCGCGAGCGCGCGCCCAAGGCGCGCACGAAGGTCCAGCGCTCCAGCGCGTACAAGGACGTCGGGGGCGCGCCCTGGGGATCCTCGGTGTAATTCGACTCGAGCTCCACGACGAGCCGGCTCTGCTGGGTCCGCGTATCGACCACGAACGACACGAGCCGGAGCGAGCCGACGATGACGGTCGTGACCGGGACGCGCGGCAAGCTGCCGAGGGTCGTCCGCGCGGTCGGGCGAAGATAAGGCGAATACTTTTCGAGCGCATTCGAGCCGCGGGCCGTGTGCGCCTCGGCGTAGAGCGCGGTGATGAAGTCTTCGAGCAGGATGACCGAGAAATCCGGGTCCTGGCCGCGCAGCCGTTCCATCTTGCGGCGGACCTCGGCCGGGCTCTCCTCGGGCTCGGACGGCGCGTACATGGGCGCGGAGAGATGGCCCGCGGAGGACCAGCCCACGTCGAGCTGGTTGCGCTTTCGTTGCCTCCGGAGCAAGAGCCCGATGAGGAACATGGGCGCCGCGAGCACGCCCGCGCCCACGGCGAAAAAGCCGGCGCCGAAGACGAACCCGGCGACACGCTCGGCCGTCGACGTGGTGTCAGGCCCGATCGGAATGGGCGCGTGCGGCGCAGGCGCCGCATAAATCGAGGCGCCGGGCGAGGGGGCTTCGCGGGCGCGAAGAGCCCCGCTCTGATCTCGAAAGGCCCAGACCGTCTTGCGTGGCGTGCCGCCGCCGGAGCTCCTCGATCCGCTCCCGGTGGTGCCGCCGATCGAGACCGGCCGGCTTCCCCAGCTCGAACCGGAGGACCGGCTCCCGCTGCTGCTGCTCGACGAACGGCTCCCGCTGCTGCTGCTCGACGAACGGCTCGGGCTGCTGCTGCTGCCGGACGAGCGTGAGCCTCCTCCCTTGAAGGAGCTGCCGCCGCCGGGACGCGCATAGGCCGTATCGTTGGATCCCAAAAGGAGTAACGAGAGGAGCACCGATCCGAGGAGCCGCTTGCGCCGTTTCATGGTCACGTCACCTCGTCGCTGAGCTCATTGATGTCGTCCGCGCGCGGCGGGAGTGCTTCCTTCAGCCAGGCGCCGAGGCCTCGAACCGCGGAGGCAAACCCCTCCATGGGCAACCCCGCGGCCACGGCGCGCTCGATCCCGCGGATCGCCTCGCCCGGCTGGCCGTCGCTCTCGCGGCGCAGGATGCCGATATCCGTGACGACCTCGGCGCGGCGCTCGAAGACCGAAATGTAAATGAGAATGCCCGTGCGGTCCCGGGTCCCCGCGATCCCCTGGTCCAGAAACGCCTCCCGCGCGGCCGCGCGCACCTGGCGCGCCAGCAATGCTTTCGACAGGAGGAGCCGCCGCAAGGGCGCGAGGTTGGCGCACAAAACGGCGCCCGCGAGGAACAGGAGGAGCAGCGCCGGCGGCACGAGGTCATCCGTGAACTCGGTCGGCGCATAGATGTACACGCAGAGGCCGACGAACGCGCAGATCACGCCGAACAGATAGTCGGCCTGGCGGTAGGCCCCCGATCGGGGCCGCACCGTGATCACGATCTCGGCGGAGCACGTCGCCTCGACCTCCTTGATGAGGCCCTCGATCTGCGCCCGCGCCGCCCCGTCCTTTCGCCATGATATCGACGCCATGATCAATCCTCGGTGGGCAGACCGGGGAGAGCCTTCCGCGCCGCGGCCTTCAGCGCCTCCTCGATGTTGCGACGAAAATTCCCGGCAATGGCCGCCTTGACGTTCGCCCCGTCGTCGGTGACGTCGATCGCGGCGCTGTTCTCCGCGACGAACCCGAATCCGCCGAGGTGGCTGCTCGTTTCCACGTCGAACACGAGCACCTCGGCCTTCAGATACCCGCCGTCGAACCGATGGCACGTCCCGGCGTCGGCCGCGCCTCCGTCGTCCGTGCCCGCGTCGAACAGGCTACACGCCGTGGACGTCGTCGGCGCCGAGGGCTCGACGAACGCAATCGAGCGGATGACGAGCAGATACCGGAGCGCCTCGCAAAGGTCGAGCACCTCGTCCGCGCGATAACTGCTGATCGTCGGCGGCGCCGATTGCGGGTACGCCGCGTCGTACGGCTCCCGGTGCGTCGTGAGCACTGACGCGCATCGATTGATCGTCCCCGTCGCGGCAATCCGATGCGGCACGTTCCCGAGCTCGGCGAGATTGTCGAGGTCCTCCAGGTACGCGATCGACGCATTGACCCCGGCGATGCCGCTGCCCCACGCCACCACCGGTGCAGGGCCCCCCGCGATGTGCACGGCGTCGCTCGACACCACGGGCAAGGCGCGTGCTTGCTCCCGCAGGGCCTTGACGTTGGCGAGCTTCGCCTCGACCGGGGCGCGATGCTCGGCGAGGACGTCCTTCAGGTCCTTGCCGAGGAAGCACCCTGCCGCGAATGCAGGAGCGAGGAGGAAAAGGAAACACCGCGCCGTCCGGAGAGGCATGCGGGCCAGTCTACCAGCCCTCGCCTCGCCCGTGCGTCGTCAGCAGGCGCCCGCGCAACCGCGGACGCTGTGGAACCAGAGGCCGCCCTGGTTTTCGCAGGCGTCGCGCTCGAGCTTGATCGTACAGCAGCGCTTCGCCCCGCCGCCGCAGACCTGCTCGACGGGTCCGCTCCGCAGGCAACAAACCTCGGTGTCCTCGTCGAGAGGCACGTCCATCTTGGGCTTCTCGGGCGCCGAGGGCAGCGAGACCGAGGGCGTCTGAGGCATGTCGACGGTCGGCACCTCGGGCACCTGGGGCAATTGCGGCAGCTCGACCTTCGGCGGCTGGGGCGCGTCCGGCAGGCCGATGAGCTGGCAACCCAAGGGGCCTCCCGCGAGGGCGACCATGACGAAGGGCACGCAGAGGGCGACGAGATGGCGGAGCGGCTTCACGAT
This sequence comes from Polyangium sorediatum, assembly GCF_029946465.1. Classification (NCBI taxonomy): domain Bacteria; kingdom Pseudomonadati; phylum Myxococcota; order Polyangiales; family Polyangiaceae; genus Polyangium; species Polyangium sorediatum. The sequence goes on from NZ_JARZHI010000003.1 coordinate 391,934, forward strand.
CCCCTTGCATCGCCGAGGGACGGGCACCTCGGCGGACAGTTCAGGACCACGTGTGTCTCACGAACACGCGCCGGTGGCAAGATCCCGCCAGCTCTTCCACCGGACCGCGCGGGACATTAGGGTCGCCGGATGCCCGCCTGGACCCTGCCTGCCCTCGTCGCGGCTTGTTTCTTCGGCCTGCACTACCTCGCCCTGCGCGCGTCGAGCGGGCGCATCGGCGACGCCCTCGGCGCGCTCTGCCTCGAAGGGACCGCGGCCCTCGGGATCGTCGCGTGGATCGCCCTGCGCCGCGAAGCCGAGAGCACGCCCACGAGCACGCCCGGCGTCGTGTGGGCATGCCTCGCGGGCCTCTGCATCAGCGTCGCGACGACGCTCCTCTTCACGGCCCTGCGCCTCGGCGGTCCGGTCGCCGCGACGGGCACGCTCGCGCTCGGCGGCGGCGTGGTCCTCTCGGCCGCCCTCGCCCCGCTCATCTTCGGCGAGGGTTTTACGGTGCGGCGTGCGCTCGGCGTCGCGCTCGGCGTGATCGCGATGCTCCTGCTCGCGGCCCCTTCCGATGCGAAGGAAACGCCCCAAGAAGCAGCCGGGGAGGAGGCTTCACCCATGCCGACCGAGGATCGCCACACAGCCGAGTCCGGCCACGACCCCAAACGAGCGGTGGGCGTGCGCCAGCGAGAGATGCAGCACGGAGAGGTCGAGCGCGAGCGGGAACGTCAACGCGCCGAGCCCACGATCGACGAGCTCGTCGAGGAGAACGACCCTCGTTCGAGCGCCGAGGAGTCCGAGGAACTCTAGCGCCGGGAGACCGTTGCCAGCGGGCGCGCGGAATGCGATGGGGGAAGGCATGACGTCCGCCCCGCTCGCTTCCCCGGCGCCCGTGCGTTCACTCGCGCCGAAGGAGCACGGCGCGTACGGGCAGCTCGGTTTGCCGCTCGTGGCGGCGCTCGCGCTCGGCCGGCCGGGGGTCGCGGCGTTTGGCCTGACGATCGCGTGGGTCGCGGCGTTCCTCGCGCACGAGCCGGTGCTCGTCCTGCTCGGCCAGCGGGGCAAGAAGGCCCGCGCGCAGGACGGCCCGCGCGCGGCGCGAAGGCTCGCGTGGCTCGGCGCGGCGATGGCGCTATGGGGTGGCGTGTTTCTGCTCTTCGCCCCCGCCGAAGCGAGGCTCGGGCTCGTCCCGCCGGTCGTGCTCGGGCTCGTCGTGATGGCGTTCGTCTGGCGCAAGGAAGAGAAGACGGCGGCGGGCGAGATCATCGCGGCGGCGGCGCTCTCGGGGGCGGGTTTTCCGGTGGCGCTCGCGGGCGGGGTCGCGCTGGTTCCCGCGGCCGTGGCCTGGGCCGTCTGGACGACGGCGTTCCTCATGTCGACGCTCGCGGTGCGCGCCGTGATCGCACGGGCAAAACACGAGGGGCGGGCGACGCTCGTCGCCGCGTATGTCACGACGATCGGCCTCGGCGCGGCGAGCGGAATTCTCGCGCTCCGGGGCGTGCTCCCGCGGGCCGTGCCGATCGCGCTCGCGCCTTTCGTGGTGCTCTCGCTCGCGGTGCTCGTGTTCCCGGTCCACACGCGGCATTTGCGCCGCATCGGGTGGGGGCTCATCGGGGCGAGCGTGGCGACGCTCGGAATCCTGGTCGCCACGCTCCGCGGCGCCTAGTTTTCCTGACAATCGAGCTTTTGCGTACTGCACTGCATGTCGATGCACGCCTGGCAATCGGGCGTCGTCGTGGTGCCGGTGCAGGGAGCGTTGCCCTGGCAAACGGCCGCGCAGGCATCCACGCAGGCGCATTGCTTCAACGTCTGGAAGGCCGAGACGGCTGCGCCCTGGCAAACGTCGGCCTCCGAGGCGCCGAGCGTGGACATGCCTTGCGCGCACGAGAGGCACGCCCCGCCGTCGCCCGCGTCCGGCGTCTCCTCCCAGGCGTTGCCGTCGACGCCGTCGCAGTTCTGATCGATCCCGTCGCCCTTGGGATCGTCCTGCTCGGGGTGGATGTCCTTGTTGTCGTTGTTGCAATCGTAGCCGGGGCAAAACCCGTCGCCGTCCTTGTCCTCGGTCGCATCACACGGAGGAAGCCCATAACAAGCCATGAGCGTGACGGCCATGGCCCCGCCCGTCGCCAAAGCCGCGAGGCTCTTTCCGAGGCCCGCGAGCGCCGAAGGTGCCTTCTCTTCCGTGGGCGCCGCCGCGCCACAGTGAGGACAGCGCGAAGCCGATCCGGGGACGAAACCTTCACAAGATACACAAGTCTTCAACATGCATGGAAGGCTGTCATGCACACGGGGGCGGGCGCAAGCGAAACGCGGCCTCTGCGGCGTAGCCCGAGCGTCGCTCACGCTTGACGGCCCGACGAGGTTCTTCTCTATTGGAGACTTCCCCCCTCGCGCCGATCCTCCACGATCCGAAGGGGCCGCACCCATGCCTCCTCGAACCACCCTGCAAAGCCAGCCTCTCTTTCGTTGGATCTGGCATGCGTTCTTTCGCACGGCGTTGATTCCGCTGCTCCTCGTCGAGGTCGTCCTCATCCTCGCGTACCTCGGCGCAAACCGGTTCGTGCAACGCGAGAATACGACCGCCGTACGCACGGTGGCCACGGGCGAGCTCTCGCGCATCGCGTCGCGGGAGGCGGTCTTGATCGACCAGGAGCTCTCGGCCGTCATGACGGGCGCAAGGGTGCTCACGGACGAGGTCCGCCGCTCCCTCTCCGAACCACTCCGCCTCTCGGAAGCGGAGCGCAAGGCAGCCCTCGAGCGGTACACACGTGCGCCCGAGGGGTTGTATTACAAGACGAACGACGAGGGAGGGAGCGCGCTCTTTTACAGCAGCCGCGCGCAGATCGGCGACGCCGAGCGCGACAAGGTATTGAAGACCGAGCGCCTCGACCCGCTGCTCCGCTCGATCGTCCGAAACAACCGCTTGTGGGTCCAGGCGTACCTGAACACGTCGGACTCCATGAACCGCATCTATCCGTTCATGGACGTGCGCAAGCAATACCCGCCCGACATGGACATTCCCTCGTATAATTTTTATTACGAGGCCGACGCGAAGCACAACCCGGAGCGCAAGGTCGTCTGGACAGACGTTTACGTCGATCCGGCCGGACAGGGCTGGATGGCGTCGTGTATCGCGCCCGTCTATCGCGGCGACGTGCTCGAAGGCGTCGTGGGGGCGGACGTCACGGTGGCCACGCTCGTCGAGCAGGTGCTCAGGCTGCAAATCCCCTGGGAAGGGTATGGCGTTCTGATCGGACGCGCGGGGACGATCCTGGCCCTGCCCTCGGGCGGGGAGCGTGATTTCGCACTCACCGAGCTGACGAATCACGATTATCAGGCCGCCATCCTGAAGGACACCTTCAAGCCCGACGCGTTCAACCTCTACAAACGCAAGGACCTTGGCGAGCTTCCGGGCTCCTTGGAGCGGCAGCGGGAGGGGAGCCTCGAAACGATGCTCGCGGGGGAGGCAAAACGCGTCGCATGGAGCACGGTGGGAGCGACCGGCTGGAAGCTCGTCATCATCGTGCCCGAGGCCCGGATCGACGGGCAAGCCGTGACGCTCGGCAAGCGGATCGGGCGCATCGCCGTATACATGGTGGCCGGCCTCGTCGTCTTTTACGCCTGCTTCTTCGTCTACCTCTATCGCAAGGCGCGGACCATGAGCCGCAGCATCGCGGACCCGCTCACGCGCATCAATGACATCGTGCGCGACATCGGCGAGGGCCGGTATGAACAGGAGGCGGTCCCTGTCGCCGTCGTCGAGCTCGACGAGACGGCGCGCGGCGTCGTGGGGATGGGGCGCAGGCTCGGCGAGGACAACGCGGCCCTCTTGCGCACGCAGGACGATCTCCGCGCCGCGAAGGAGCTCGCCGAATCGGCGGCGCGCGCCAAGAGCGAATTTCTGGCGCGCATGAGCCACGAGATCCGCACGCCCATGAACGGCGTGCTCGGCATGACCGAGCTGCTCCTCGAAACCCCGCTCGCCCCCGTGCAAAAGGAGTATGCCGAGATCGTCCAGGGCTCGGCCAAGGGCCTCCTCTCCATCATCAACGACATCCTCGATTTCTCGAAGATGGAGGCGGGGAAGATGGAGCTTGCCCGCGAGCCGTTCGAGCTCGACCCGCTCCTCGAAGGCACGCTCGACATGCTCGCCCAGCGCGCCCACGACAAACACGTCGAGCTCGTGTTGCGTTTGCCCGACGAGGTGCCCAAGGACCTCACGGGAGATCCAGGCCGGCTGCGCCAGGTGCTCGTGAACCTGCTCGGCAACGCCGTGAAATTCACCGACGCGGGCGAGGCCGTCACGAGCGTGTCGGTCGTCGAGGATGACGGGCGCTCGGTGCTCCTGCGCTTCGAGGTAAAGGATTCCGGCGTGGGGATCGCGCCGGGCGACCAGGATCGTATCTTCGACGCCTTCGCGCAGGCCGACGGATCGAGCACGCGGCGGCACGGCGGGACCGGGCTCGGGCTCGCCATTTCGCGGCAACTCGTGCGCCTCTTCGGCGGCGAGCTCGGCCTCACGAGCGAGCCCGGTCGAGGATCGACGTTCTGGTTCACGGCGAGGCTCGACAAGGCCCCGCGAAACACGTCGCGCGCGGCCGCCCCCCCGAACCTCGCGGGTCTCCGCGCGCTCGTCGTCGACGACAGCCCCGCCGCGCGCGCGGCCCTCTGCGCCTCGCTCACGAACCTCGGAATGAAGGCGGACGAGGCGGACGGCGGCGGCGCGGCGATGACCTCGCTTCATCAGGCGGCGTCCGCGGGGCGGCCCTACGATATGCTCTTGCTCGACCGCGACATGCCGGGGATGAACGGCGCCGACGTCGTGCAGGCGGTCCTCGCGAGCCCGAAGCTCGCGTCCCTTTCCTTTGTCCTGCTCTCGCCGGTGGGGCGTGACCTGCCCTCGCTCCCGCCGGGCGCGCGCGCCGCGCGGATCCACAAGCCAGTGCGCAGGTCGGCGCTCCTGGCAGCGCTCGCGGCGGTCGCGGGGCCCCACGCGGTGGCGAGGGACGAGGCGCCTCGCAGCGAGACGCTCGTCGATTCGGGGGCGACCGCGGGCCTTCGGGTCCTGCTCGCCGAGGACAACGTGGTCAACCAGAAGGTCGCGGAGAAGATGCTCGCGACGCTCGGCTGCGTCGTGACCACGGTGGACAACGGGCGCGCCGCGGTGGAGGCATTCGAGCGCGGGTCGTATCGGCTCGTGCTGATGGATTGCCAGATGCCGGAGATGGATGGATACCGCGCCACCGAGGAGATCCGGAGGCGGGAGCGGGAGGGCGGACGGCCACGCACGCCCATCGTGGCGCTGACGGCGAACGCAATGCCGCAGGACCGGGAGCGCGCGCTCGCAGCCGGAATGGACGACCACGTGCCGAAGCCCATCGAGCGCGTGGATCTGCAGCGCATGCTCGTGCGTCACGCGGCGCTCGTGCAGCCCGCCGCGGAGGCGGCGCGGCCCGCGGTCGTGTCGGACGACGCAGGGCCGGTCCTCGACATGCGAATGGTCGACGGGCTCCGCGAACTCGGGGCCCTCGAAGAGATTGGCCGCGCCTTCCTCGCGGAGGTCCCGGAGCGAATGGTCGGGCTGCGCGGCGCGCTGAAGAAACGCGACGCCGTGGACCTCGAACGGCGAGCGCACGCGCTCAAGGGTTCGAGCGGCGCGATCGGCGCGAAGCGCGTGGCGGAGACGAGCGCGCGGCTCGAACGTATGGCGCGGTCCGGCAAGCTCGACGGCGCGGAGGAGCTGCTCGATCGCCTGGAGCACGAGTTCGAAGGGTTCGCTTCCGCGGTCGAGGTCGAGTGGGCCCGGGAGGCAGCGTCCACCGGCGCCTGAGGCGTGAAGGGTGGTACTCTGAGCGCCGCCATGCCCCTTCGCCGCGTCCCCGTGCTCCCCGACGACGACCATCCCGCGTACGTCGTCTGGGAACTCACGCTCCGCTGCGACCAGCCCTGCGCCCATTGCGGATCCCGCGCCGGAGGGCCGCGGACGACCGAGCTCGGGACCGAGGAGGCGCTCGGCGTCGTGCAACAATTGAAGGAGCGCCGCGCGCGCGAGGTCGTCCTCATCGGCGGCGAGGCGTACCTGCACGAGGGGTTTCTCGACATCGTCCGGGCCCTCAAAACCGCCGGGATCCGGCCGACGATGACCACGGGCGGCCGCGGGATCGACGTGGCGCTCGCGCGGGCCATGAAAGAAGCGGGGCTGCACAGCGTCTCGGTGAGCGTCGACGGGCTCGCGCGCGCGCACGACCTCATTCGCCGCGCGAAATCGAGCTTCGAGAGCGCCACGCGCGCGATCGGCCACCTGCGCGCGGCGGGCCTCTTCGTCGCGGCGAACACGAACGTGAACCGCGTCAATCGGGGCGACCTCGAAGCGCTCTACGAGCACCTGCGCGCGCTCGGCATCGTCGCCTGGCAGGTGCAGATCACGGCCGCCCTCGGCCGCGCCGCCGATCGCCCGGACATGCTGCTCCAGCCCTACGACTTGCTCGACGTCGTGCCGCGCGTGGCCGCGCTGAAGCGCCGCGCCTTCCGCGACGGCATCACGCTGATGCCCGGCAACAACCTCGGCTACTTCGGCCCCGAGGAGGCGCTCCTGCGATCCGTGAAAGAGGGCGGTCGCGACCATTTCATGGGCTGCCAGGCGGGACGACGTGTCCTCGGCATCGAATCCGACGGCGCGGTGAAGGGTTGTCCCTCGCTGCAAAGCCATCCCTACGTCGGCGGCACACTGCGCGAGCAGAGCCTGGGCGCGATCTGGGACGAGGCCCCGGCCCTCGCCTTCGCGCGAAACCGCACCCCCGACGATCTATGGGGATTCTGCCGCGCCTGCCCGTTCGCCGAGGTCTGCATGGGCGGATGCACGTTCACCGCGCACGCGCTCTTCGGGCGGCCCGGAAACAACCCGTATTGCCATTTCCGCGCACGCACGCTCGCCGCCGAAGGCAAACGCGAACGGCTCGTCCCCGCCGCGGCGGCCGAGGGGAAGCCGTTCGATCATGGTCTCTTCGAGCTCGTCGTCGAGGCGTTGGATGCCCCCGAGCCGCCGCTGGGCCCGGTGGAGGGCCTCGTTCAGATCACGCGACCGGTGAGAAAAGGGCAGGCGTAGGGCTACGGAATTCGCTCGAGGTTGCCCAACGGGTGCGTTGGCTTCTTGTACGTGGCCCGGAACGTCGCCGTCTTTGCGTCGACGACACTTTCCAGGCAATAGTAGGTGTTATCGAGGGGCATGCAGTCGCCCACATCGATCGTGAACCCTGGCGGCTGGTGGCTTTGGCCCCACCACTCTTTTTCGCCGAGCGCTGATTCGGGCACGCCGCAAGCAAAGTGCATGAGTGCACGAGGCGCTCGACTGGCGCCATACGCCTCATACGCCTCGTCAAGGAGGACGTGACAACCGTTGATGCGCGCGACCTTGCCCTTTTCCACAGTAACGACAGGAGACTCCGTCCGTGCGCAGGCCCCGAGGACGACAGCGGTGATCAGAAGGAAGGCAGCCCGCATGATTCTTGTGCTCGACATCAACGACACCCTCGGCCCTTCCCACGGTTACCACACTTACAACTGACCGGTCAACGGACGGCACCGAGGGCATCCTCGCGGCCTTGCGGTCGGCCTTGCGCATGAACTGGGTCATCCACGACACCCAACCGTCGGTCCGCGAAGGGCGGGACGGCTTCCGCCGAACGGCGGCATGACGTCCGCGAACGGCGGCACGGCTTCCGCGAACGGCGGCATGGCTTCCGCGAACGGCGGCATGGCTTCCGCGAACGGCGGCATGGCTTCCGCGAACGGCGGCATGGCTTCCGCGAACGGCGGCATGGCTTCCGCCAACGGCGGCATGACGTCCGCGAACGGCGGCATGGCTTCCGCCAACGGCGGCATGACGTCCGCGAACGGCGGCATGACGTCCGCGAACGGCGGCATGGCTTCCGCGAACGGCGGCATGGCTTCCGCGAACGGCGGCATGGCTTCCACGAACGGCGGGACGTCACCCGCGAACGGCGAGACGGAAAATCAGCCGTGAAGCTCCCGGAGCAGCGTATACGAGCGGTTGCGCGCCGCCGCGTCCGGCACCGCGCAGAGCACCATCAGCTCGTCGGCGCGGGTGGCTTCGAGGAGCTTGTCGAGCTGCTCGCGCACGGACGCCGGGCCGCCGACGATGTTCTGCGCGAACCAGTGTTCGACGAAGGCTCGCTCCTCCGGCGCCCACGGATACGCCTCCGCCTCCTCGATCGTCGGATAAGGCTCGCGCTTGCCCTGGCGCACGCGCAGGAACGCGAGCGCGCCCGGGAGCGCGATGCGCCGCGCCTCGGCGTCCGTATCGGCGACGATCACGATGGCGCCGATCATCGCTTCGGGCTGGGCCAGCACCGCCGAAGGGGTGAACGACTTTCGGTAGAGGTCGAGGGCAGGCAACGTATTCGCCTGGCTGAAATGGTGGGCGAACGCGAACGGCAAGCCGCGCCGGCCCGCGAGGCGCGCGCTGTAGCCGCTCGACCCGAGCAGCCAGATCGGCGGTTCATTGCCGAGCGCCGGGACGGCGCGAATGCCATGGTAGGCGTGATCGTCGCTGAAGTTGCCGCGGAAAAACCCATAGAGCTCATCGAGCATCATGGGCAGGCCGTCGCCCGTCGTCGGATCCTCGCGGCTCAGCGCCGACGCCGTGAGCGGGTCCGTCCCCGGGGCGCGGCCGATCCCGAGGTCGATGCGGCCCGGGAAAAGCGCCTCCAGCGTGCCGAATTGCTCCGCGATCACGAGCGGCGCGTGGTTCGGCAGCATCACGCCGCCGGAGCCGACACGAATCGTCGACGTCGCGGCCGCGATCCGCGCAATCAGCACCGCAGGCGCCGCGGACGCGATGCCCGGCATGGCGTGATGCTCGGCGAACCAATGCCGCCGGTATCCGAGCGCCTCGACGTGACGCGAAAGATCGATGCTCTCGGCAAAGGCCTCGCTCGCGTTGGATCCCCGCCGAACAGGCGCCAGGTCGAGAACGGAGAGCGGAATTCCCATCATTGCACCTCGATCCTCAGGGCAAGGGCGGCGGCACCAGCGGCACGAGCGCCCGCAGTTCGTCTTCAAGGAACGTTTCGACCCCCCGCCGCGCATCCTTCCCCGCCCCCTCGTCCCCGAGGTCCGCGGCCACCGCGTCGTGCCGGAACGCAAGCTCGCTCCGCCGCACGTACGAAGGATCCGAGCGCAACGCCGCAGCCCACGAAAGAGCGAGCGCCGCCTCGCGTTGCTTCTTGTCGAGCGAATGCTTCTTCGCCAGCACCACCTTGCCGCCCACGTTCACCGCCGTAATCGCCTCCGTGCGGTGGTTCATGGGCAACGTCAGCTTCGCCGCCGCGACCGCGAGCTCGTCGCTCGCCTCTTCGCCATCCAGCACGTATCGAATCGCATCCACGCACGGCGCGCCGAACGCCCGCGCCGCCTCGATGCGCTGCCGCGCCTCCCCGTGCGCCGCCGTGATCTCCTCGGCCGGGAGCGAGGTCTTTTTCCCGATCACCAGCACCGCCTGCTCCTCGCGCGGGTCGACGCCCTCCAGCATCGCCGCGTAAAACGCGCCCCGCAGCACGGCCCGCGCGATCTTCGGGGGCAAGCCCTCGGGCACGTCGAGCGCCTCGGCCCGCACCGGCTCCTCCTTCGCGAGCGCGCGCTCGTCCTCCTCGGGCAACCCGAGCGACGCGATGAAGCAGCCGCGTTGCGACTTCGCCTCCATCTGGAACGTGCCCGTCGCCCCGAGCACCGCCGCGAGCGCGCGCGCCGCGAACCCGCCGAACGCCTTCACCCGTGCCACGTCCTTCTCGCTCGGCTTCGACGTGAAGAGCGACCGCACGCCACGCGCGCCGCCTTCGAGCGAGATCCCCTCGTCGATCACGTCCGCCATCGCGAGCCAGCGCAGCGGCTGGATCGGGGCCATCGCCACGGTCATCCGCACGAGCCACGTGTCCCACGCGCCGAGGTGCTCGCCGGGCGCCCCGCGCGCGGCCGCCTGGAGCACAGGCGCGCGGCGCTTCGCGAGGGCACGCAGGGTGCCGTCGTCGAGGCGGGCGGTCGAGGCAATTGCAAAAAACACGTCGTCGCAAAGGCTGCGCGCGGCGTTCACCAGGCAGATGTTCGGCGGGAGGGCCACGGCCGGGGTTTTATCAGAAGGACCGCGCCTTCGAAAGGTGAAGCACGCGCCGGATCGCATGCCGGAGGCCGTCACCCAGCGTCGCAAAGGTGCGCGCGCCCGGAAAAAGCTCGCCGATCTCCACGAACATGCGCGCCGCGTCGCCGCGCACCCCGACCAGCATGCCCTCGGCCCCCACGAGCCCCGTGGCCCGCATCATCGCGCCGAGCACCCCCGCCGCGTGCGCGTCCACCACGCTGAGCCCCGTCACGTCGATGAGCACGACCCGCGCCCGATGCCGCCCGATCGCGTGGAGCAACACGCCCTTCGCGTGCTCGGCCCGCTCGGGCGAGATCTCCCCGACGAGCGGCAGGAGCAGGACCCCCTCCCACACGCGGAGGACCGGCGAGGAGAGCGCGCGCAGCTCGGCGCGCTGGGCGTCGATCGTGGTGATCTTGTCTTCGAGCTCGGCGCGCTTCTCCCCGAGCTCGACCTCGAGCTCACGCTTGCGCGCCACCACCGAGCCCACGAGCTTCTCGCCGTACACGTCCGAGAGCTCGAAGATGGCCTCGTAATAGACCTCCTCGACGAGCCCGAGCGCCGCGAGCGCCTCCCGCGCGGGCCAGCGCTCCTCCGCGATCACGACGGCGACGCCCCGCTTGAACGAGAGAAACCCCCGGAGCAGCGTGGAGACGCGGAACTCGCTCGCCGCGCGCAGGCTCGTCACGTACGCGATGAACGCGCCGAGCGGCGCCCGATCGCCCGACGCGAGGACGGCGACGTTCGTCGTGATCACCCGGTCGACGAGGTCGCGCGTCTCGTCGCGCGGCCGCTTGCCCTGGAGGTCCGGCGCGAGCGCGAAGACCCAGTCCGTGCCGCGCTCCAGCACGTCCTCCCTTCGTCGCGCGAGCAAGCCGAGCAGCGCCGCGAGCCCCGGCGTCTCCGCCCCCCTCCGCGCCCGGACCGGCCCCGCGCGGCGCCTCTGCACCGCGGCGAGCAGCCGCGTCCGGGCACGACGCGCGCGGCTCACGGCCGGCGCGCGGCGAGGAAAGCTTGCAACAAGGCAGCCGTCTCCCGCGGACGCTCGACCTGCACGTAGTGCCCCGGCCCCGGCAGGTACGCGAAGCGCGCGCCCCGGACCTTCGCGACGATCTCGCCGCGGAGCGCCGCCACCGGGAGGAAGGGATCGTCGGTGCCGACGACGAGGAGCGGGGCCTTGATCGAGCCGAGCGCCTCGGCGAACCCGCCCTTGCGCCAGACGTCGAACGAGAGCCGCACGGCTTCGGGCAAGGTGCGGGCGCCGTCGTCGAGCAGCCGCTCCAGCGAGGCCGGCGAGAGCTCCTTGCAGGCCATGCCGAGGATCGTCCGCTGCACGTCGCGGTTGCCGCCGGCGCTCGAGAAGAGGCCGATCGCCTCCTCGGGCAGGGGCGCGCCGCTCGCGGGCACCGGGCAAAGCAGCACCGCACCGTTCACGCGGTCCGGATGGTAGGCCGCGAGCCACTGGGCGATCTGACCCCCCATGCTGTGCCCGACGACGGTGAACGACTTGATCCCCTCGGCGTCGGCGATGGCGAGGATATCGTCCGCATAACGCTGGATCGAGTAGCCCGACTCGGGTTTGTCAGATTGCCCCGTGCCGCGCAGGTCCGGCACGATCACGCGCAGGCCGTCGCGATCGAGGTGCTCGAGCAGGTCGTCATGAACGGCGCCCGAGACCGTCCACCCGTGGACGAGGAACACCGCCTCGGGGCCGTCCCCGAAGCTGCGGTAAGCAATCTTGATTCCGTCGTTCGCCTGCGTGACGTGCATGGATGCCCTCCTCTGGTCGAGGGACACCTTATGCACCCCTCCCCCGCGACTCAAGCACGAATACGCGTACCTTGGCGAAGAGCCCCACGTTCATCCCGAGGGGACGCCTCGCGTCCCCCTCTCGGGCGAGCTCGCTTCGCAATCTCGCGTCAAAACACCCGGTTCAAACCGTTCAGCGCCGCGACGCGGTACGCCTCGGCCATCGTCGGGTAGTTGAACGTCGTGTTCACGAAATACAGGAGGGTGTTGGCCTTGCCCTCCTGCGACATGATCGCCTGGCCGATGTGGATGATCTCGCTCGCGTTGTCCCCGAAGCAATGCACGCCGAGCAGCTCCAAGGTCTCGCGGTGGAACAGGATCTTGAGCATCCCCACGGTGCGTCCGGTGATCTGCGCGCGCGCCAGCGACTTGAACTGCGCGTGGCCGACCTCGTAAGGGATCTCCGCCTTCGTCAATTCGCGCTCGGTCCGGCCCACGGAGGAGATTTCGGGCGAGGTATAAATGCCCGTCGGAATGTCCTCCACGAGCTTCGTTTCGAGGCGCCCTTCGACGAGGTGCGTCGCGGCGAAACGGCCCTGATCGTACGCCGCGCTCGCGAGCGCGGGGAAACCCACCACGTCGCCCACCGCGTAGATGTGCGGCACGGACGTCTGGTAGGCCTCGTTCACCTTGATGTTTCCGCGCGAATCGACGGGGATCCCGAGCTGCTCGAGCCCCAGGTCATTCGTATTGCCCGTGCGCCCGTTCGCCCATAACAAGACGTCGGACTTGATCTTCTTGCCGCTCTTCAGGTGCAGGACCACGCCGTCGTCCTGGCCCTCGACCCGCTCGTACTCCTCGTTGTGCCGGATCAAGCAGCCCATGTCGCGCAGGTGATACGCGAGGGCGTCGACGATCTCGTCGTCGAGGAACGAGAGCAGCTTGTCGCGGGTATTGATGAGGTTCAGCTTCACGCCGAGCATGCGGAACATGCTGCCCCACTCGCAGCCGATGACGCCCGCGCCATACACGATCATCGACTGCGGCATCTCCTCCATCCGGAGGATCGTGTCGGAGTCGTAAATGCACGGATGATTGAAATCGACGTCCGGCGGGTGATACGGGCGCGAGCCGCTCGCGATGATGAACGCTTTCGCCGTGAGGACGTCGACCGCGCCCTTCGGCTGCCCGACCTCCAGCGTGTTCGCGTCGAGGAAACGGGCGTGGCCTTCGACGACCTCGACCTTGTTCCGCTCGTAGAACGTCTGCCGCATGTCGGTCTGGCGCGCGATGACGCTGCTCGCCGTGCGGGTGAGGTCGCCGAAGGAGGGCTGCGCATCCGGGCTCGCCCGGAACCCCGGGACATGGCGCATCTCCACGAAGCGCTGGATCGCGTGGCGAAGGGCCTTCGAGGGGATCGTGGCCGTGTGCGTGCAGGCGCCCCCGACCAGGTGGCGCTGGTCGACGACGCAGACGCTCCGGCCCTCCTTGGCGCACTTCATGGCCGCCCCTTCCCCGCCGGGGCCGCTGCCGATCACGATGACGTCAAACGATCGCGAGCTCATCGGCGCGCACTGTACGTCGGGCCGGCAAAACTCGCAACGAAGCGGCGGTCACACGCCCACGCGCCGTCCGCGCGCGCCGTCAGAGAGCGACGACGGGATCACAAGCCACGCCGAGGAGCTCGCCCCGCACCTCACCCACGAGATAAATCGACCCCGCCACGACGATCAGATCGGACGGTCCTGCCATTGCAAGCGCCCGCGTGATCGCCTCCCGCCCCTCGGGCACGAGCAGGCCGGGAAACCGCGCCGAAAGCTCGCTCGCCTGCACCGGCGCCCGGCCCTTCGGCTCGGCATACACGCGCCGATCGGCGAGCGGGCCGAGCATGTCGAGCATGCCCGTCCACGCTTTGTCCGCCAGCGCCCCGAAGACGAGCACGACCCGAGCGGGCGAAACACCGAGGGAACGCACGTGCTCGGCGAGCGCCGCCGCGCCGTGCGGATTGTGCGCGCAATCGAGGAGGACAGCCTTGCCGTCCTTGTCGATCCGTTCGAGCCGCCCCGGCCATCGCGCCGCCGCGAGGCCACGCGAAAGCAGCCCCGGCAGCGCTTTGAATCGCGGGACCGAGCTCACCGCCGTGAGCGCCGCGGCCACCGCAGCATTGGCGATTTGATGCGAACCAGCGAGGCCGAGGCGCGTCTCGACGACCATGTCCGGCAGCTCGATCCGCGCGCGTCCGTCCGGGAGCGCGCGCGCCTCGAAGACGAACACCCCGTCCGCGTCCGACGCCGCCTCGCCCGGCCGCGCCACCCGCAGGATCGGCCGCGCGCCGACGTCCCTCGCCACGTCGAGCGCCGCCGCGAGCGCCTCGTCATCGAGCGGCCCCAGCACAACCGGCACGTCCCGCCGGAACAAGCCCGCTTTGTCCCGCGCGATCGCCGCGTGCGTGTCGCCGAGCAGCGCCGTGTGGTCGAGCGCGACCGACGTGATCGCCGTCCCGAGCGGCCGTTCGAGCACGTTCGTTGCGTCGAGCCGCCCCCCGATGCCCACCTCGATCACGCCGACCTCGACGTCCGCCGCGTCGAACGCGACGAACGCCGCGAGCGTCATCGCCTCGAAAAACGTGGCATCGGGCGCGGCCACGAGCACGCGTTCGAGCGCGTCCGCGAGGCCGTCGTCGGCCATAGGCTCGCCGTTCAGCCGGATGCGCTCGGCGATCCGGCAGAGCTGCGGCGAGGTGTAGAGCCCGGTCCGAAAGCCCGCCTCCCGCGCGATGGACTCCAGCATCGCGCTCGTCGAGCCCTTCCCGTTCGTCCCGGTGACGTGGAAAAACGGCCGCTTTCTCTCAGGATTTCCCAGCGCCGCGAGGGCCACGTGCATGCGTTCGAGGCCGAGCAACATGCCCCGACGGCTCGCGCGCCGCAGGAGCTCGTCGACGAGGGGAGCGAGACGTGGAGAGGGCATCCGTTCAGCGTGGGGTCCGCGCGGCGCGGCCGTCCTGCAGGTGATCGAGCAAAAGGCCGATCGTCTGCTTCATCTCCAGGCGCGGGACGATCGCGTCGATCATGCCGTGCTCCAGCAAGAACTCCGCCCGCTGGAAGCCGGGCGGCAAGGTCTGCCGGATCGTGGTTTCGATGACCCGCGGGCCCGCGAAGCCGATGAGCGCCTTCGGCTCGGCGATGTTGACGTCGCCGAGGAAGGCAAAACTCGCGGCCACGCCGCCCGTCGTCGGGTGCAGGAGCACCGAGAGAAAGGGCAGGCGGCGCTGCCGGAAGCGCTCCAGCGCCGCCACGCTCTTCGCCATCTGCATGAGCGAGAGGATGCCCTCCTGCATACGCGCGCCGCCCGAGGCCGAGAGCAGGAGCACGGGCAGCTCCTCCTCGGCCGCGCGCTCGAAGAGGCGCGTGATCTTCTCGCCCACGACCGAGCCCATGCTGCCGCCCATGAACGCGAAGACGAACGCGCCATACCCGATCGGCCGACCGCCGAGGCACGCCTTGCCGATCTCGATGCCCTCACGCGCGCCGGTCTTCTTTTGCGCGGCGGCGACGCGATCCTTGTAGCTCCGGCCGTCGCTGAAGCGGAGCGGGTCGTCGGGCACGAGGTGCTCGTCCCACGCTTCGAGGGCGCCCTCGTCGCAGAGCAGCGCGCGCCATCCGGACGCGGAGAGCTTGTGGTGGTGTCCGCAGCGCGGGCAAACCTCGAAGCTCGCGGCGAGATCGTCGGCCGTGACGGTCTCGCCGCAGCCCTCGCAGCGCCGGAACACGCCCGCGCCGATCGAGCGCTTTTCCCCGGCGCTGGGCGGTGTTTTGTCGGGCCAGCTCATGCTACGTCGACGCTTGGGAGGTAGGCTCGGACGAGCCGAGCTACGCCCCCAACCCTCCCTCGCCGAAGTCGATTTCCACCACGTCGTGCGGGACCTTCAAGGCAGGCTCCGTCTTCGCCTGCACCTCGCGCGCCGAGACGCCCGGCGCGAGCTCGCGCAGGACGAGCCCCTCGGGCGTCACGTCGATCACCGCGAGATCCGTGATGATCCGGTGCACCACGCCTCGCCCGGTGAGCGGGAGGCTGCACTCGCGCAGGATCTTGGGCGACCCGTTCTTCGCGGCGTGGTCCATGATCACGACGACGCGCTTGGCCGAGACCACGAGGTCCATCGCGCCGCCCATGCCCTTCACCATCTTGCCCGGGATCATCCAGTTCGCGAGGTCGCCCTTCTCGGAGACCTCCATCGCGCCGAGGATGGCGAGGTCGATGTGTCCGCCGCGGATCATGGCGAAGCTCTCCGCGCTCGAGAACGTGGCGGAGCCGGGCATCATCGTGACCGTCTCCTTGCCCGCGTTGATGAGATCCGCGTCCTCTTTGCCGGCCTCCGGATAGGGTCCGATGCCGAGCAGGCCATTTTCGCTCTGGAGCACGACATCCATCCCTTTCGGGATGAAGTTCGCGACCAGGGTCGGCATGCCGATGCCGAGGTTCACATAGAAGCCGTCACGGAGCTCTCCGGCCGCGCGGCGTGCGATCTGCTCTCGCGAAAGGCTCATCTTCCTACTTCGCTCCCTCGGACTTCTGGACGGTCCTGCGCTCGATGCGCTTTTCGTACTTCGCGCCCACGACGACGCGGTGCACGTAGAGGCCAGGCGTGTGGACCGTGTCCGGATCCAGGGCGCCGACCTCCACGAGCTCCTCGACCTCGGCGATCGTCACCTTCGCGGCCGTGGCCATCATCGGGTTGAAGTTCATCGCCGTGCGACGGTAGACCAGGTTTCCGTACCGATCGGCCTTCCAGGCCTTCACGATCGCGACGTCGCCGCGGATCGCAGGCTCGAGCACGTAATCCCGACCATTGAAGGAACGGATCTCCTTCTTCTCGGAGAACTTCTTCACCGAGCCGTCGGCGTTGTAGAGGACCGGCAGCCCGCCCTCGCTGATGGCCGTGTGCGCGCCGGTCGGGGTGTAGAACGCTGGAATGCCCGCGCCGCCGGCCCGGATGCGCTCGGCGAGCGTGCCTTGCGGCGTGAGCTCGACCTCGAGCTCGCCCGAGAGGTACTGGCGCTCGAACTCCTTGTTTTCGCCGACGTAGGACGAAATCATCTTCCGGATTTGCTTGTTCCGGAGGAGCACGCCGAGACCAAAATCGTCGACGCCGCAGTTGTTCGAGACGACGACGAGGTCCTTCGTGCCGAGCTCGCGCAGCGCGGCGATGCAGTTCTCGGGGATCCCGCAGAGGCCGAAGCCGCCCGCGAGGATCGTCGCGCCGTCGGGGATGTCCCGGCACGCGTCGAGGGCGCTCTGGTAGACCTTGTTCATACGGCCGGGAGTGCTACCAGAGCCGCGCCCAGGTGGCCAGGGGGATCCCTCGAACTTGGCCACGCCCTCCGCGTAGGCGTATTCCCGGGGCCGTGCGTAGCCCCTTCCGCTCCCTCGCCGCCGCGCTCGCGATTGCGCTCTGCGGCACGCCCACGACCCCCGCTGAAGCCGCGCCGCCCGCGTCCGCCGCCCCGCAAGGAGCACGCGCGGGGGCGAACAAAGCCCAGGGGCCTTCGCGCCGCGCCAAGACCGAGCCCGCGGCCACGGGACGCCCCGGACGGGGTTTGGGGCGTAGCCCGGCTCGTCCGGGCGAAGCCCCAAGCGGAGCGGCGGGAAAGAAGACCGAGGTCGCGACGCCGGAGAAGAAACCCGCGCCCCCGCCGCGCGCCGATTCCGTCGGCCCGCCGAACGACGGCCGCCTCGAAGGTGGCATTCGTCTCGATACGACGGACAAACCTTACCTGCGCGTCGTCCCCGCCTACAACTACAAGGACGCGGACACCCGCTGGGGCCTGCCTGCGCTCGTCCGCGCGATCGATCGCGCGGCCAAAGCCGTGAACAAGAAGTTTCCGGGCGCCGTCCTCGGCGTCGGGGACATCTCGCGCAAGAACGGCGGCGAGCTCGCGCACCACCACTCCCACGAGAGTGGGCGCGACGCGGATCTCGGGTTTTACCTGGTGAATGAAAAGGGACAACCCGTGCTGCGCCCCTCGTTCGTGAAGGTCGACGAGAAGCTCGCGGCGCCGAGCGTGCCGGGCGCGCGCTTCGACGTCGCGCGGAACTGGCTCTTTTTGCAGAACCTCCTGCTCGATCGCGACGCGCGCGTGAGCCATATTTTCGTGTCCGAGCCGCTCAAGCACGCCCTGCTCACCCATGCCCGCGCGCGCGGCGTCTCGCGCGCTCTCTATGTGCGGGCCGCGCAGGTCATGATGCAGCCGACGGGGGGTTTGCCCCACGACGACCATTTCCACGTGCGCATTTCATGCCCGCCCTCGATGACGAAGAGCTGCGTCGAGATCGCGAAAAACGCGCCAAGCAAGGCGCGGCTCAAGATCGCGAAGAAGGGCAAGCGCGGCGTGAAGACCCCGGAGCGCCGCGCGGCCCCCCCGGCTCCGCCCCCGCGCCGCACGGCCGAGGCCCGCATCGAGAATGGCGAGCGCTCGGGTGGCATTTACCTCTCCCGCGCCACGAAAGCGACGACGGGCCCGGACGTCCCGGTCTCCTTGTGGGCGCTCGCGGGCGCCTCGATCGGCCGCGGCGAGGCGGCGCGCGCCGAGGCGGCAAAGACGGACGACGGGCGTGACGAGGCCGCCTCCGACGCGGCCGACGTGAAGGACGCCGTCGACGAGGAAGGCGCGCCGCGCATCACGCGGTGATCACGCGCCGAGGAGCCTCTTTCATGCGACAAGGTCTTTTCCTCGCCGCGGCGCTGGGCACGTTGGTCCTGGCCGCGGCATGTTCGGGCCCCGACGTGCAGCAGGGCGGCGGCGGCAATGGCGGCAGCGGGGGCCAGGGCGGCGGCGGGCCGAGCATGAGCCTGCTCGCCCAGGGCATCGTGAGCAACGATTGCGCGCCGAACGACGGCCCCTGGCTCGTGTTCACCCTCGGAACCGCGTCGACGTGTGGCCAGGCGGGGGGCTCCGAGCCCCAGCTCCTTTTCGCGATCTACCCCGGCAACACGTCCATGCTCGCGGCCGGACAATCGTGGACGTTCAACGCCGCCATGCCGACGAACGAGGTGCAGGCGTGGTGGTATGCGAATGGCATCGGCGGCAACTCCGAAGCACCGAAGACCGCCTCCGTCGAGGTGGTTTCGGTCGGCGCCGACGAGGCCCAGGTGAAGTACACGTTCGTCACGCCAAACGACACGAGTTATGCCGGCCAGATGGACGTCTCCATCTGCACCACGATCCCCATGTGTGGATGAAGCACGGCTCCTCTGCGCGCAAAACAACAAGAGCGCTGATTCGTTGACGCTCCCACGTTTCGATACGTACAAGGCAGGCAGAGGCCTGTTGCGTCGGGCGGCGGGTCGCTGGTAGGTTGACCGGTCATGTCGCCGGGTCGACTCAGCCCATTTCCCAAGCGCAAAAGCAGCACGAAGCTCCGTGCCCAGAGACCCGGATCGATCGCGCCGCCGCGCGCGAGCGTCCCGCCGCCGTTGCTCGATCCTGCGAGCGAGCTCTCGGCCGTCCTCGCCGAGCTCTCGCCGCACGGCGTGGCCGCGCTCCTCGCCCACGCGCGCAAGCTGCGCGACGACGAGCGGCGCCGCGGCGCGTCACCTCCCCTCATCGTGCTCTCCCCGCGTGATTTCGCGGCCCGCGTGGTGCAAGCGGCGAGCGACCTGATCGTGGCGCGGGACGACGGCAGGATGTTCATCGCCTCGCTTTTCCGTTCGCTCGAGGAGCGCGGAGAGACGTCCGGGCTCGGGCTCGCCGAGTTCAAGAACCGGCTGCTCATGGCGCACCAGGCGGGTCTCCTCGTGCTCAGCCGCTTCGAGCCGCACGAGCGCGCCGACGCCGCGACCGTCACCGCCTCCGAGATTCGCCACCTCGGCGCGACGTTCCACCTCGTGCTCGTGCGTCGCCCCAAGTCGGAGGGATCGAAGTAAACTCGGACGGCAATGGCGCGTCCCGTCGCCGAACCAAGCCCCGCTCCGCCGCCCGCCGTGCGCGCCGCGGCGCTCTTCGTGCTCGGCGCGCTCGTCCTCTCCCTTTTGCTGATGGCCGCCGCGATGGCCCTCTATCCCGGCGGCACGTGGCTCGATCGCGGGTCCCCCGGGCACGATTTTCTCCGTAATTTTTTCTGCGATCTGACGGCCGATCGCGCGCTCAATGGGCAAACGAACCCGGGCGCATCGTTCGCCAAGGCCGGGATGGTCCTCCTGTCCGCGGGCACGCTGCCGTTCTGGTTCCTCGTCACGCGGCTGTTTTCGGAGCGCGCGCGGCTCGGGCTTGCCGTGCGTGGGCTCGGGCTCGCCTCGGCGCTCGCGGCGATTGCGGTGCCGCTCGCGCCGTCACAGCGGTATGGCTTGCTCCACGCGGGGCTCATCTTCGTCGCGGGGGTGCCGGGGCTCTTCGCGGGCGGGCTCGCCACGTTCGGGCTCGTCACGACAAACCAAGGGGCGCGCACGCCCGCGCGCCTCGCGGGGCTCACGGCGGGCCTCGCGGCGCTCGACGGCGCGCTTTATGCGGCGCACGTCGCGTCGGGCGTGGAGATCACCTCGGCGCTGCTCCCGGCGCTGCAAAAGCTCGCCGCGCTCGCGCTCGTCGCCTGGATGGCGGGCACGGCGACGCTCGCCGGGTCTCGCGATTAAGGCACTTCCCAGCCCGTCGACGCGGTCCACAGGAAAAACCAATCCTGCAGGTCGAGATCGATCGCGAGCGCGCTCGCCGCGCTGCGGATCCGGTCGATCCGGTTCGTCCCGAGCACCGGGACCATCTTCGACGGGTGCTTGAGGAGCCACGCGAAGAGAATCGCGTCAGGCGTGGCTGCGTATTTTCGGGCGAGCTCGCCGAGCGCGCCGCGTACGCGCCGCTCGACGTCACCGCCGCCATGGAAGATCCGCCCGCCGGCCGTCGGCGACCAGGCCATTGGCGAGATCCCGAGGCGCTGGCATTGATCGAGCGTCCCGTCGACAAACGCATCCTGCCGGAGCGGGTTCACCTCGACCTGGTTCGTCACGATACGCGACGCGAGCCGGCTCTGGAGCATTTCGAGCTGCGAGGGCGCGAAGTTCGAGACGCCGAGGTGCAGGACCTTGCCCTCCCGGCGGAGCCGTTCGAACGTCCCGGCCACCTCGTCCGGATCGAGCAGCGGGCTCGGCCGGTGCAAGAGCAGGACGTCGAGATGATCGGTCGCCAGGTTTCTCAGTGATCGCTCGACGGACGAAACGATGTGGCGACGTGAGTAGTCGTAATGCTTGATGCGGTTTTCCGGCCGGGCAGGGTCGACCAGCATGATCCCGCATTTCGTCACGATCTCGATCTTCTCGCGCAGGCCCGGCGACGCGCGGAGGGCTTCGCCGAACGCCTCCTCGCAGCCGTATCCGCCGTAGATGTCGGCGTGATCGAAGGTCGTGATCCCACAATCGAGGCAGGCGTGGATCTTGTCGAGGACGCGCCGGACCGACGCCCCCTCGCGATCGTCGAGCAGCCGCCAGACGCCGTAGGCGATCCGCGACACCGTGGGTCCCTCGCCGGCCAAACGAACGCGCAGATTCGTCTCCGTGATGCTCACACGCGGCATCCTACCCAAGGGCGGCGCCGCTTGTCACGCGGTGAAAAGCCCGGCGAGCTCGGGGGCAGGGCCCCTCAATCGCCCGTCACGCACGTGATATCCATGTACCCATACGGCAGGGCCCTCGCGCCGCCGGTGAATCGCAAGGACCAGAGGTGTTCCCCCACATCACAGCTCAAGTCGCTGAAGGACACCTCCGTCACGCAAAAACCACTCGAACAGCCAGGACAATCGAACGAGGTCCGACAGCTCTCCAGCGCCGCGCCCTCGTGCTGCATGACCTCGCAACGACGGAGCGTCTCCCCGTAACGCTCGACGAGCGTCTCTTTCCCGTCCGGATCCCGCCACCCCTTTTCCGGATCACATCGATCGAGCTCCGGCTGGTCGACGAGAATCTTGCACGCGGCGCTCCCATTCGAGTCCACCTTGATCGGTCGTTCCATGCAGGGAGCGCCACAATCGATCCACCCGGGATGAAGCATGAAATACCACTCCATGTCGTCGTCACACGGCCACGTATAGTCGTACGAGCCGACGAGCTCGCCCCACGTTTCAAGGCGTGTATCGCCTCTCTCCCGTTTCTGACAACCGAATTCCTCCGCCTTCGACGGGACCACCACGAC
This sequence comes from Polyangium sorediatum, assembly GCF_029946465.1. Taxonomy (NCBI): domain Bacteria; kingdom Pseudomonadati; phylum Myxococcota; order Polyangiales; family Polyangiaceae; genus Polyangium; species Polyangium sorediatum. The sequence goes on from NZ_JARZHI010000003.1 coordinate 413,996, forward strand.
CGTACGATACGTCGACGATAACGAGACCTCGTTCGGCACGAGCTCCGCGGGGGACTTCACGTCCTCGTCGTCTCTCGTGCTCGCGACGATGATCTGGTAGTGCGTGCCTTTGGCGAGCGACGCGACGAACGCCGATTCCGCTTCGGTCTCGGGCGCCTGCAATCCCTTCATGAGATCGAGCGCGCGGCTCGCCGCGCGGAGCGGCCGGTACGCCTCTCCCGGCATGGCGAGCCGCTCCTCCATGGCCTCGAGCGCAGCCGCGACGACGGCGTCGACCTCTTCCGCTCGGGAGGTCATCGTCGTCCACGCGAGCGCCGGCCGGTCGATGGGCGTGACCAGCGAAAGCGAGGTCGGCGCGCTCGGATGCACGATCAGCACACGATCGTCGCCCGGACGCCATTCGGCAGGATCCTCGGTCCCCCTGCAAAACTCTGCCCGGTTCTGCACGGCGCCCATAAGGCCCGCGCGTAACGCCTGCGCGGCGCGCGCCCGGAGCATGGCCGCTTCAGGCGTATCCGCGTCGTCAACGACGAGCACGTGCACGATCGGCTCCCCCTTCCCGTAATACCCCTCCGACGTGAGTTGCGACGTCGTGCCGGGCACGAGCGGGACCGCGTCCGTTCCCTCACACGCCGCCGCCACGAGCCCCATCGAGAGCATAAGAAAGAATCTCGATCCCCACTTCATGGTGGGCTCGGCCGGCAATTTGTGTGCCCACGCCGAAAAGCTTATGGTTTCCGGCCTAGCGCGTGGGTCGCCCGCGCACACGACGGCAACTCCACGGCGCGGAATGTCTACCTCGTTGGCAGTCGAATCAACTCAACTGAGGAGCGCCAACAAATCGTCGCGCGTGATCGCCGCCGCCTGCGCCGCCTCCCCGAGCGCCGCGTCCGCCACGAGCCGCTTTTTCTCCTGGAGCGCGAGGATACGCTCCTCCACCGTGTCCTTCGCGACCAGCCGGTACACGAAGACGGGTTTGTCCTGGCCGATGCGATGCGCGCGGTCCGCGGCCTGGTCCTCGACGGCGGGGTTCCACCACGGATCCAGCAAGAACACGTGATCGGCCGCCGTCAAATTGAGGCCCGTGCCGCCCGCCTTGAGCGAGAGGAGCATCACCGGCGGGCCCCCTTCGGCCTGGAACTCGTTCACCACGCCCGCGCGATCCACGGTCGAGCCGTCGAGCCGATTGAAGGAAATCCCCACCTCGGCGAGGTGCGGCTCCACGAGGTCGAGCAGCGACGTCCATTGCGAGAAGACGAGCGCCTTGTGGCCATCCGCTGCCGCATCTGCGAGCGCCTCGACGAGCGCCTCGACCTTCGACGAGGCATTCGCGACCTGCCCGGGCACGAGCGCCGCATGGCAGGCGGCCTGACGCAGCCGGAGCAACGCTTCGAGCGCCGCGAGCACGCTGCCGCCCTCGGCGAGGCGCTTGACGACGTCATTGAGCGTCGCCGCGCGCACGGCGTCGTACACGGAGCGCTCCTTGTCGTCGAGCTCCACGCTGAGCACGCGGTCGGTGCGCGGGGGCAATTCGGGCGCGACCTCGCGCTTCAGGCGGCGCAGGACGAAGGGCCGAATGCGCTCGCGCAGCCGCTCGGCCGCGCCGGCGTGGCCCGCCTCGATCGGCCCGGCATAACGCTCCTTGAAATCGCCACGCCCGCCGAGCAAGCCGCGGTTCGCGAAATGCATCTGGCTCCAGAGCTCCTCCAGCCTGTTCTCCACGGGCGTACCGCTGAGCGCCACCTTGAATTTCCCGCGCAGCGCATACGCGGCCCGCGCGACCTGGCTGTCGGGGTTCTTGATCGCCTGCGCCTCGTCGAGCACGATGGTGTCCCATTCCACGGCCGAGAGCGCCTCGATGTCGATGCGCAACATCGAATACGTGGTGAGCGTGACGTCGGCCTTCGAATCGAGCGCGCGCTTCGGGCCATGGTAGAGGGCCACCGAAAGGTTTGGCCGGAACTTCCGGATCTCGGCCTCCCAGTTGAAGAGCACGCTCTTCGGACAAACCACGAGCGCGCGGCCGCGCGTGGACGCGAGCGCCTGCAAGGTCTTTCCGAGGCCCATGTCGTCCGCGAGGATCCCGCCGAGCCCCGTGTCCCGCAAGAACGAGAGCCAATCGATACCGCGGCGCTGGTAGGAGCGGAGCGTGGCGGAGAGGCCCCCGGGCAAGGGCGCCTCGGGGATCCCGGAAAAACCTTCGAGCAAGGGGGCGAGCCGGGAAAACCCCGGGGGGCGCGGGGCGTCGATCTCCTCGCAGAGGCGCGCGAGCGCGGGCAGGAGCGCGGGCGGGATCGTCTGGTCGTCGGTCTCCGCGCGCGCGGCGAGCAAATCGGCCACGCGATCGCCGAACCGCGAGAGCCAATCGGAAGGCAGCGGCGCGAAACCTCCGCCTTCGAGCGGGACGATGTCGAGCCCGTCTTTCCATGCACGAATGACGGCCGCGCCGCTCGCGTGTTTCGTCGCCCCGCCCTCCTCGCCGCCCTCGGCGAAGGATTCGAAGACGACGTCGAAGCCATCGCCCTGGATGTCGAACCGCGGCACGAGCGGGCGCTTGCCAAACAGCTCGCCGAGCGTCTCGCCTTGCTCGCCGCCGCGAAACCCTTTGAGCTTTTGAGCAAATCGTAATGCGGCTTCGCCGTCGAGATCGACGCGCCGGCCGGGGATCAGGTTGAGCTCGTCGCGGAGCCGCTCGATGAGCCTCCGCTCCTCGGCCTCGTCGCGCACGGGCACGGTCCCGCCGAGGTGGACGAGCACATTTTGATCGACGCGGGCCTCCGGCGGATCCCCATACACGAGCAGCGGCAGCACGGAGAGCGTATGCCCCGCCTGCGAGAGCTCGATCGAAATGCGCGGGCGGCCCTTGCGCGCGACGCCCGGGAGCCTGCGCGTACGCACGACGAGGCGCGTGTGTTTGTCGAGGTCGGGGAGGATCTTCGTGACGAACGTGCCGAGCTCCTCTTTCGCGACGTGACGCTCCATGGGCAATTTTTCCCACGCATCACCCGTGATCGAGGTATCCCCGAGCGGACGCAGGACGTCCCCCGTGCGCGCAGCGCCGCGGGCGATGACCTCGTCGACGGAGGGGTCTTTCTCGACACGCACGAGGACGCCGCCATTCTTGCCGTCGAGCACGACGGCCGAGGGGCGAACGGCCTGCTTGTTCGTGCGGACGGGAAAACCGTCGAAGAGGACGCTCGGCACAGCCTCCAGGAGCGCGAAGAGCTCCCGCACGCGCGAGAGCGGGACGACGCCGCCCTTCCAGGTCGAGAACATGCGATCGATCGTGATGTCCTCGTGTGTGGGCAAGACCGGTAGATCCCCGCGCGAGACGCGATTCGTGATCGAGCCCTGGAACGGCTCGCGGCGGCCATCCGGGAATATCACGGCGCGCTCCAAGAACAATGTGCCCGCGTCGCGGCTGAACTCGTATTCGATCTTGCCGAGCGCGCGCTGCGGCACAGGCGCAGTCCGCGGGCCAGCATCCGTCCCGGTCGCGGGGCGCTGGCCTTCGGGGGATTGGGCCGCGACGATCACGGCGGCCGCGACGTGCTGGCAGGGATCGAATTTGCCGCCGCAATCGCACGTCCACTCCTCGTCCGCGACGTACAACGTGACCGTGGGCGCGATGGCGACGCCGGGGACGCGGATGCGATAGGTGAGCTCGGTGGCGGTCCGCCTGTCGAGGATCACGGCGCCGTCGCGCGCCAGGTTGACGCCCTTCGTCCAGAGACCGGGCGGGCAGGCTTTACGAACCGCCTGGAGGAGCGAGTCCATGACGACGGGAGCGGTAGCACGGGACGGCGCGCGTGTCGCCTCCCTCGGGTCAGCGCACGTCCGCCTCGATCTCCGCTCCGTGAGGCCCGTAGCACTCGTAGTGGACGCGATCGGCCGGCACCCCGAAGACGTGCAGCGCGCCGCGGATCGATCGCATGAAGGGAATCGGGCCGGTGAAATAAAAATCGCAATCGCTTCCGGGGAGGTTCCGCCCGAGCGTGCCTAGGCCGAGCCGGCCCCGCGTCTCGTAATCGCGCCCCGGCTCGTCCTCGGCCGAAGGCTGCGAATAGCAGCGGTGGAGCGTGACGTTCGGGTGGCGGCGCGCGAGCTCCTCGATCTCCCGCCGGAGCGGGTGGTGGCGCCCGTCGTGCATCATCTGGAAGAAGTAAATGGGGCGGTCGATCCCGCGATCGAGGGCGCTCTGGAACAGGCTGAACATCACCGTGATGCCGATGCCCGCGGCGATGAAGACGAGCGGGCGCGGCGATTCGACGAGGACGAGCTCGCCGTACGGCGACGAGACGTCGAGCACGTCCCCTTCCCGCACGTGGTCGTGGAAAAACCGGGAGCAGACGCTGTCGGGGCTCCCCTCCGCGCCGGGCTCGCGCTTGATCGTGACCCGGAAATACCCCTTCCCCGGCGCGGTCGAGAGCGAGTAATTGCGATACACGGCGCTGCCACCGACGCGCGAATACCCGGGGACCTCGACGCGAAAGGTGACGTACTGGCCGGCCTCGTAATGCGGCAGGGGGCCGCCGTCGCGGGGCGAGAGGTAAAACGAGGCGGCGTCCGCCGACTCCTGGACCTTCTGCCGGACCACGAAAGGCCGGAACCCCTCCCATCCGCCCAGCGCTCGGGCGCTTTTCTGCATGAGATCCCGCTCGATCTCGATGAACAGGTCGGCGAGGACGCCATACGCTTCGCGCCAGGCGGCCATGATCTCGTCCGTCGCGACGTCGCCGAGGATGGCCTTGACCGAGGCGAGGAAGTAGTGACCGATGATCGGGTAATGCTCGGGCCGGATGTCGAGCGAGGCGTGGCGGTGCGCGATGCGCATCACCGTGGCCTTGAGCGCGGGCAGGTCGTCGAGGCTCGTGATGGAGCCATTGAGCACGTTCGTCAGGGCGGCGCCCGGGGCGCCCTCTCGGCCGAAGAAATCACCTCGGAACGCCTCCTGCTGCGAGGCGCGTGTCTTCTGCTCGCCCGTGGGCTGGTTGGCCGGGTTGAAGAGCAGCTCGAGCTCGGGGTGATCGTCGTGCAGATGGCGGTAGAAATGACGAATGATCGTCGCGCCATGTTCGGCGAGGACCGGAGCCGTCGCCTTCACGATCGCGACAGTCTCGGCCGAGAGGGACTTTCTGCTCATGGCTCAACCCGCCGCGCGCATGCCGGCGATGAAAAAGGGATACAACTCGGCGCGCATCAGGCCCTCGGAGACGACCGGATCCGCGTCGACGATCACGCGCGCGGCGGCCTCGTCCGCCGCCTCGACGACGGCCATGCCGAACGTCTCCGGGCCCGTCGTCAACGTGCGACCGACGAAGACGAGCACGCCGCGCGCCTTCAATTCTTCGAGGTACGCGCCGTGCCGGCCGAGCGTGGCCATCTCGGTCTCCGTGGGGCCGGTCTGCAGGAGATCCGCTCGCACGGCCCGGACGACGTAAATCCACTTGTCCGTGGGCTGAGAGGCAGGTTGGTCGCTCATGGGCATCGCATCATGGTCCATCGCGGCGCGATAAATCCACTCGAACCTACGTCCTTGTATGGCTGTCCTCGAGGATGGCCCGGAAGATCACTTCGGCAAGGTCTGCCGGGATGCCATGACACGCGGCGTACGCGCGCCGCTCCGCGAGGAGCTCGACCTCGCGGCTCGGATCGACGAGCGGCAGGCCGAGCGCCCGCTTTTTGACGAAGAGCGCGCCGACGAGCGCCCTCCGCCGCGCGACGAGCTCGAGCAGCGCATGGTCGAGCTCGTCGAGCGCGCGGCGGGTCTCGTGAACATCGGCAGGAAGCATGGCGGGCCCAAGGGTACAACCGCGTCGGGCGCGTGCCACCGCTTTCGGGTTGCGTTATAGCGTCCGACCATGAGCACCCCCGCGCTGCCGAGGCGCCCCGAGATCCTCGCCCCCGCCGGTGATGACGCCGCGCTCCGGGCCGCGGTGCTGGCCGGCGCGGACGCCGTCTATTTTGGGCTCCAAGGGTTCAACGCACGGGCGCGCGCGAAAAACTTCGACGCCGAAGGGCTCGCGCGGACGATGGCGTTCCTGCACGAGCACGGGGTCCGCGGGTACGTCACGCTGAACACGCTGGTCTTCGACGAGGAGCTCGAGAACGTCGAGAACGCCGTGCGTACGTGCGCCGAGGCCGGCGTGGACGCGGTGATCGTGCAGGACCTCGGGGTCGCGCGGATCGTGCGGGCGATCGCGCCGTCGCTCGCGATCCACGCCTCGACGCAGATGACGTGCACCGACGCAGGCGCCGCGGAGCTCGCGCGCGAGCTCGGCGCGAGCCGGGTCATCCTGGCGCGCGAGCTGTCGGTCGACGACATCGCGGCGATCCGGCGCACGACGGACGTGGAGATCGAGGTCTTCGTGCACGGCGCGCTCTGCATCGCGTATTCGGGGCAGTGCTTGACGAGCGAGGCCATCGGCGGGCGCAGCGCGAACCGCGGGGCGTGCGCGCAGGCGTGCCGGCTGCCGTACGAGCTCGTCGTCGACGGGGAAAAACGAGACCTCGGGGATCACGCGTATCTCCTGTCCCCCGAGGATCTGGAGGCGAGCGCGCTCGTGCCGAAGCTCGCCGCGCTCGGCGTCTCGTCGCTGAAGATCGAAGGGCGGTTGAAGGGGCCCGACTACGTGGCCGCGACGACGCGGCTTTACCGCGCGGCGCTCGAAGCGAGCAGCGCGGGCACGAGCGAGGCGCTCGGTTCGATCCGAAAAACCGCGCTGCAAACGTATTCACGAGGGTCGGGCCCAGGCTTTCTCGCCGGCGTGGATCATCAGCGGCTCGTGGAGGGGCGCGCCTGTGATCATCGAGGTTTGCCGGTGGGTGAGCTCGTCGGGACCACGCGCGCGCGTGGAAAAACGCTGCTCCAGATCCGGCTCGCGGAAGCGATCACACGCGGCGACGGCGTGCTCGTGGAGGGCGGGTTCGCGGGCGCAGGCGAGATCGGCGGACGCGTCTGGACGATCGCGAAGAACGGCGCGGACACGCCGCGCGCCGAGGCGGGCGAGGAGGTCTCCGTCTGGCTCGGGCCCGATGCGCGGGTCGACGTCGCGAAGCCGGGCCGGCGTGTGTGGAAGACGGACGATCCGGCGACGGAAAAGGCGATCCTCGCGGAGATCGAGCGGTCGCCGCGAAAGGTGCCGCTCTCGATCCGGGTGTCGGGGGCGATCGGGGAGATGCCGCGGTTCGAGGCGTCGACGACGTCGGGGCTCTGGGGCGTCGTGACAGGCGACGCGCCGCTCGGCGAGGCGCGCGGCGGCGCGGACGTCGCCGCGGTGCTGAAGGACAAACTCGGGCGGCTCGGCGATACGCCGTTCGAGATCGCGACGATCGACGCGGACCTGCCGGCGGGCGTGATGATCCCGCCGTCGTCGCTGAACCGAGCGCGCCGCGCGCTCGTGGAGGCGCTGCTCGCGTCGGCCGCGCGGAAGGTGGAGACGACGTCGGTGCATTTCCAGGACCTCGTGCGCGCGGCGAGCCCGCCCGACCGGAGCCCGCCGACGGCCGGTCTTTTCGTGCTCTGCCGGACGGAGGCGCAAGCCGCGGCGGCGCTCGACGCAGGCGCGGACGGGGTCTATCTCGATTTCTTGGAGCTCGTAGGGACGGGCGCGGCCTTGCGCGCGCTCCGGGCGTCGCGGCCGAACGTGACGATCGGCGTCGCGCCGCCGCGTATTCGCAAGCCGGGCGAGGAGAAGATCGACCGGTACCTGCTGTCCCTGGAGCCCGATCTCCTGCTCGTGCGTGGGCTCGGCGCGCTGCGGGAGGGCGCAGGGCTCTCGATTCCGCGGATCGGCGATTTCTCGCTGAACGTGACGAACCGATTGACGGCCGCGGAGGTGCTCTCGCGCGGGCTCTCGGCGTTCACGCCCTCGTTCGACCTCGACGCGGCGCAGCTCGAGCGGCTGCTCGATTCGCCGTTCGGGCCGTTCGCCGAGGTGGTCCTGCATCACCCGATGCCGCTCTTCCACATGGAGCATTGCGTGATCGCGGCGCTGCTCTCGACGGGGAAGGATTTTCGTGATTGCGGGCGGCCCTGCGAGAAGCACAAGGTGTCGTTGCGGGACCGGGCAGGAATGGAGCACCCGGTGGAGGCGGACGTGGGCTGCCGGAACACGGTGTTTCACGCGGCGGCGCAGAGCGCGGCGAGCCTCGCGTCCGCGGCGACGCGGGGAGGCGTGCGGCGATTCCGGATCGAGCTCGTGCGCGAGACGGCGGAGGACGTGGCGACGATCGTCGGGACGTATCGGCGCCTGCTCGAAGGCAAGATGCATGCGCCCGAGGTGTTCCGCGCGCTCCGGACCGAGGGCGGATATGGCGTGGTGAAGGGGTCACTCCGGGTGCTTCCGGCGTGAAGGAGATCGGAACGCACGCGATGGAAAAGCGAGAGTCGCTCCAGATCGGGAAACATACGCTGTCGTTCGAAGAACCCGGGATCGCCGTGCATGTGTACCGGGGGCCGATCACGTTGGAGGACATGCGTGTCCTCGTCGATCTCCCGGACATGGACGAGCACGGGGGCCGATTTCAGCTCTCGCTCTACCATATGCAGGAGTTCGGTGGCCTCGACGCTGCCGCGCGCAAGCTGGGCGCCGAGCGGCCGAGGCCGGCGGGGACGTATTACGCGGCCTACGTGGGCGCGAGCTTCAAGACGCGCGTGGTTATCTCGCTGTTCACGCGCGCCGCGAACCTCTTGCAAGGTCAAAAGACCGTGCTCGGCTTTTTCGATGATCACGCATCGGCCAGGGCTTGGCTGATCGAGTGCCGCGCAAAGCACCTCGCGGCGGACAAACAATAGACCGAGGGCGCACGTCTCCGTGCACCCCCGGTCGAAAGCCAAGGAAGTGGTGCGGCCCTGGAACGCCCGGGAGCGGAGGGAAGCTCCAGGGCGCGGAATCGATTACTTGCGCGCAGCGACCTGCGCCTGGATCTGGCGGCGCAGCTTCTTCACCTCGGTCTGAGGCAGGTAGCGGAGCAATTCGGCGGTCTTGGCGCGCTCGTCCTCCTCGGCGAACGTGAGGAGGTACATCGGGGGCACGCCGAAGCCCTCCGCGAGGCGGGCGATCGTCTGGATCGTAATCGCGGCGAGGCCGTGCTCGACGCTCGAGAGGTGGCCCTTCGAGAGCGCGCTCGCGTCGGCGAGGGCGCCGAGGGACATGTTGCGCTCCTTGCGAAGCGCGCGAATACGGGTACCAACCTGGAGGGCAAACGGCTCGGGGGTCGAACGTCGCGGCATTTTGATTAAGGTTCTCGGTTCGCCCTCGCGGGCGCTCCGACCGGCCTCCTTCGTGCCGGGGAAAAGGGTCTCGTCTGTCGTTTCGGAAGCTCTCGTCGCCCCGCGTCGCTTTCGTTCGCGACCACCGCGGCGACCACGAAAATGACTATGCACCCATTCCGACGAACCCGCACGAAAAACCGCAAGTCGATCGGACATTCAATGTCCTATCCAGCATGGCCGCCGTATCGAGGCCAGGGAAAACGTGGGGCGTGATGGACATTGATTGTCCTAGGTTCTTTCGTGGTGGACAAAAAAGCGAGAGCGCCGATCGGACCTGCCGATCAGCGCTCTCCAGGTGATTTTGGGGGTGGGATGCGATTACTTGCGGGCGGCGACCTGCGCCTGGATCTGGCGGCGCAGCTTCCTCACCTCGGTCTGGGGCAGGTAGCGGAGGAGCTCGGCCGCGTGGGCGCGCTCGTCCTCCGCCGCGAACGTGAGGAGGTACATCGGAGGCACGCCGAAGCCCTGCGCAAGCCGGGCGATCGTGCCGATCGTGATCGCGGCGAGACCGTGCTCGACGCTCGAGAGGTGGCCCTTCGAGAGCTCACTCGCGTCGGCGAGCGCCGCGAGGGACATGTTCATCTCGTACCGGAGCTCGCGAATACGGGCGCCGACCTGGAGTGCAAACGCATCGGGAGTAGAACGTCGGGGCATGGGGATGTGGTTCTCGGTTCGCCCTCGCGGACGCGCCGACCGGCCTCCTTCTCGCCGGAAATCCAAGGGTCTCTTTTCGTTGGTGAAGCTCTCGGCCGTCCGGCCTCTTCGCGCCTTTCGCGCTCGGCTCGGTACGACCAGGAGCGAATATGCACCGCATTGGACGAACCCGCACCGAAAAACGTGATCATGGTAGGACAGCAATTGTCCTACCATGCACGGGTGCGGCATTGAGAGGAGGGAAAACGCGAGGCAGATCGGACGTTCTTCGTCCTATTGCGCGTTCCTTTGTGTCGACGGCGGACGATGGCCCCGATCGCGAGGGAGAAGAAGCCGCGTCAAGCCGCCGCCGACGCCGTCGGTCTCGGTCTGCGAGAAGATTTCAACCTCGGGGCAATTGTCCGCGGGGGCGCAGACGGCGTCGACGTCGGCGTCGAGGCACGCCCACGGGGAGGAATGTCAATGAAGGACGATCGTGGGGCGCTCTTCGCCGGGCAGCCAGAGCTCGGAGATCGTCACGAACATGTCCTCGCGAAAGTACCAGCACTTCCAGCCGCAGGAGGCCCAGTTCACGAGGCTGAGCACGCGCCGATCCTCTTTGCGCACGGGAAACACCACGTGCAGGCCATCGAAGGTCTTGTCGATCTCCTTGCCCTGGAAGTCCTTGCTCTTGCCCTTGACCTTGAAGTCGGTGATCGAGACGTCCTTTTCGGAGCCGCCGACGACGCGGAGGCCCTTGAACACGTCCCCCGGATCCCGGCACGAGATGCGGAGCCATTCGCGGACCGCGGACGCCGTGCAGAACTCGTGAGGCCGGAGCAGCTCGAGCGGCGTCGCCTTTTCCCATTCCTCGGGCGTGGGTTTGTCGGACGCTGTCTCGGGCGGAGACCATTCCGCGAGGGGAGGCGCGCTCGGCTCCGCGGGCGTAGGCGCGGCCGCGGAGGCAGGCGGGGGCACGGGCGCAGCGGCGGCAGAGGCGGACGCAGGCGCGGCGGCGGGCGCAGGGACCTCTTCGGCCACGGCGAACGAAAAGAAGCCGAGGAGGACCAGGAAAGGCGGCGAGAAGGCCAGGGCGCGGCGCAGGTTCGAGTTGCTCATAACGTCTTCAGGAAGGCGACGAGCGCCGCCCGATCCTCCTTGGAGAGATGATCCGTATGGCCCATGCGCTTGCCATTGCGCTCGACGAGATCCTCGAGCGTGGCCGCGCTGCCGTCGTGATAATAGGGCGCGCTTCCGGCGAGGTAGAGCAGCGAGGGCGTCTTGAATTTCCAGTCGTCCTCGGCCTCCGTCTCGAAGCGTGCCTTGTCGAACGCCCACGCGCCGAGCCCGACGACAGCGCGGTTCGTGTAGTCGGTCTTCGGCACGTGGCAGGTCGCGCAGCCGACGTTAGCGTCGTTGAAGAGCTGCTCGCCGCGTTTCTCCGCGGCGGTCTTTTCGTGGTTGTCGCGCGGGGGCGGGACGAGGCCGTTGCGGGCAAAGGCAGCGATGGCCTCGGCGCGCGGGATCGTCTTATCCGCGGAATAACTCAAGGGCCCGCCGCCGAGCCAGCGGTGGAGGCCAAAACCGATGATCACGCGGTGCTTGAGGTTCGGGCTCTCGCCTTTCCAGCCATAAGGTCCGAACGCGGCGACGCGGCCCGCGAGCATCGGCGTCTGGCGCGGGACGCCCTTGAAGAAGCCCTCGAACGCCTGTTTGTCCTCGAAGGCATGCATCGCGTTGGGCTCGAATTTACCCTTTTCCTCGTAGCTCTCCCGGATGTCTTCGTGCCACACGTGCCCGTCGTCGCGCCCCTCGGGGTGGCAGCCGGCGCAGCCATACGAGGCGCTCATGAGCCAGTCGCGCGCATTGTAATAAAGGCGGCGACCGAGGGCCGCCTGCTCGGGCAGGAGATCCGGGCCGAGGGAGAAAGTGGCAGGAGGCGAGGATTCGTAGGGCGCGCGTTTGTCGAAGGCGTCGAGCCGGACGATCGCGAGGTCGTGGCTCGATCGGCAGAATACGAAGGCGGTGCCCTCGTCCTCGGAGAGCGCGATTCCGGTGGGCGCGCCGCAGCGGGTGGCGCCCGGTTTGTCGTCCTCGGTATTGCCGCCGCCGAGGTCGTACTTGCGAAGGGCGCCGAGCGAAGGATCGAGGGAGAGCGCGTCGAGCTCGACGAGGTGGTCGGTGCCTTCACTCGCGACGAGCAAGGTGCGGGTTTTCTTGCGATACACGACGGCGCGCGGCTGGACGAAGAGCTCGCCGATCTGCGCGGGCGCAGGGCCCGTGAGGTGCGGGTCGGCCTCTTCGAATCCGAACTCGCCGAGGAGCTTTTGGAACGGCTTCGATTGCATGACGAACCAGCGTGGCGCGCGCACGGCGAGCGGGCTTTCGTCGGTCGTCGAGAGGATATCGACGGTGTTTTGCCCATTCCACGCGCTCTCGCCCATGGCCCCGAGTGCCTGGCGCGGGACGAAGAGGCGCGCGCCGTCCGGAGAAAGGACGGCCGAATACGCGAGCGTCGCCGCCTCGCGCCGCGCCGGATCGGGCGGGGTGCGCAAGGGGGCCGCCGGGAATGGAACGTCTTTCACGCGGGCTTCGCCGTCGACCGCGTCGATGCGCGAGAGCGTGGCGCGGACGAGGTGCGTGACGTAGGCGGTTTTTCCGTCCGGCAAGACGACGACGGCGCGCGGCTCGCGCGGGACGTCGAGGGTCCAGCGTTTCTGGAGGGTTTTGAGGTCGACGGCAGAGACCGCGTGGGTCCACGGCGAGGTGACGAGCGCGGTGGATTCGTCGGGGGTGATCGCGAGGCCCCAGGCATCGGCCGGGAGCTCGACGCGGCCGATCTCGACGAGGCCGGCCGCGGGATCGGGGCGCATGACGAGCAAGAGGCCCGGGCCTTCGTAAGGCGAGGCGGGATCGTCGGTCTTGCGAAGGCCACGCACGGTGACGAGGACACGATCGTCGAGGGCGAGGACGGCCGCCGGGGGCCCAGGCATCTTGACGGCGACCGGCGGGTTCTGCGCGTCGGCGGGGAGCGCGATGCGCCGCACGACCTGCTGATCCTCGTCCGCGAGCCAAAGCGCAGGCTCGGACGGCGAACGGACGAGCGCGCCGCCTTCACGCACGAGCGGCGGCCTGCGCGCGCGGGCAGGCTGGAGCACGTCCGGGGCCGCCGTGTTCGAGGCGGTGGGCTTTGGCGTCGCATCGGTCGGCGAGAACGTGTCGCCGGATTTGCAGGCGGCGAGGGCCGCGAGCGAGGTGAAGCCTGCGAGGAGGAAGGTGGACGCGGAGGTTCGCATCGGCAGGATCCGGGTACGCTCCAGGGTACCCCGACATTCCAGCCGAGGGCTACGGCCGGCCGCGCGGGGCGCGCGGTGAAAACGGGTTTGTCAGGGCGATCCGCCGCCCGCGAGGAGGGCGTGCGCGACGAATCCGAGGACGAACCCGACGCCGAGCGCGACGAGGCCAAACGCAAACGCGGCGCGGCGCGGGACGGCGTCGGCAGGAATGACGACGGCGGGCGCAGCAGCCCTCGGGGCGGCCGGGATCTCGCCAAAACCAGCGACGGGTTGGACCGGCGGACGGCCGAGGGGCGGGGCGACGGGCGGCGCAGCCATCGGCATGGCAGCGAGGGGCGGCGGCGCGGCGGGCGGCGTGATGATGACCTGCGGAGGGGCCGCAGCGGGAGCGACCGCGGGTACTCCAAACGCGGGCGACGGGCGGCGGAGGGCCGCCGGAGGGCCGGGGTCGGGGATGTCGGAGACGGCCGGCATCGGCACGGTGAGCGCAGGGGACGGGCGCTGGATCGGGGCCGAGGGACCAAAACGCGCGGACGCAGGAGGCGGAGCCATGGGGGAAGGCGCGGCGGGCGTGGCGAAGGGGAGCTGCGTGGCGGCCGAGCCGAGGAGCGAGGAGACAGGGGCCGCCTGGGTGGGGGCGTCGACGTCTCCGCCTTGCGGGCGCGCGAGGGCGCGGGCCTCGGCGAGCTCCTTCAGCATGGGCTCGATGCCCTCGTACCGCTCGGCGGGCCTGCGCTTGACGGCGCGCATGACGATCGCGGAGAGGCGCTCGGCCGCGGGATCCTTGCGGGTGAGCGCGATGGGCGGAGCGTCGTCGCTCAACTTCTGGCGCGCGTAGGAGAGGTCGTCCTGGTCGCCGAAGACGTTCCGGCCCGAGGCGGCGCGGTAGAGGATCGCGCCGAGCGCGTAGACGTCGGCCGTTCCATTGACGTCGCGCGAGTTCAGGAGTTGCTCGGGCGCCATGTACGGGATGGTGCCGACGGCCATGTCGGCGCGGGTGATGCCGGTGAGCGTCTCCTCCTTGCCGCGTTGGTCCTCGGCCGGATCGAGGAGGCGGGCGAGGCCGAAGTCGATGAGCACGGCGCGGCGCTCGCCGCTCGGCAGGCGCCGCAGGATGACGTTCTCGGGTTTGACGTCGCGATGGACGATGCTGGCCCGGTGGAGGTCCGCGATGGCGCGCGCGACGCCCTCGCCGATGTCGAGGACCTCCTCGACGGCGAGCGTGCCCTGTTTGTCGAGCAGATCGGCGAGGGAGGTGCCCTCGACGTACTCCATCACGAGCAGGAGGCCGAAGTCGGGATCGGTCGTCTGTTCGATGACGCGCGAGACGTGGTCGCTCTCGATCTTGCCGAGGAGGAGCGCCTCGCGGCGAAAACGCGTGACGAGGTGGTGATCACGCGCGGCGTCGGGCAAGAGGCGCTTGATCGCGACCTGCGCGCCCCCTACCTGCGCGCCGATCCACACCTCGCCCATACCGCCCTCGGCGATCTTGCGCTCGAGGCGGTACTTCCCCCCAATCATCGCCCCCGGGACGAAGTCCATCGGCCGAGGATGCTACCCGAGGACGGGTCCCCAGCACGAGGATTCGGCGCTTTTTCCCGAGGTGACGCCGCGCGTCCGCGCCCTAAGGCCCCGCGTCGTATTCGACGGTCAGGGAAAACATGTCGGCGCTGTCGACGACACAACCACGGCGCAGGCGAACGGTGAACGTGTAGAGGTTCGTCCCGGGCTGGTACTGGATGGGATCGACGCCGAAACGGACGATGCCCGTGCCGCACGCGTCCGCGGGGAGCACGAGCGGCGAGGTGGCGCAGGTGGTCACCCTGTGCGCCGGGGTGTCGCAGCGCTCGAGCTCGAGCACGTAGCCGTCGCGCGGATCGAGGGGCACGCGGGCGGCGTACTCGGCAAACCACGTGACCGCGACAGCCTGGGAGATCTGGAAGTTCGGGTCCGGCGCGCTCACCCACGCAGCACGCGCGAGCGGCTCGCCCTCGCCGAGGAGCGTGCCGCACGGATCGTTCGGATCGACGTCGCTGCCAGGTTCGAGGTTCGCGTGTTCGTCGCATGCCCCCACGTCGGATCCTCCGTCCTGCTTGTCGGCGTCCCCCGACGCGTCGTGCGAAATCCCCTCGCTTCTGGAAGCGTCGTCACGCGTCTCTCGTGCCTGACAACCCGCGGCGGCGAGGAGCAGCAAGAGCGCAGCTCGGGACAACACGAACGGCCGAAGCGTCGTCGAATGCATGGTTCCCTCCGGCATCTGCAATCGAGATGCCCGAAAACGACGGGGACAGACGCGGGGAAACACGGCGCCGGGCGTTGACGAGGCGGACGAGCCTTCGATACTTTGGGGGGATGTTCGGCGCGGGATCGGCACGTTCGGGATATCGGCTGACGACGCTGTTCGTGCTCGGCGCGCTCTCGCTCGCGGGCTGCGGCAGCGACGAACCCGCGGTGAAGCCCGGCGGGACGGGCGAGCCGCCGCCCGACCGTCCGCGGCTCGCGGGGACGTTGCTCTACGAGAGCGTCGCGTACGACTACGAGGCGGACGGGCTCGACTATTCGAAGGTGGACCAAAAGCCGATTCGCGGCGCGCGCGTGGCGCTGCTCGACGCGGCGAACGATGCGTTGATCGCCGAGACGACATCGGACGCGATGGGCCAGTACGCCTTCGACTGGGAGGGCACCACGCAGGTGAAGGTCTGGGTCTACGCCGAGACGAAGGAGCCCTCCATCCTCGTCGTGGACAACACGGCGAGCGACGCGACGTACGTGATGGAGAGCGGCGAGGTCGTGGTCGACGAGCCGAGGTCGCTCGACCTGGTGGCGACGACGGGCTGGACGGGGGTTTCGTACGGCAAACCCCGGCTCGCGGCGCCATTTTCAGTGCTCGACGCGGCCTATACGGCGGCGCGGCGGTTCCTCGACGAGACGACGCCGCCGCCCGTGTTCCCGAAGCTCGAGATCAACTGGAGCGTGGAGAACCGGCCCGAGGACGGGCTCGTCGGGCTCGGTCAGATCGGGACCTCGCACTGGGACGGCGACGAGATCTACGTGCTCGGCAAGGAGAACGTGGACACGGACGAGTTCGATACGCACGTGCTGGTGCACGAGTGGGGGCACTCGTTCGAGGAGCACATCACGCGCTCGGATAGCTGGGGCGGCTCGCACGGGTACGGCGACGTGCTCGATCCGCGGCTCGCGTTCAGCGAGGGGTTCTGCAACGCGCTCTCGGCGATGATCCTCGACCCGGACACGATCTACAGCGACGCGATGGGCGCCGGGCAGAAAGACGGGTTCTGGGAGGACATCGAGGAGAACGACACGAGCCAGTCCGCGAAGCCCGGCTGGTACTCGGAGACGACGGTGCAGAACGTGGTGTTCGACGCGTACGACGGGAACGCCGAGGCCTTCGACAACGTCGAGGTGAAGCTGCAAGGCGTGTACGCGGTGATGATCGGTGATCTGAAGTCGACGCCGGCGATGACCACGCTGTTCCCCTTCGTCGCGGGGCTGAAGGGCGCGCATCCGGACGCGTCGACGGCGATCGACGCGCTGGTCGGGCATCACGGGTCGGGCAGCTCGTTCGGGATCGATCCGGTGGCGGACGCGTGGGGGACGGGCGAGACGCACACGGCCGGAGATCCGGGGGCGCTGCCGGTGTTCGTGCCGATGGCGGTGAACGAGTCGGTGAAGCTGACGTTGATCGGCGGGATCGATCCGGCGCTGCTCGGGCAGAACCGCTTCCTCCGCGTGAAGGGCACGGGCGGGACGCTGAAGGTGAGCTCGAGCGCGACGAGCGACGTGGATCTCTACGTGTACCTGCGCGGCAAGGAGCTCGACAGCGCCGCGTCGGAGAGTGGCGAGGAGACGGTGTCGTTCGCCACGACTGTCGGCGAAGACTACGTGGTGAACGTGCAGGGCTACGGAGAATTTTCGGGCCCGTATGAAGTGATGATCGAGGTCCTGCCATGAAGAGAGGGAACGAGATGCGCGTGCTCTGGATGCTCGCTTGTGTCGTGGCCGGGTGCGGGACGGTCGATCGGAAGGAGCCCGATCACGTCGGTCCGGAGGCGCCCCTCGCCGAGCCAAAGGCCGAGGAGGGAGGCGAGGTCCGGACGCAGAAGCCGGGAGCGCCCGTGAAGGTCGAGGGGAAGCTCGGGGCGTCGAGCGCAGCGCTGACGGTCGATTTCGAGGAGGCCGCGAGCGACGTGACCGTGGAGGTCTGGGGCGTGGACGGGCTCGTCGTGACGAGCGCGAAGGAGCCCGTGCAAAACCGGCGCTTCGGCCAGGGCGAGAAGGTCTCCGTGGAGGTGTCGTTCACGGCGCCGGCGACGCGGGCCGACCTCGCCGTGCGGGTGCGCGGGACGTTCGACGGGCGGGTGCGCGAGCGGGTGCAGTCGTTCACCGTGAACGCGGGCGCGCCGAGCTTGACGCAGCCGCCGGGGGAGATTCGTACGGGGCCGGATGGAAAACCCGTGCGGGTGATGAAGCCGGAATAAGCGGCGCGGGCGGGTTCGTCGGGGACGACGTCAGCGATACCCGTACTTGCCGAGCGAGTCCGCGACCTCGTGGGCCGTGGGGCGCGCGGCAGGGTCGGGATCCATGCAGCGTTCGAAGAGGAGCGCGAGGCCGCCCTGGAGGCCCTCGACGCGGCGCAGGCCCGTGGGGCGCGGGAGGGTTTGTCCCTGCATGCCGACGAAGATGGGCGGGACGTTGAAGGGGCGCTTGCCCGTGAGGATCTCGTAGGCGATGACGCCGAGGCTGAAGACGTCGGAGTGCGCCTTCCAGTGACGTGAGCCCTGCGCGAGCTCCGGGCCCATGTAGGTCGGGGTGCCGACGAGGATGCCCGTGCGCGTGACCTCCTGCGGCGGCGGCGCGATGCTGCGGCGCGTGGACGGCGGCGAGTCGAGCTCGCGAGGCCGCTCGGAGAGGGGCGGGCGCTCCTGGACTTCGCCCGTGAGGGTGGAGATGCCAAAGTCGACGAGCTTGACCTGCGCATGGCCGTCGGCGTCCTCGGCGACCATGACGTTGCCCGGCTTGAGGTCGCGGTGGATGACGCCCTGCGCGTGCACGGCGGCGAGGCCCGCGGCCATCTGGCGGAGCACCGAGCAGGACCAGGCGACGTCGCGGTAGCGCTCTTTGCAGCGATGGAGCGGCTTGCCCTTGCAAAGCTCCATGACGAGGTAGAGCAGGCCCTCGGGCGTGACGTCGACGTCGGCGATAGAGGCGAGGTTCGGGTGGTCGAGGCGGGAGAGGATCTGCGCCTCGCGCACGAAGCGCGCCATCGCGAGCTTGTCGCTGCGGCTCGTGAGGACCTTCATGGCGAAGCGGCGCGCGTCGCGGACACGCTCGACCTCGTAGACGACGCCCATCGCGCCCTGGCCGAGCTCCTCGATGACGCGGTACCGCTCAGCGATGAGAGCGCCGACCTCGAAGCTCGGCGTGGCCGTGACGAGCTCGTCTTCGTCGACCTCGACGTCGGTGCGGAGCGAGGAGAGGAGGCTCGTCGTGTGCTGCTGGATCTTGCGGCGAAGCTCCTCGTTCAGGACCTCGACCTCGGCCTTCTTGGTCTCGATCGTGCGGATCTTGGCCTGCACGTCGCGGCGCATCTGGTCGAGGCCCCGCGCGAGGTCCGCGAACTCGCTCTTCTCGTCGACGGGGATCGGGGTCTTGATGTCACCCGACGCGAGGCGCGCGGCGGCTTCGAGCAGCACCGCCTGCTCGGCGATGCGCTTCTGGTGGAGCGAGCTTTCGAGCTCGGCGCGGACGGCGCGCGTGGAGACGATGTTGATGGAGAGCTTCTCGCCGAGGGCGTTGAGGAGCGAGAGGTCGGCGTTGTCGAAGTGCCGGCGCGACTCGTCCGTTTCGAGGTAGAGGACGCCGAGGAGCTCGTCCCGCACGAGAAGCGGCGCGGCCATGGCGCTGCGGCGCGTGCCCTCGATGCGCTTCCACACGCGCGCCTCGCGGCGCAGGCGGACCTGCTCGACGAGGTCGTCGAGGTTCGAGGCAACCCCAGCGATGACCGAGGCGAGCGGGCTCTCGGCGCCGCCGGCCTCGCGGCCCGCCGCGACTTCGAGATCAGCTCCCGCGACCGCGCCACCCTCGTGGGTGACGAAGAGGAGAGCCGCACGCGCGCCGAGGAGGCGGATGATCTCGTCGAGCGCGACGCGGGCCTGGCCGCCGCGATCGAGGACCTGCGCCGAGGCGAGGCTGAGCTCGAGGACCCGCGAGGAGCGGCCCATGCGCTCGTGCACCTCGACGAAGCGGCGCGCGAGGATGATGCCGAGCGAGAGGGTGAAGGCAAACATGCCGACGTGCCCGAGCGAGACGTGGTGGCGCGGGACGATGCCGATCGCCTTGAGCACGTCGTACGAGGCCGCCGCAGCGGCCAGGAGGAACCCACCCGTGAAGATGCGCGCGTCGAGGTTGCCGCGCGTCGCGTGGAGGATCGCGCGGGAGGTCATGAGGAGGATCGTGACGAGGAGGAGGATCTGAAAGGGCAGGAGCGTGCGCAGCACCGGGACGAGCCCGAGCGCGACGAGGAGGGCGGAGCCGAGGAAGTACGCGGCGTGCAGCCCTTGCAGACCGCGGAGCAGGCGGAAGCGGCCGGGGCCGAAGACGTGCTCGAAGTACGCGGCGAAGAAGATTGGCGTGAGGTAGAGGCTCGCGAGCTCGACGTGGACCCAGAGCAGCGGCGCGTCGACGAGGAGGCCGCGGATGGGCGCGGCCGCGGGGAGGTAGATCCCGAGCGTGACCGCGAGCAGGCCGTAGGCGAGGTTCGATTTGTCGCGGCGCTCGGAGAGGAAGAGGCCGAGGACGAAGAGGCCCGCCGATACGAGGAGGATGCCCATCGCGAGCGCGGGGAGGTCGGCGCGGACCGCATCGAGCGCGAGGTCGGCGCGCGGGCCGATCAGCGTGTCGCCGTAGGGCCCGATGTTGACGTGATCGGAGTGGATGCGGAGCGTGAGTGTCTTGCCCGCAAAGTTCGATCCGAGCGGGAGGAAGTGCGGCTTGTAGCCCTGGAAGCGGAGCGCGCCGTCGCCCTCGAACGCGCCGAACCGGTAGACGAGGGCGCCGTCGAGGTACGCCTCGACGATCTGATCGACGCCGCGGAGGTAGAGGACGGGCTCACGCTCGACGTGGCCGACGAGGCGCGTGCGCATCCAGAGGAAACGCTCGCCGTTCCGGCCCTCGGGCGTGGCCTGCGGGGGCAAGGCGCGCCATCCGTCATTCACCGCGGGCGTGGCCCAGACGAGCGCGCCCGTGGGGTCGCGCGGCGAGTCGCCCCAGCGGTACTCCCACGTGCCCTGGTACGCGTGGGCGTGCGCATCGACGGCAGAGGGAGCAGGCACGTCCGCGCGCGTGATCGGCGAGGCCGAGAGCATCGCGAGGGCAAGAGTTCCGGCGAAAAGAGTACGCCGGCGCGGCGAACGGGGCATCGCTTGGTCTTGGTCCAGAGGTCCCTCGCGGAAACCGCGAGACTATCAGAGGAGCACCGCCAGCGAACTCACCGCGCGCTCGCCTTCTTGTTCCCCTCGGCCACGGCCTTGCCCGCGATGCGCGCGCGGGCCGCGTGCACGAGCGGCTCGGCCGGCGTCAACGCGTCGACGAGGTCGCCCGCACGCAGCGCCGCTTCCTCGGCCCGCTTCCACGCAGCCGCCGCGCCGATCGTGTTCGGCCCGCTCCGCTGCGCGAGCGTGAGCGCCGACGCGAGGTCCCGCCCGACGCGCTCGATGCGCTGGAGCTCGACGCGACCCGCCCCCGCGAGTTTGGCGGCCGCATACATTGCCCGCACGATGCCGATGAGGTCGCGCACGGCCGCCGCGGGAAAGGGATCTTCACGCCCGGAAATCACCTGAACGAATGTATCGTATTCGTATCAAAATGGCGAGTCGGCGTGTTTCGTGAGGTTACCGGAGGGAGCCGGTGACCTCTTCCACCGCGCGGCGGAGGACGCTCGAAAGGACGATGTCGCGGACGGCGGCAATGTCGCGATAAAGCGGGCGGTCCTCGTCGAGCGTGGGGGAGACGGCGCGGACGGCCGCGTGCGCCCGCTCGACGGCGGCCGAGGAGCGGAGGGGGCGGCGCTGATCGATGCCCTGGGCGGCCGTGAGGATCTCGATCGCGAGCGAGGTGCGGACGTTCTCGATGACCTGCGCGAGCTTGCGGGCGCTGACGCTGCCCATGCTGACGTGGTCTTCGCGGCCGGCGCTCGAAGGGATCGAGTCGACGCTGGCGGGGTGGCAGAGGACCTTGTTCTCGCTGACGAGCGAGGCGCTCGCGACCTGGGCGATCATGAAGCCGGAGTGCAGGCCGCTCTGGGGCGCGAGGAACGGGGTGAGGCCACTCGAGAGCGCAGGGTTCACGAGCTGCTCGACGCGGCGCTCGCTGATGTTCGCGAGCTCGGCCGCGGCCATGGCCGCGAGGTCGAGCGCGAGCGCGAGCGGCTGGCCGTGGAAATTGCCGCCCGAGAGGAGATCGGCGCCGCCGTCGTCGCGGAGGAAGATGGTGGGGTTGTCGGTGACGCTGTTGATCTCGCGCGTGAGGACGTCGGCGGCCCAGCCGAGGGCGTCACGCGAGGCGCCGTGGACCTGCGGCATGCAGCGGAGCGAGTAGGCGTCCTGCACGCGCGGGCAGTCGGCGTGGCTCTGCATGATCTCGCTGTCGTCGAGCATCGCGCGGAGGTTCGCGGCGCAAGCGGCCTGGCCCGGGTGCGGGCGGACGGCCATGAGGCGCTCGTCGAAGGGGCGCTTCGAGCCCTTGTTCGCTTCGAGGCTCATCGCCCCGGCGACGTCGGCGATCGTGCAGAGGGCGAGCGCGTCACGCACGGCGAGCGCGCCGACGGCGGCCATGTACTGCGTGCCGTTGATGAGCGCGAGGCCCTCCTTCGCCGCGAGGATCACGGGGCGGAGATGGGCGCGCGCGAGGGCCTCGGCGCTCGTCATGCGCTCGCCGCGGAAGGAGGACTCGCCTTCACCCATGAGCGCGAGCGCGAGGTGCGCGAGCGGCGCGAGGTCGCCCGAGGCGCCAACGGATCCTTGCGAGGGGATGCGCGGCGCGATGCCCGCGTTGAGCATGGCGAGGAGGAGATCGACGACCTCGGCGCGCACGCCCGAGTAACCAAGCGCGACGACCTGCGCGCGAAGGACCATCATGGCGCGGATCTCGGGCTCGCCGAGATCGGGACCGACGCCAGTCGCGTGGCTGCGCACGAGGTTCTTCTGCAAGGCGATGACGTCGCGCTCGGCGATACGCGTCTCGGCGAGCGCGCCGAAGCCCGTGTTGATGCCGTACACGGCGGGCGCGGCGTCACCAGCCTCGGCGATGGCGTCGACGGCGCGGCGCGAGGCGATGATGCGCGCGCGCGCCTCGGGACAGAGGGCGACGGGGCGGCCGCGACGGCTCACGTCCTCGAGATCGGCGAGGGAGATCGGGCGTCCGACGAGAAGAGGCGAAAGGGTGTGCACGCGCGCCACGTTAGTAAGCGGCACTTTCACGGCAAGGGGGGATCGCCTAAGCTCCCGCCCCCGATGCGGAACGTGCGATCGATCTGCGCGGCGCTCGCGCTCGCGCTCGTGGCCTGCGCAGGCGCGGCCGAACCCGGACCCGGACCAAGCACGTCGCCCCCGAGCGGCGAGCCGACGGCCGGGCCGGGCGTGTCGGAAGGTGGGGGACCCGGCGCCGCCGTGAGCTCGCCCGTGGCGAGCAGTCCTCCCAGTGCAGCAGCGCCGGGCCCGTTCGTCTGCAGCTTGCCCGCGCCCGTGAAGAGCGACGACGCGTGCACGAAGGACGCCGACTGCGCGCCCTCGGTGCCGTGCCACGCGCGGGCGTGTGTCGCTGCGTCCCGCGCCGAGCCGCGGAGGCCGGACACGGTCTGCTCGATGATGGCCGACTGCCAGAGCGCCGACGTGAACCCTTGCATGTGCTACGAGGGCCGCTGCGCTCTGGTGCCGAAAGCCAACTGATCTCATGCGTTACTTCGTCAAATTCCCTTCCGGTCGCGAGGTCCCCGTCGATCTGACCGTGCTGCCCTCGGGCGAGATCCGCGCCGAGGTGGAGGGTCGCTCGTTCGCGATCGACGCCTACGACCACCAGGGCGCGGTGCACCTCGACCTCGGCGGGCGCTCGGTCGAGCTCTGGATGGAAGGCACGCCCCCCGAGGTCGGCGTCGTCACGTCGTCGCGGCGGTTTTACGCGCGCGTCGAGAACGAACGGCTGCGCGCGCTTTCGAGCGTGCAGGGCGGCAAGAGCGGCGGCGGCGAGGGGCTCGTCACGTCGCCGATGCCGGGCCGCGTGCTCAAGGTGCTCGTGGCCGAGGGCGACGAGATCCACGCGGGGCGGCCGCTCGTCGTGGTCGAAGCGATGAAGATGGAGAACGAGCTCGCGTCCACGCGCGACGGTCGGGTGAAGAAGGTCTACGTGACCGCTGGCGCGACCGTCGAGGGGGGTGCCAAGCTCGTCGAGATCGAATGAGTCTTCGAAAGCGCCTCCCGCTCGCCCACCTGCCGACCCCCCTCCAGCGCCCGCGGAGGCTCGCCGCCGCGACGGGCATCGACCTCTGGGTCAAGCGCGACGACATGACGGGCGGCGCCGAGGCGGGCAACAAGATCCGCAAGCTCGAGTTCCTGCTCGGCGAGGCCCTCTCGCTCGAGTGCGACACGGTGCTCACCTGCGGGGGCCTGCAATCGAACCACGCCCGCGCCACGGCGCTCGCGGCCGCGTCGCTCGGCCTGCGCGCGGTGCTTTTTTTGAGGACGAACGATCCGTCGCTCGACCCTCCGCTGGAGGGCAACGTGCTGATCGACCGCCTCGCCGGCGCGGAGATCCGGCTCATCACGCCCGAGCAGTACCGGGATCGCGAGCGCATCCTGGACCGGGCCGCCGAGGAGCTGCGGGCCGAAGGGCAGAAGCCGTACGTGATCCCCGAGGGAGGGTCGAACGGGCTCGGCGCGCTCGGGTACGTCGAGGCCATGGGCGAGGTGCGACGGCAGCTCGACCTCGGGCTCGGCGGGGGCAAGGCGTTCGACGCGGTCGTCGTCGCGTGTGGATCGGGCGGCACCGCGGCGGGCGCGGCGCTCGGCGCGGCGCTGCACGGGGTGGCGAGCGAGGTCGTGGCCGTCGCGGTCTGCGACGATGCGCCCACGTTCGAGGCGCGGATCGAGGGCATCGTCCGCGAGGCGCGTTCGCTCGACCCGCGCCTGCCGGAGCCCGTACGCGTGACGGTCGATGACGCCCATAAGGGCCCCGCCTACGCGGTGAGCACGCCCGAGCAACGCCGCCTGATCACGAGCGTGGCGGGTTTGTCCGGGATGGTGCTCGACCCGGTGTACACGGGCAAGGCGTTCTCGGCGCTGATGGATCTCGCGGGCGCGGGCGGGCCGCTCGCCAGCAAGCGGATCCTGTTCGTGCACACGGGCGGCTTGCCGGGGCTCCTGGCGCAAGGGGCGACGTTCGAAGACGCGCTCGGTCTCGACTGAAGAACCAAAGAAGAAAGAGGCGAACCCATGCTCGCGCGCGTCCTCGAACCCGAGGTCATGGACACCCCCGAGGAGGCCCGTGACTACGACGCCATGGACCACGCCGCGGTGAACCGCGCGTTCTGCGAGGATGTGCTCGCGGTCCTCCCGACCCCGAAGCGCGTGCTCGACGTCGGGACGGGCACGGCGCGGATCCCGATCGAGCTCTGCGCGCGCTCACCGGGCGCCGAGGTCGTGGCCATCGACCTCGCCGAGCACATGCTCACGCTCGCGCGGGAAAACATCACGCGCGCGGGCCTCGCCTCCCGCGTGACCGTCGCGAAGATCGACGCGAAGGCCCTGCCCTACCCCGACGGATCCTTCGGCGCCGTCGTGTCGAACTCGATCATCCACCACATCCCCGAGCCCGCGCAGGTCCTCGCCGAGATGTGGCGCGTGACCTCCCGCGGCGGCCTGCTCTTCGTGCGCGACCTGCACCGGCCCGAAACCGAAGCCGAGATCGATCACCTCGTCGCGCTCCACGGCGGCGAACGCCCTGCCGATCCGGCCGCCGTGCCCTCGTTCGAGCACCAACGATTTCTCTTCCGCGCCTCGCTCGCCGCGGCGCTCACCGTCTCGGAGGTCGCCGCGTTCGTGGCGCCGCTCGGAATCGCGGCGTCGGCCGTGCGGAAGACGAGCGATCGGCACTGGACGCTCTCCGCCGTCAAACCCTGACGTCGAAGAGCGCCCCGCGCACGTGGTGGTTCAGGGATGAATGTTCACCACGGTGCCTTCGCCCGTGGATTCGCTCGCCTGCACGCCGTGCCAGTCCGTGGGGAGCGGCGGATCGGTCCACATGAAGACGCGGCGCGCGTCGATCGGCGAGAGGTTGATGCAGCCGTGGCTCCGGGGCTTTCCGTACTCGTCGTGCCACGGCGCCGCGTGGAGCGCGTAGCCCGCCTCGAAGTACTGCACCCACGGGACATCACGCAGCTCGAACTTGTTGCCGACCTCGTGCGAGTCCATCGTGGTCGTGACGTGCTTCTCGCGGATCTTGAAGGTGCCGCGCACGGTCGAGTACGTCTTCTTGGGATCCCCGAGCCCGTCGCGGCCCGTCGCCACCGCCGTCGCGTAGACCGGCTTCGTCCCCTCGTACAGGATGAGGATCTGGCTCAGGATCGAGATGTCGATCCACTTCTTCGTCTTCGCCGCGAAGCTCGGCAGCTCCGAGGGTTTGACCGCGATCGCCACGTCGCTGTCCTTGAGCCACGTCCCGTCCTTGGCCTCGACGAGGCGCGTCTCGCCGATCCGCATGCTCTTGCCCGTGAGCTGGATGGGCGTGTGGAACGCGAGCTTGCCCGCCTTCTCCAGCGAGCGCTTGCTCGTGTCGTACTTGTACGCGTCGGGCACACGCACGAACGCGAGCGGCAGCTCCCAACCCTTGCGCATGTCGACGCCGTGGAACGTCGATCCCCGCGCAGGCTTGAGCTTCGACGTCGGCACGAGGCGCGCATCCGTGGTCATCGCGAAGCGCCGGTCGTTGTCGCCGACGAACGTGCCGATAAGCGCGAGGCCCGCGTGCCGCGCGACGCGGTTCGTGATGATCGCGTAGTCGGGGACCTTGAACGTCGAGATGTTCGGGATCTTGCGGCCGCCCTGGAAAAACCAGGGGATCGCGTCGTTCCCGTCGCCGCCGTAGAGCTCCTGATCCGGGAGGTCGGGCGCCTCGGTCGGCGGCTCGCCGATCGCGTTGCCCTCGGCGTCGAGCGGCACGTCGTTCGCGCCGACCTCGATCGCGTCCCACTTCTTCTGGAGGCGCTTGTAGCTGCGGAGGTGCTCCTTGAGGCGCATCTCGTACTGGAACTGCTCGGCCTTCGTCGCAGGCCGGTAGTAGTTCGGCGCGATGGCTCGTACGAACGCGTAAGGGTACGGCATCGGCTTCGCGAGGTCCGGCCGACGCGTGAGCGCCCGCAAGATCGGGTGCTTCATGTCGATCGAGGCGCTGCCCTCGGCGCAGATGTATCCAGCCGGCAGGACGCGGTAATACCCGCCCTGGCAGTCGTCGAACGCGGCCGGCTTCTCCCCGCGCACCGCGGTCGCGCCCGCGCGCAGGTAGCCGATCTTCGGCGACCTCCGATCCGGCTTCAGGTAGACGGGCGCCGCCATTTCCACGGCGCCGATGCGGGGGCCGCCCTCCTTGGGGACCGTCGCCGGATCCGCCGCGACCTGCTCCGCAGGCGCGGACAAGCTGACGATGCCCTCGGGAGAGCCCTTGCCCTTGCACCCGGCGAGCACAAGCACACCGAGGGCCAGGAGGGAGAGCCGCTTGCGTGCGTCCATGGGGCCCGGATGCCGGAAGTCAGCCGCGAGGGCCAAGTTTTGAACCCGAGCCCCGAAACGACGGTCCCGACGGACTCCGCACCAAAGGACGCTCGAAGAGCTTGCGCAGGGGCAAACTTCCCGCTAGGTTGCTGGCCCCCGCGTCGAAAACGCGGCGTGCGCCACTAGCTCAGCTGGATAGAGCGTCGGCCTCCGGAGCCGAAGGCCAGTGGTTCGAATCCACTGTGGCGCGCAGCGAAATCACTGAGGAATTTGGCGCAGCCTCCTCAGCCCTGGGGAAGTCGCAGGGGAAGTTCAGCGCCAGCACCGTCTCCGCCGCGGCCTGCGTGAGGGCCGACGCGGCGAGGTGCGCGTACCGCTCCGTCATCTTGATGGACGTGTGCCCGAGCACTTCGCGGACCTCCTCCATTCTCCATCGTCGCCCCCACCAACCGGACACGAGCGCGCTCGCGCAGGTGTGCCGGAGGTCGTGCCAGCGAACCGTGCGCCGGTCGTGGCGCTTCTCCGGACGATCGAGGCCGAACCGCGCCTTCAGCCGCGACCCACCGCGCGGCGGCTTCCGGTCGCACTGGCGGTAGCCGCGCGGCGTGGGGAAGACGAGGCCGCGCGGGTTCTCGCGCGCGTACTGCGGGAGGACTTGCAGCCACACACGAAGCGCCCAAAGCGAGAGACCGAAGAGCGGGATGACGCGGATCCGATCGTTCTTCGCGTTCTCCACGACGATCCGCGGCGCGTCGTCGAGGTGAACCTGCCGCAGCTCCAGATCCCACTGCTCCGACTGTCGGAGGCCCGTGCCGATCGCGAAGCACGCCATGAGGGCGATCGGGTCCTTCGTCTCGATCGCGTAGTGCACGAGCGCGCGCAGCTCGGCGAGCGAGAGGTACGACCAGCCCTTGCGGACATCGATCTTCGGTAGCTCGATGTCCCTCACGGGAGATTTCTCGACGTACTCATCCGCCACGGCCGCGCGGAACACCTTCCCCATGAGGTTCACGCAGTGCTTGATCGTCTGCGCGGAGAGGCGCCGCTTCTTGCGTCGGTCCGCGGTCGCCTTCTCGATCAACTTCTCCACCCACGCGCGCACTTCGCGTGGACGCACGATGCGCATGGGCTCGTCGGCAAAGTCTGCCTCCAGCAGGTGCCGTGCGAACCGCGATCGGTCCGTCGCGATGCTCTTGACGCCGCGCTTCTCGCGCTTGTCGAGCCACCGCGCCCCGTAGGTGCGGAGCGTGGGATCGTTCGGATCGCCCTGCTCCTCTCGGAGCTTCGCGAGGCCGCGGAGCACGCTCCCTGCCTGCTCTTCGTCTCGACACGTGGCGACGTCCTAGTAGCGACCGCCCTCGTAGATCCGCGCGCGCACCACGCCGGACGGCCGACGCTCGACCGTTCCAAGCCCGTAGGTGCTCTTGTCCTTGTTGCCGCCCTTCTTCCCGCTCGGCTTGTTCGTGTTGTCCATGGCGTCCCCCGACATCAGCATCGAATCGCCGCGCGTCCTAGCGCCGTCTCGGCCCAGCGGGACGCGAGCGCTTCATGCAGGGCGCGGCGTCGCGCATGCGCGCCCCCGTCATCTTCTTCGTCGACGAGCGCGGCCGCCTCGGCCTCGATCAGCTCGACGACGCACGGATCGATCGCCTGCCGCGCGAGCTCGAGGCCGGCCCCCCCTGCACACGCGCCCCATATGGCACGTGCGAGCCAGCCTGCGGCCGCTTCGGCCTCACCCTCCACGACGCGCTGCAACGCGAACCGACGAGCACGCGCATCGAGCGCTTTCTCCTCGAGCATCTGCCGGCCGCTCGCGGCCCAACCCTCGCCGTGCGTTCGCACGAGCGTACCGAGCCAGGACCAGATCCCGGCCCATGCGTCGGCGTCGAGCCTCCCCGCGATCATGTCCTCGCTCAGCAGTTCGACCACGCGCAGCGCATCCGAGCCGAGCGCCGGCCACGTGCGGACCAGGTCGTGCACGTAGTCGAGCGCATGCCGCACCGCCAGAAAACGCGGATCGTCGCTGCACGTTCGCCGCGTCGTGTCAACGGTCAACATGCCGACGGCCTCCCCCTCCCCGCGGACCATCTGCACCCCGCCCGGCCGGGCGTGCATCCTCTGAAGGGTGTTCCACAAGGTGTTTGGCCTGGCCAATCTGCTCATGGCCAACTCTGGCGCATGGCCATCCTTGAGCGTCCGAATAGATCCCGAATGTGGAAGCGCCGGGAGACAGCTGTAGACGATCACCCGGATCCGCGGAAAACGTGACTACGAGTTCGGCCCGGCGGGCGTCGCAGCGCGTGCCATGCGGCAACGCTGAAGCGAAGCCGTGCTCGGTCGCGAAGGGCGCACCAGCCCCCTCGACGATGGGGGCTCCGTCCGTCACGGCGAGCTGTTCGCTCGCTCGCGTTACGTCGAGTGGACCGTGCTCATGAAGCGCACGTGGGGCCTCGATGTGCTCACGCGCCCGACGTGCGGGCGCAAGATGAGGGTGCTCGCGACCATCACCGACCCCACCATCGTCCGCAGGATCCTCGACCACCTGGGCATCCGCTCGTCGCCGCTGCCCCGCGCACTCGGCTCGCGATCCCTCTTGGGAACAGACCGAGCTGGGGTTCGTGGCGGCGTAGCGGCCCGCTCGCGGCGGCCGCCGACAGAGGCGAGCGCTTGCCCGCCAAGGCCCACGTGTGCCCGAGGGAAGGCGACTCTGGGCACCGTTGCGGCTGGGTGCGCTCGAAGACCCCCCGCCGCGGCCTCGGCGGCGGGGGGCGGACCTGGGCAAAGTCCTTCGCGTTGCCGACCCTCGTGCGCTGATCGAAAAGCGCAGGATCGATCAAAAAACGCAGGAGAGTTATGCGCTCCGTCAACGAACGTAGCGGCGAGGACGTAGCAAGGAATAGATTTTCGGCCTCCGCCTTTCCCGAGGCGCCTCGTCGAGCGCTTCGAGATGGCCAGTGCGCCGAGATTTGGGAGATTTTGATCGCATGAGTGCAACCAAAGCGAAAACTTCGGATGAAACGATAATGGTAAAGCCGCCGGGCTATAACACCGAAATTCCGGTCTCGATCCTGACACCGCCCAGGGTGGAGACGAGCATCGGTACGCTGGAGTTCTTCGATGGCTTTCCGACCGAGGAGACGGCGCGGAAGGTCTTCGATTTCCTGGACATGTCGCGTGGCGTGAAGGTGTTCCTCGACGGGATCCCGGCGGCATCGCTGGAGGCGATACGCATCGGGATGGAGGATATCGGCGTCACCCAGTGCAACCACGTCGGCATCGCCGAGAAGCTGTTGGACTCCAACTCGCTGCTCCTCACCGGCAACACCGATACCGTCTACGCGTCGGCGTTCCTCGACCTGAAACGAGATGGCCCCACCGTGATCGAGATCCCGCCGAACTGCGGCCCTAGCACGATCAACGATGCGTGGTTCCGATTCGTCGTGGACATGGGTATTCCGGGCCTCGACGCGGGCCACGGGGGCAAGTACCTGATCTTACCGCCCGATTACCCAGGGGACTATCCGGAAGGCCGTTTCCTGGTCGAGGACGGCTACTTTGTCGCCAAGTCGCGTACCTACGTCAACTGGGTGATCCTCAGAGGTTTCCTCGTCAACGGCAGCCCCGACGCGGCCACGGATCTGTTCAAGACGGGTCTCAAGATCTATCCGCAATCGCTCGCCGACAAGCCGCCGGCGATGAAGTTCGTCAACTTTACAAACAAGATCTTCAACACGATCCACAGCAACGACTTCTCGTTCTACGACGAGCTCGCGCGCGTCATCGAGAAGGAGCCGCTCGAAATGATCGATCTGGAGCTTCGCGGGCTCATCGCCAGCATTGGCATCCAGAAAGACAAGACGTTCGCGCCCGATCCCAGGATGAGGGGAATCCTGACGGACGCGGTCGCGGTCGGAAACGCCACCGCCCGGGCGCTCGTCTTTCAGACGCGGGAGAGCGAAGCCTACCTGTACCCGGGCACGGGCAGCGAGTGGAAGACCGGATTTCTCGGGGGCAGCTTCGAGTGGCTCAAGGACGATGGCCTCGGCGGCCGGTACCTGGATGCCCGCACGCTGTTTTTCTATCAGGCCACCGTCAACACCCCGGCGATGGTCGTCGAGATGATCGGCAAGGGCTCCCAGTACGCGTACATCAACAAGGACAGCGGGGGCAACTTCCTCGATGGCGCCAATGTCTACAGGCTGAGGATTCCCCGCGACGTGCCCGCGAAGGACTTCTGGTCCGTCGTCGTCTATGATCCGCAGACGCGCTCCGAGCTCCAGACGAGCCAGCTGTTTCCGAGCAAGAACAGCCAGCGGAGTGAACTCGCAAAGAACACGGATGGCTCTGTCGACCTCTATTTCGGGCCGATGCAGCCGCCCGAGAGTCACCCGAACAACTGGATCCAGACCATCGCAGGAAAGGGGTGGTTCGGTATGCTCCGCCTCTACGGGCCGCTGGCTCCCTGGTTCGACAAGACGTGGCGCCCCGGCGAGATCGAGCTGATACCCGCCGTCTCCCCCGGCGCAACAGGCCTCTGACCGCAAAGCGCATCGGGCTGCGCTCGAGCCGAGAGCCCATCGATGCCCTGCTGAAGAGCAAGCTCTCGCCCGTTGATTCCCGCAGATCGCGATGGTCGTCTACAGACAGCCGCCGAGGTCCCGCCACACGCCGAAGAATAGCCCGGACCAACTCAGAACAAAGCCCCCGCGGAGGAACCCCGTGGGGGCTTTTTCGTTTTTTTTTCGTGCTACGTGGGGCCTCGGCGGTGTGTCGGCAGCGGGTGCCGGCACCGGGGGGGCGTGCTCGGTCTGCCTATACCCCCCAGAACCCGCCGACACCGCCGACACCGCTGACACCACCTCGGATCTGGCTCGATTGTTGGACCCCGGGATGGGTCGGCGGGCGGCACCGTGGCCTACCTGAGGCACCGTTGCGGCTTGGAGCTCCGCGAGCAGGTCCCGCTCGTAGAGGCCCGCCAATCCCCGGCCCTCCCGCTTCTCCACGAGCGCCGCTAGCTCCTGCTCTGCCCTGCGCCACTGCTCGGCGGGCGGCGCGTGCGCGATACGCTTTGCGACGCTGAGCGGCGCGCGCAACTCGTCGATGAGCCGGCCGATCACCGGGTGCACGTTCGCGATTCGACGGAACGAGCACCGCGCGGCGCGCTTCAACTGGAGAACATCGCGCAGAAGCTCGTCGGGCGTCCGCGCGACCTTGCAGGCGACCGAAAACCAGCGCGTTTTTACCTCGGGAAGCGGCATACGAGGGCCAACGTATCCCGCGTCGGGATACCCGCAACCCGAGATACATAAAGAACCGACTGTTCCATCGAATGCCAACATCCTCCCTGCGCTCACGGCGCAGCAGGGACGCGGGAGGAAACGCAGGAAATGGCAACCATGGCGATGCCGGCCGTCGGGCCGGCGCAGTTGGCGCTCGTGAAGAACCAGGCCGAGATGGCCCAGGTTCGCCGCGAGGCCAGCGCGATCAAGAAGGAAAACGCAGCGCTCAAGGCCGATCTCGCGGTGCTCTCGCGCGGCGTGCGTGACCGGGTGGGCTCGGGCCTCTCCTCGGCGATCACGGCGGGCGCGGCATTCGGCGCGGGCGTCGCCGATGGCTATCTCGAGGCGAAGGGCTCCGACAAGGTGGGCCCCTTCAAGCTCGTCTCCGTAGCGGGCCTCGGCCTCGCGCTCGCGGGCGTGTGGCTCGACGATCCCGACTTCGCCGAGGGCGCGTCGGCGCTCGCGCGCGGCCTCGCGGCAGGCCCGCTCTATGTGTCGGGCCGGGACAACGGGCGCAAGATGGCGCAGCGCGGACAGACCGCGCAGCAGCCTGGGCTCACCACGACGGCGCCGGCCCGGGTGTAGCCCATGTCCGGCCGCGCCCAGCCGGACTTTTCAGGCGCCTCGGAGCTTGCCGAGTCGTTTACCCGCTTCGCCGACAAGATCATGGCGCGGCAAAACGACACGCTCGCGCAGATCTCCGGGACGCTCTTGACTTACGACAGCATGGTCAAGGGTTTGGCCGGGACCATCGGCGAACAGGCCGCGACGATCAAGGCGCAGGGGGCCGAGATCGCAGGGCTTCAGCGCTCCGACCTCGAGCGGGCAAAATTCGTCGCCGAGATCGAGCTCAAGCGCGCCGAGATGGAGGGGCGCGAACGGAGGAGCGCTGCGATCATCGGCACGCTTCGCGAGGTGGGGGGCTCCGTCGTGCAGCAGGTCGTCGCGGGTCGAATGCTCGCCGCGGCGACGCCTGCGGCTGAGCCGGCGGTGGCCATCGCGCGCCCCGAGCAGGGGCGGCCCATTGCGGCGGTGCTCGCGGAGATATGGGCTCGGTTGTCCGACGAAACGATCGAACGACTGCAACAGGATGCCGGCATCGAATTGGTGCACGAGCTTCTTACCGAAGTTTCTGGGGCGATGCCCCAGGGGGAAGAAAAGACGACCTGATGGATATTCTGGACGAGCTGACCGAGGGGACCAAGCGTATCAAGATGAAGCTGACGAAGAAGGTGCCTGCGCCCCTTCGGAAGCCTGCGGCGCCGGTCAATCCCGTCGTCGATCGGTCGATCGGCGCGTTCCTCGGGGCCATGGCGTAGAAGTCCGCGGAGGAGAACGCGCGCCCGAACAAGGCCTACAGCCTGGTTCCCTCCGACCCGACCGCGGCCATCCACGCGAGCGCGACGGCCACGGCATCCTTCACGCTGCCTGACGACGCTTACCTCGTGTACTGGTCCGCGGTCGACGAGGACGCGACGAACTTCCTTTTGACGTCGCTCAAAGTGGCGGGCTATGACGTCGTGGGCGGCTCGCCGATCAACCTCGCGAGCTTTCTCGCGAACGTCAACCGCTGCGATCGCCCCGGCCCCCTCACGGGCCGCGTGTTCCAGAGCGGCACGACCGTGGAGGCCACGGTCCGCAACATCCAGTCCACGCCGCAGCTCTTCCACGGGCTGCGCTCGTGCTCGCGGCCCCCGATCCGGGCGCCCCGAGCGCGGCCCTGCGATATGAACGGGATACACGGCGTCGGGATCGTCGCCTGCGGGCTCTGGACCAATGGCAACGCCCGGAGCAGACCGACGCGCAAGGGCGCGGTGATTGCGAGGATCTGATGATCCGGTACGCCGCATTCCTCGCGCGACGCCGCCCAATCCTGCTCTGCATTGTGCGGACGGGGGCGCGGATGTGGCATTACTATCT
Organism: Polyangium sorediatum; assembly: GCF_029946465.1. Taxonomy (NCBI): domain Bacteria; kingdom Pseudomonadati; phylum Myxococcota; order Polyangiales; family Polyangiaceae; genus Polyangium; species Polyangium sorediatum. Next base: position 448,179 of record NZ_JARZHI010000003.1, read on the forward strand.
CCGAGAGATCGACGGGACGATCCTGGATCCCTCGGTGCGGCACGGAATGCCGGCAATGCAGCCGAGCGAATACGAGGGCGAGGGGTATCAGGTGCGAATCGATCCCACGATGTTCGATATGGGCGAGCAGGGGGCGGGCCCGGTCAAAGCCGACGACGCGATCCGCGCCTTCAATACCGCCAGCCAGGTTACTGCCGTCGCGGCGACCGGGCTTGCCACCGTCTTCCCGCCGGCCGGGGCCGTGGCAGGAGTCCTCTCGGCCGCGCTCGGCCTCGTCGGCGGCGCGATCGAGCAGGCCAAGCAAGACGCACTCGCCAAGGCCCGCGCGCGCCGCGCGCAGGGCAAGAAGCCGCGCAAGGCCGCGCGGCCCGAGAAGGTGATCACGGCGAAGGTGCTGCGGGCGCCTCCTTCGCGGATTCGGCTCGTGGCTGTCGCTCGCGGGATGCAACCCGTCGACGACGCGGCGATCAAGCGCGCACAGGACGCGAGGCGTGCGCCCACGGCAAGCCCTGCGAGGGCGGAACGTGCAGCGCGCACGGTGCCGAGGACGACGACGGCGGCGCCGAAGGCGATGAGGACGACGACGAGGATGACGACGAGGGCGGCGCCTTTGACGAGGACGACGACGAGGATGACGACGAGGGCGGCGCCTTCGACGAGGACGACGACGAGGATGACGACGAGGGCGGCGCCTTTGACGAGGACGACGACGAGGATGACGACGAGGGCGACGCCTTCGACGAGGACGACGACGAGGATGACGACGAGGGTGGCGCCTTCGACGAGGACGACGACGAGGATGACGACGATGGCGGCGCCTTCGACGAGGACGACGACGAAGATAACGACGATGGCGGCGCCTTCGATGAGGACGACGACGAGGATGACGACGATGGCGGCGCCTTCGATGAGGACGACGACGAGGACGAGGAATAGTCGTGTGGGCCATTCGCGGCCTCGGCGCTGATCGGGGGAGCTGGGTCAAACTCCTCGATGTCTGCTCGCCCTGCCTCTTGACGGGTAGTGTGCTCGGCGCGGAGCGGGTCTACGGGGGGACCGGCCGCAACCTGCACGCCGTGTATGTCATCGACCACGGCAAGATCCGGCCGGCTGCCGCTGGGCTCGGTGGGGATGCGACGGACGCCGCGATCGAAGTGCACTTCGACCTCGCGGGGCCGATCCATCTGAATTGGCCCGGATCCCTCTACCTGTGCGACGGCGATCCGGAGCTCGAGTACCGGGTCGAAACGTCGGTTTTGCGGTGCGCGCCTCAATTCACATGGCACCCGCTCACGACGAGAGTGGTCAACATCGATTTGCCGTATTACGTGCCGAAGCATCACAGCCGCATCCGGTGCACGAAACAGGCTGTGGGCTTCGTGCTCGGACCGATGACCGGCACCCTCGATCACATCCCGATCCCTTGCATCGGTGGTGACCTGATCGCATTCGCTGAACGCGGGGTGACCTTCATCACGGAGTGGTGGGGATGATTGACGTCATTCTACAGCTCGGCGCGCTGAGCGCCCCGGCCGCGCGTGACCTGCTCGCGGCGCTGCGCGAGCGCTTCCGCCGCGGCGGCCGCGAGTTCTGGCGCTCGCGCGCCTATGCAGTCGGCGAAGACAAGCCGGGCCCGGTCCCGCCCGAGTGGGCCCGCTACGGAGGCGCGCGCCCTGAGCTGCGTGGCGCCCCAAGGAACACGATTCTCGCCGTCAAGGGTCTCGAGAAGATGACGCCGGCCTTCCGCGCGCGGCTCCTCGACCTCTGCGAAGGGCTCGGCATTCCTGTCGACTCGATGGCCGCCATCATGTCGAGCGAGAGCGGCTTCAACCCGAAGGCTCTAAACCCTCTGCCGGCGGCGGGGCTGATCCAGTTGACGGTCGGGGCACACCTCCCCGGGTTCGGCACGAAGGAGGCGATCCTGGGCGTGTTGAACATGAGCCCGGAGCAGCAGCTCGAGGCGATCGTTGCGCCGCTCTACGCGCGAATGCCTCGCGCGAAACGCGCGACGCCGGGCCACCTCTACATGATGAACTTCCTACCCGACGAGGCGGGAAAGCCGGAGGACCCTGGCCGCGGGCGACCTGATATCGCTGCTCATGTGGGCTGGGATGGCTTACCTGAGTTATAGGGCCGTCCGAGGCATCGCAATCGCGCACGCGGAGCACTCGCGTCCGGCGTGCCCGGAGGCTCGTCGATGAGCAACCACGCGGAGCAGGGCGGCGGAAGCCATCGGCCGTGGTCCGGCGTCGTGGTCGACGTCGTTGCAATCCTCGGGCTCGTGGTGCTCGCCTGGGCGCGGGTCCTCGACGGGACGGCCGCGGCGGGGTGGATTGCGGCCGTCGTCGCGGGGCGGATGACCGCGAGCGCGTTCCGGCCTCCGCCGGATCCTCCCGCGCCGCCCGCCGCGCAGGGCGCTAACACGCAGGCCATCGCCGATGCTCGCGCCTTGAGGGCCTGGCGCCTCGATGCCTCAGCAGCGCCCGCAAGCGTCACGGGTTTTCGCCTGGACCGAGATCTACTTGCAGACCACCGAAAGCGAAACGAGATTTTCCTCCGAGGCATGCTGTGCCTCCTGGCGTCATACGATGCACGCGATCTGCTGGCGGATCTACGGCTTCGCGATGTTGATAAGCCATTGGAAATCCATCATCTTTTTCCGAAGAAGCTTGGATCCAAGAAAATTGATGACTGCGATGCAATCGTCAATTTCGCGATCGTCACGGAGAGCACCAACGCAACCATTCGGAACGAGAGTCCAGCGGAGACGACAGCGCGACCGAATTTCAAAAAATCGTCCCTTCCCACTCAGTGCATCCCATTGATGGAATATCAAGGCGTAAATTGGGAGGGGTTCAAGGCAGCGCGCCAAAAACTACTTATTGATCGGATCACGGAAAAATTGACGGCGCTGTCTTCATAGGGCATGCAGTCAAAATTTGCCGACAGCATCATAGGTCGGGCGCTTTCGTCTCCGCCATGCAGCACCACGTGACGGCGCGCGCGTCGTCAAGCTCAACCGTCCCGAAGGCCGCGCCCCCGGACGGTTGGCACTTCCCCGGCGCGTACTGAAGATCGGTGATCTCTTTGCTGCCGATCGGACCGCCGGGAGGCGTCACGGGGTCGCACGAGTGCTGGATCGAGTCCTTCGGCTGGACGATGAGCGGGACCGAACACGCCTCGTCCTCGTACACGCGGAACGACCCGTAACACGCGCCCCCGGAGGCCTTGCACTCGCACGGGCTGCACCCTCGCGAGTCCTTGATCGCGTCGTACGGATAGACAACGAACCGCTCCGCGTAGGGCGATCCCTCGACGCACGCGTGGACCCCCTCGCGCCGCGCGCAGTGCCGATAGCCCGGGGGCAGCTTCCACTGGCACGTGGTATCCGCCGCCTCGCACGTCCACGCGGGCGCGGGCGGGCTCGCGCTGCACGATAGCGCGACCTGGCCCCACCACGGCGCGTCGGCCGTCGCCTTGGGTACGGGCACCGGCTCGGGCTTGCACCCTTCCACCGGGTCAGGCAGCGCCGAAGCGTAGACCGATTGCGCGCACGGGATGCCGCTCCCTGGCGGGCACTCCGCGCCGGCCGGGAGCGCGCCTGCGCTCGTGCAGGAGCCGTCCCAACCGGCCGGCGCTCCGAAGTCGACGGTGGGCGTCTGCGCCTCGGCGCACGAGCCCGCGCGGATCTGGATCTGTCCCGGCCTCGGCGAACAGGTGCCCTCGATCGGCCCGCACACGCACGCGGGGCAGCTTGCGGTAACGGGCTGAAGATCGGCGTACGCGAGCGAGCCGAACGAGCCCACGTCGTCGGGACAAAAGAGCTTCGCCTTGTCGTGCGGGCCGATCCAGAAGGGTTGCGGCGGCTCGAAGCCATCGGGCTCGTTCGGGATGCAGTCGCCGCGTGGCTCGCAGCTCTTCGCCTCCATGGCCGCGTCGTCAGCCTGGGCAGCATCGGTGCCGGCGTCGCAGTATTTCGAGAACGCGGGGAGCTCCGGCACGCACTCTCCACGCGCGTAGCGGCAAGCAGGCTCATTGTATTGCGGATGATCGGGACCGTACGGACATCTGTCTGCGGCGTGACCGTCCCAGCCGCACCCATGCACAAGGCCCGCGCCAGCAACCGCTGCCGCTATTGCCGCCCCCATCCAAGTTTGTCGCCGCATGGCTGCACGATACACGGAAAAACCTCCCGGGCCTAGAGAGTCAGTACCCCCGCGATGCTCAGAGCCCCGGCAATGGGCGAGCCTCGCCAAACCTCGACACCGCCAAGCGAATAATCCGGGGGCGACGGTCGCACCACCACATCGCCCCATGCGCGCACGCCGAAAGCCCCCCAGACAAACTCCGTTCCGACCCGCGCCCCGCCGCCCGCCAGCGGGCGGACCGTGTCCGTGACCCCCGGTGTGATCACGGCTTCGATCTGCCCCAAGCCGCACAAGAAAACGCGATGGGCGTGGACACAGACGGGGAGCGTTGCCGATACCGACCAGAGCGCCGAGTTGGGGGCTAACTCGAGACGACCGAGCCCCATCACTCCGCGCGCATCGAGCCCCACAGACAGCCCGATGCTGCCCACGGGCCATCGAACCTCGAAGAGCCCGACCGGACCGAGCGCCGACCCCGGAGCGAACCCCCCAGCAAGCGAGGCCCCGAGGCCCACGAGAAAGCGGGGGCTGTGAGAAGGGGATGGGCCTACCGGCTCGCGGGCCGGCGCAGCGCTTGGCGCGGGGTCCGGTGACGGCTCCGGGACGCGCTGCATCTCGATGTCGAGTGGAAGCGTCCCTCCCTTCGTCACCATGAAGGCTTGCACGTACGGCGCGAACCCCGGGGCCTCGACGCGGAGCACGTGCCGGCCGGGCTCGAGGTACGCCACGAACCCGGCCCCCGTGCCGGTCAGCCGCTCCGCGTCGATGCGCACGACGGCGCCAACGACGTTGAGCTTCACCCGGACCAGCCCGATCTCGTTACGGGCCCGGGTGAACATTTTTCCGAACGTCTCCCGCTCGGCGTCGGAGTCACCGCCGTTGCCCTCGATGGCATCGTGCAGGAGCTCCACCGCCCGGACCCATTGCCCGAGCTCCGCAGCGGTGAGGCCCAAGCGGCCCAGAACGGTCGGCTCGTTCGGCCGGAGTGTCAGGGCGTGCAGGTACGCACGGCGCGCGGCCTCCGACTTGCCCTGAGCGCGTGCCGCATCACCGAGGTCGACGAGCGTTTGGAAGTCGAGGCCCTGCGCCGTGGTCGTCGGCGCGACGGCGGCAGAGGTCTCTGCCGCGGCCGCGGGCGTAAACGCAAGCGCGGCGGCAGTCACGGTAAGCCGAACGAAGGCGCGGGCCATGGGCGGCGGTCATTCTCTGACAAACCGCTCCGATTGGCGAGGTGATTCTAGGTTCGCGGCGCAAGGCGTCGCGCACGGCCACGACGGACGCGACCCCCCGTGTGCGACCTCGGGCCCGGGCGGATCGGCGGGCTCTTCGACTCAAGCCGCTTCCGCGCGCGCGCCAGGGCGCCGCGGGGTAGGCCGCGGGTGGCCTCGATGAAAACGCCGCGCGGGCCGCTTTCGATGTTCAGCACGTCCATCAACGCGACGCCGAGAGCCACCGCGAGCCCGTGCAGCGTGTCCACGGCGGCATTCGCGCAGCCGTTTTCGAGCGCCGACAGGTGCGAGGCGCTGATTCCCGCCCGGGCCGCGACAACCGCCTGGGATAAGTCGAGCGCGAGACGTAGATCCCGAACCCGTTTTCCCAGGGCATGGAGCCACCAGGAGAACGCGAGCCGGTCCACGGTCAGCGCCTCCCGAGGTCGGCGGCGCAGAAGTAGAGCTGGCCGCGCGGGTCCTCGATGGCCGCGCATGGATCGGCGAAGGCCTCGCCGGGAAACAGCGGCGAGAGGCGCAGCCGCCTCTCCGCCTCGAGCGCGAGGACGACGCGATCAAATGCAGGGCGCGGCAGCTCCTCCGCGAACGCGTACCGGAGCACGGAGAACGGAACCCCGGGCAATCCCTGGTAGCTGGCCGCGAAGGACCCGATCTTCCGAAGCACCTCCCGCCCGTCCGTCGAAAGAGGCGCGTGGCGAGCCTCGAGCAGCCGCACGATCCACGCGTCCAACTTGGCGAAGGCCTCGGCGGTGTCCTCGCGCTTGGCCAGCTCGCGCATGAGCGCGAGGGCTTTGGGCACGGTGCGGCGCGACGGCGGCAAGCTCCCGCTATCCGGCGGCGCGCAGTAGTAGAGCAGCCCCCGGTCGAGGGTCGGGAGCGCGGCGGCCCGCTCAATGCCCCGCAGCACGTAGTCGGCGGGCACGAGCGCCACAAGGCGGCGCGCCTCCGCGTCGAGCAGGGCCGCGTCGAGATCTCCACGCGACACGAGCGGGAACGCCTGGCGCACGCGGACCAACGGGACGCCCGGCGCGCCTCTATCGAGGGCGATAGGCGCAAGGCGCTCGAGGGCCAAGAGAAGCGGCCGCACGTCGTGCCCATCGCCGCGCATCGCGAGCTCGGCGCGCAGCATGTCGAGAGCGTCGGCCATCTCGGCGCGGTTCAACAGCGGCAGACGTTCGAGAACCCCGGCCGCCGAGGACCGCGGCCCCTTTCGCCAGGGCACCGTCTCGGGCGCGGAGCTTCGCACACGGGCGGCAATCATGTGCGCCCCCTCAGGCACGCCACGGCACCCGCGAGCCATCGCAGAAAAGACCACCGAGGAATCAACGGGGGCCCCGGCTCCGATTCTCGCCTGGCCAGATGACCGGCCTCCGGCAATGTAGGGCGCTCCCAATACGTGCCGGGCTCCGTCGATCGGTCTTCGGCCGACGCGCCAGCAGGCCCGATCGGCACGGCGTTTACGTGTCTCGGATTCAATGGCCGCACCTCTCCCCAGCGCGGCGGAATGCGACGCCGCGGCGATCAAGGCTCAGCGAGACGGCACGCAGAGCGGACGCAGGAGCAGTCCTCTCCGTGTTCCTTGGCCAGGTGCACGAGCCGGGCGTCCATACGCCTGCGCCCGCTCTGCGTGCCGTCTCGTCCGAACGCTGCGACTACGGGCCGGCGCGAGGCGGCACGACATGCCGCGGCACGTCCGGCACGTCCGGAAGCTCAGGCGCGTCAGCGGGAGGCTTCGGGGACGAACTCCTCCGGGGCGCGCCTCCGCGCGCGGCCTGCGTCGGCCTCGGCGCGGGTTCGACGGGAGCGACCTCCGCGGGCGCCTCGGGCGCCATGTCGCTGCCTACCTCGGGCACGTACAGACCGTCACGCGCAATCATCGGCGGTCGCCTCACCGGCCGCGGTGCGAACAGCACCGCGAGGCCGACGATGACGCCAAACCCGAGCACCACGCCTCCCATGATTGCCGCGACGATCCATGGATTGACCGGCAGGAGCGGGAGCGGTCCGAAGAACGCAGGGGCCGCAGGAGGCTGGCCCGGCGGCCCCCCCAGCCCCCCAACGCTCGGGGCACCTCCCTCCGCCGCGCGCAACGCGGCGACGGCCGCACGCGTGACCGGATCGAGCCCCAGCGCAAACGGCGCGACGATGAGCCCCGTGCGCTCGCTCCGGTTGTCGACGTCGCGCCGCACGTCCACTCGACCTCGGGCCAGCCAGTTCTTCACCGAAGGCACGGTGGCGCGCATTTCGGCCGCCGCCTGCGCAACTGTGTATTCGTACACGTCACAGAGGATCACGGCCTGCCGATACGGTTGGCGCAACGCTTCGATCGCCAGAACGAGCTCGATCGAGCGCTCGATGTCGACACCTCGCGACGGCGTAAGCTCCCCGGCCTCGGACTCGAGCCGGCGCCGACGAGCCGCGCCACGGCGGACGCTCTGAGCGACCGCATGCGCGAGCCGCAACATGGCCACCCTCGGGCCGCGCGGATCTCGCATCACCTCGGGTGCGTTCGTCCAGATCGCAACGATCGCCTCTTGGACCGCGTCTTCATGCTCGGCCCCGGTGACGCCAAACCAACGGAGCCAGCGCGGGAGTTCCAGGGCGAACCGCTCGTACAGCTCGGCGAAGGCGACGTCGCGGGGCGGGGTCTCGACGGGCGCGGGTGTCACATCCCCATATGGCCCTCTCGGAGACGTTTTGATTTACCCGGGTGTCGATTTTTTCGAGAGGGGTCCGCCCTGGTCGGCCTGGAGCGGTCAACCGCCGCGCTCGCGTCGCTCGCGCAGGTTGCGCGCGGTCAAGCGCAGCACGGCGCGCGCCCGAGGCGTAATGCAAAGCTCCAGCGCGGCCGCGACGCCCCGAGCGATCGCGAACTCGGGCGATACCGGCGGCGCCTCGTCGGGTTCGTTCCACGCGGGCCCCCGTGCCGCTTCCTCGACGGCCGCGGCGAAGGCCAGGACAACCTCTTCCACCGCCATTACCGCGGCTCCTTTCTCGTTCCCACGTGCCAGAGGGCGAGCTCCGGCGACTGCCAGGCCTGGCCGTCGCGGGCGAGTGTGGCCAGGGTCGCCTCGACCCGCTTAGCCGGCAGACCGAGCAGCGCGGCGACCATCGCCGCGCTGCTCGGCCCCCGCGCGGCCAGCTCCGCGCGGACCTGCTCACCGCACGTCGGCGGCATGCTCGCCTCGATCGCAGAGGATGGGGCCGGGCTCCGTGACGCGATCGGCCTCGGTGTCCACGTGAATCCGGCGCGGCTCGTGAAGCCCCTCGAATCCCTCGGGCCCTTCGATGACCTCGAGCGGCCGGGGTCCCGCGAGCCTGGGATCGTCTCCCTGCCAGAGGAAGAAGCGGCACGCCTCGAGGGGTTGGTGGGCGGGCTCTTCGACGCGCGCGGGCTCTTCGACGCGCTCCGGGCTGCTCGTGGCGTCCCCTTCGGCGCTCTTGCTTGGCTGCCTCCCGCGAAGTTTCGCGCTGATTGCCTCGATCGCCCCGCCCACCCATGCGCGCGCGCCACTCCACCAGCGCGGCCGCAGCCGCTCAGCCGAGGCCTCGATCTCGCGCGTGTGGTCCGCCTCTTCGCTCTGGAGCTTCGGATCCTCGTTCATCCTGTTCCCTCCTCGCTTCCCACCGCTCGCGGCCTGATCTCCGTTCCCCCGTCTCGATCGCGCGCCGCGATCACGGTGTCACCCACCACGATCGCGAGGTCGTACGCCCTGCCGTATGCGGCTCCGAGCGCCGTGTGCAGCAGCTCGACCGCCGCGACGACGGGACGCGGGGCAGGCGGGGAAAGCGCGTCCGGCGTGACCCCCTCGAGCAACGTCCGTAGCCGCTCCCCAACCGCGGGAACCTCCGCAGCGGCCATCCTGTCCAGCAACTCCCCGCAAAGCCGCTCGGTTTGTCCAAGGTCCAGCCGCTCGAGAGCGGCCCCGAGACGGCCGCGGAATTCGTTGATCGCCGCGAAGGGCTCCGCGGGCACCGGCGCGCGAGGCTCCTTGTGCGGGGCGTGCTCGTCCACGGTGCGCGCGAGCTCCGCGACGAGAGCACCGAACCCCTCTTCGCCCCACATGACGCCGAGGCCCGTGAGCATCCCGAGCACGAACTCCAGCGCCTCCTCCTTTTGGTGATCGCTCGGCGCGCTCATGCGGCCCTCCCGAGGCCAGCAAGGCGTTCCATGTGCAGGAGCGTCCGGAGGTAGTTCTGGCCTTCCCGCTCGGCGGCCTCCGTCGTGTCGACGGCGTTCGCCAGCAGGGCGACCGATCGCAACGGCGGCGCGCCACCTCCGCGAGCGCGCAAAGGTCGGCGCGCCGGGTCGGCAAGCCAGGCCGCGCGCGTGCGCTGAACTCGGCCGCGGTCAGCGTTCCCCGCTCCCCCGGCGCGAGCGCCCCGAAGACCGCTTCACGCGCCGCCCGCAGGATCGCCCGGTCGTCCGCGCCGTGCTCGCAGAACGGCGGCACGAGCGCGAGCGCGCGAAGCTCCGGTGCGGCTCCGAAGTAGACCCGCGCCTCGTTGCGACGCGTGCGGATCGCCGCGGCCTCGATCTCGAAGTCATGATCGGCAAACGCCCAAAGCGCGCGGCCGCCTCGGTCGGCCTCGCGCAGCAGCTCGATCAGATCGTTTCGTTTCTCGAGCGCCAGCCCGAGATCGTTCGTTGCCATCCCCATGTCCTCTCCGCAGGGCTCGAAGCCCTGATCCATCACGCATGCGCGAGGGCCAGCCGCCCCCGCGCGCCTTTGCTTCGGCCGCTTCCCGCGAGCGCAGCCGCCTCTGCGCGCAGGGCCTCGCGCGCGTCCTCGCAGATGCCCGGATCGACGTCGCAGCCGATGAACCGCGCACCGACCCTCAGCGCCGCAACGCCGATGCCGCCACCTCCGACGAACGGATCGACGACGAGGCCACCAGGGGGAGCAACCACGCGAAGATGGCGCGCGACGAGCTCCGGCGGCTTCGGCGTCTGGTGGTTCTTCTTCTTCGGCGGCACGCGCCGCACGCTGTGAATGTTGCCCTCGTCGCCCGCGTGGTACTCGGGCGAGCGGTTCACGAAGTGCAGAACCACCTCGTGCTGCGCGCGAAACCCCTTGCCGAGGCCCGGCGTCAGCTTGTCCCACACGAGCAGGTTTGAGTACCGAAGCCCGCTCGACTCGAGCGCGGGCTTCAGCGCGTCGATCATCCGGTGATCGGTGAAGCAGCCGAAGTGCCCCGAAGAGCGCAACGCACGCGCAGCGCGCACCGCGACCGATCGCAGGAGCCACACGAGGCCCGTCGTCCCCATGTTGTCATTCACGAACCAGCCGAGGCGCTTGATGGTCTCGGCCTGGAGCATCCCGCGCGCGCGCCGCTTGGCCGTCTCGAAGAAGCCTCCCGAGCAATAGGGCGGATCACACCACACGGCATCGGCGCACGCCGGAGGCAGGAGCTCGAGGAACTCGAGCGCGTCTCCGCTCGTGATCGCCCACTCGGCCCGACCCGCGATGACCTCCGCGATCGAGCCTTCGCGCGGTGCGACGCGCAAGGCCGCGCCCTTCACCTCTTCGATCCAGTCCAAAGCTCTTCTCTCCTCGCGTCGGGCACACCTCGACGCTGACCCGAGCGCGATCGCGCTCGGCCTGGGTTTGGGGTTCGCTTCCGTCGCCGCTATCCCGGCGCGTGTTCCGCTTCGACGAACCCGACGCACGCGCAGCGGTCGCCGCGGTAGGCGCACGCGCCGTGCCCTAGCTCGTCGTGAAAGGCCCGCGCGTGACCGCACCGGCAGGCCTCGCGCCACCATCCCGGCCCTTGCTCGGCCTCGAGCTCCGCCGAGTCGCCCGTTGCGAGCAGCGCCAGAACGACGAGAGCCACGGCGACCAGAAGAACGGCAGCGATCAAGGCCGGGCCTCCCCGCGTCCACGTCCGAAGAACGCCAGCAGCAACCGCGCCGCGATCATCCGCCCCTCGGGCGAGGTCGACGATCCGAGCAACGCCGGCTGCGCGAGGTAATCCGCCAGCTCATCTTCGACCGGCAGCGCCTCGACCTCCGGAAGGCGTCCCCCGTCGTCACACGCGAGGCACTGCCACGAACGGCCGCCAACCACGATGTCGAAGGAGAGGCAGCGGCCGCAAGCGATGGGCTCGCCCTTGCGTCGGGTGGTCATCGCGCGCCGGTGCTCCTCTCCTGCGCCTCGGCACGCCGCACGAGCTCCGCCGCGATGGCACGCGCGCGACATGGCGCGAGCCCGACGAGGACCGCGGTGTCGCCCTGCTCGACGTTGAGGATCACCATCCCCGCGTGGCCCTCGCCCTCCTCGACCACGCGCACGGTGGGAGCCATCAAGAGCGCGCGGATCATCGGGCCTCCTCGGCGGCGCGCGGCGGCTCGTACGTGTGCCGGATGGGTCGGCCCTGCGAGGGTTCGCCCGCGTGCGCGTCGCTCTCCCGCTCGGCGTACGTCGCGGCGATGTCGAACGCCTCCGCTGCCTTCCGGCAGTACGAGGAGGCCAGCCGATGATCGCCCACGCTCATCGACTGCCGAGCGGTGATGAGGTACTGCGCGCCCTGGTCACGATAGACGCGTGACGCTTGTGCGTTCGTGAGCCGCTGCCCTGGCCGCGCCGTCTCCATGGCACGCTCGGCGTCCACGGCATCGAGGTCGATGCCTACGATCTTCCCCGTCACGGTTTCACGAGCTTCCACGTTCGTCCCTCCTCGTCGGCGTAAAACCCCCACGGCACGCCCTCGATCATCACGCGCAACACGCGACGCCCACGCAGGACCCACGAGCCGACGACCTCGCCCGTCTTCCCGACGAGGTGCGCGGCGCATCGCTGCAACACGCGGATCGCCTTGCTTCTGTTGGTGCTCATAGCTCTTCTCCCACGAGTACGTCGGCCTCGTCGCGGACGCGCTCTAGGGGCGCCCGCAGGCGCTTCGCCTCCGCGCGCGTAGTTCGCGGCCCTGCCCGGTAAACCTTGCGGCGGGGCTTGCTCCACGCGTTCACCCCGCCCCACGCATCGCCCGCGTCATCTTCGCGGCCGGATGCGACGCGTCCGCGAACGTCGCGAGGAGCAGATCGCAGAGGTCAAGCGCGTACCGGTTGACGAACCGGTTCCGACTCGCGACCGCACGCACATACCGCTCGGCGCGCGCTACCAGCTCGGCCGCGGTCGCCTCGTCGACCATCCAGCCCCCCGAGGCCCGGGCGGCAAGAACGGTCGCCGCGGCGGCGAGCGCCTGCCCGTGGTCGCCCTCACGATTGGCCACCGTGACGACGTGCCCAGCGGCGAGTTTGGCGGCACCGCGCCCAACTTCCCCAAGACTTCCCCTTGGTGGGCCTATCTCTCCGGAATCGCTATCTTTTGTCCCAGCCTCCGGAGCCGAAGGCCAGTGGTTCGAATCCACTGTGGCGCGCAGAGTCCTCACCACATCCCGTTCATCGCAGCGAGGAGCACGTCGGTGCTCCGTGGCTTGACGGGCCATCGCCGACAGCCCGATGCCGAGCACCGTCGCGTCCGGCGCGAACGACGCGAGCATCGAGAGCGCCTGCGGCCCGTTGAAGGCCATGGCCATGGACCATCCCTGCGCGCGGATCACGTCCGCGAGCAGCGTCGCTGCGTCCTCCGTCATCGCTCCGCGCGATCGAGGAGACGTGAATGCCCACGCGGCCGCTCCCTGCGCATCGGGTGCGTGTCGTCGATGACGATGGCGAGACGATCGTCGCCGCCGTGCGCGACACGGGCGTGGACATGAGCGCGGAGCTGCTCGTGCGGGTCTTCGAGCCGTTCGTGCAAGGCGCGCAGAGCATGGAGCGCAGCGCAGACGGGCTCGGCATCGGCCTGACGCTCGTGAAGAGCTTGGTGTCGCTGCACGACGGCGAGGTGTCGGCGAACAGCGACAGTCTGGGGCATGGCAGCAGGATTGAGCCGACACCTCCATGCTCCCTCCGGGCTCGGTGTAGTTCGCCGCGTTCGTGAAGAGGTGCGCGAAGACCTGCGCGAGCCTGTCGGGATCCGCGTGCACGACGGGCCCGATCCGCGGCACGTTCATGGTCACGTGGTGGCGACGTTTTTCGAGCAGCGGGCTCGCCATCTCGAGCGCCCGCGTGAGCACCGGTTCGAGCTCGGTGGGGCGCTTCGAGAGTGAAAGAAGGCCACGCGCGCCGTCGCTCGCTCGGCGTTTTGCCGCGCCAAGCGCTCATTTTCGTGGGCTTCGCGCAGGTGCGCGCTCGCCACGTTGCGCTCGTTCGTGGACCAACGGATGAGCACGCCCCTCCCGAAAAAAACAACCAGGCTCGTGACCTTTTCAGCCCACCCGCCGAGGAGCGGTTCATCGTACCGAAGGAAAAACCAGGCCACGCTGGAGCCGCCGACGAGCGTCGGCAAGCATACCGGCACGAAATTCACCATACCAGCCGCTCAATACCACGGCGAAGAACATCGTGATGAACGGGACGGCATTACCGACGGCCGGCATCAGCAATGCACGCGCGCCGAGGCCGAGCCCGGCCGATAAGAACACCACGGCGTAACGTTTCCACGCCTTGACGGTCGAAGGCGCCTCCGTGCGGTTCAATACCGTACTTCGTGGCTCCACGATGTTCCGGCGATCGGAACGAAATGGCTACGGATCTCGCGACAGCGCGATTCTGATCGAACCGCGGCGCCCTGCGAGGAAAGACTGGCAGTGGAATGGATGGAAAGACAATCCGTTTGAGCAAAAACGGATGCTGGGGAGGGACGAAACACTCGGCGCCCGAGCGTCCGGACGGTCAGGGCGCTTTGACGTCCTCGAAGTTCGTCCTCGCGGCAATGTGCTCCTCGCTCAGGTTGAGCAGGATGGGAAGGGTCTCGCATTGCCAATCATCGTCGGCGATACGGCGCACGGTGACGCGGCCGGGGACGAGGTTGTAAACCGCGTCGACGATATCCATGATGACGTAGAACCCGTTCGAGTTGCAGAAGCGCATCTTGACGAAGTCCATCGTCGTCTCGGTGACGGACTGCCGGGGGAGGACCTTCGCGAGCTCCTCGAGGTACGTGTGGAGGTAGCGGTAGGGGTTGTCCACCCGGATGACGCCCTCGAACGTCAGGATCAGGTGATGATCATCGAGCTTCGCGACCGAGTGGAACACGCTCAGTCCGCCGTCCATGATTTCACCATAGGTGAGGACCTTCATGCGAAACCTCTCATCGGGAATAGCGCTTTGACAACGAGGAACCCCTGCTCGTACTCAGCCGTGAGCTTGAACTTGCTCTCCGCGGTGAGCCGCATGAGGCCGAGGCCTCCCTTCGCCTTGTCGATACGCCGGCGATAGACCGTGTCAGCGAGGAGCTTGCGCGGGTCCTCGGCGTTGGCGATGATGGTGAAGCGATCGCGGACGGCTTTGAACTCGTCTTCCGTGGCGGGATTCGCCACGGTGATCATGAGCTCGTCGCCGTCGATCTTCAGGTCGACGCGCAACGCGCCGTCCCGGATCGAGCAGTGCTCCATCACGTTGGTGACCAGCTCGATGACGACCACGTTCGCCTTCGAGCAGATCTGCCGCGGGTAAAACATCCCCAAAAGGTCGAAGAGAAAGTTCCCGAGCAGGCCTGCCACGTCTCCGGCCACGTGATCGAGCGGCGCGATGGAAATCGACGCTCCGACGGCCGTCTGCGTCCGGTTGCCCCCGGCGCTCATTTAGCGCACCTTCGCATGATGAGGAGCGTGATGTCGTCGATGTCCTCGGCCCTGAAGGACGTATAGTCGTCCACACATCTCTTCAGGATATCCTGGACGGGTTCTTCGCTATGCCGCGCGATGATGTCGTTGAGACGTTGCACGGTATAACCCTTTCCCTCTGCATCTAAAGCCTCGACCATACCATCCGTGTACAGCGCCAGGACGTCTCCCTGCTCGAACGGCAGCTCGAACTCACGGAATGGTTTGGTCCTCAAACCGATGTAATTGCCCACCCTGTTGAACGTTCGCTGCATCCCGTGCCGGACCAGGAGCCCATATCCGCCTCCGGAAACGTACCGGATGAACCGATCGCTGAACACAACGAAGTTCACCGTGGCATACCGCCTCACTCCACGGAGGAAGGCATACGACGCACGGTTGACCCAATCCACGATCGCGCTCGGGCTGTCGGAACGCCGCGTCGCATTCTCGATCTGCGCCTTCAAGAAGGACATGATGAGCGCCGACGACACCCCGTGCCCCGAGATGTCGAACACGCTGACCGCGAAGCGTTCCCCGGGTAGCTGGGAAAAATCGTAGTAATCTCCTCCAACCTCCGCGAGCTGCTTGTGGTAGATGGCGATTTCCAGCTCCGCGGAAAGCGCGGACGCGTCTGGCAAAAGCGCCTGCTGGATCCCTCGGGCAACTTCGAGGTCCTCGCTCAGGGTTCGGTGCTGAAGCTCGAGCTCGTTCTCGATGCGCGTCGCATGCTCGAGCGTGAGCTCGTGCACCACGGACATCTCGTCGATGTCGGCTCGGAGGCGCTCGCATTGCTCGACCAAGCCTCGACACCGGGCAAGGAGCTCGAGAGCCCCACCCTCGCGTGCGAGCAAAGCCTTGCAAGCAGCGTCGTCCGATAGGAGCGCCTTGACGGCTTCGAGATCCGTCTGCTCCGACCGAGCTTCGGCCACCGGATCCGACGAGCTGTCCTTCGATGCGGTCATCGTTCGAAGAAATCCTCTGACGCGGACGCCCTACGTTCCCCTCTCCTATCAGTCACAGAAGATCATCTCGAAGTTCTGGTTGAACTTCTTGAGGTTCGGGAGCGACTTGCCCTGCCACGGAATGGCCTTCGAGCCCCGGACGACGAGCTGCACGTCCCCTTTCTTCCGCATGGCGATGGCGAACTTGTAGAGCACGTTGATGCCCGAGCTGTTCAGGAAGTTCAGCGTGCGCATGTCGATCGTGATCGACTTCGCGTTGCCCAGGAGGACCTTCTCGAGCAGATCCTCGATCGGCTGGTATTCCTGCGGCCCGCCGAGGCGCAAGATACCCTCGAAGTAGACCGTGACCTCCGCGGGGTCGTACCAGACTCGATAGTTTCCACCTTTGATTTCCATTCTCGCCCTTTCCTTCAAGATGGGCAGCCGCGCCATCGTCCTAATGCAAGTGTTCTGCGCTGAGACCGGATCGAGCTTCCACCCCAGGCTCACGCCATAATCGCTCATGATGATGAGATACCCGAGGCCTGAGCCCGTCGCCTCGACGTCTTCGGCGTTGGCCTCGGCCTGGCGACGCAGAAGCTCCCCCGGATCCTCACGCGAGAGCTCGAGCAGCTTCTCCCGCAGCGGAGGGACTTCACCGTTGGCGATGTGGTTGCTCACCAGGCACACCAGATCTTCCTTGCCAATCCCAACCGTGACATTGATGTCACCGCTGCGGTTGAACTTGACGGCGTTTTCCACGAGCTCGTTCAACACATAGCTCACCGCGCCGCTGACCTCCGCCCGGCTGATGAGCTTCCCGTCGTTGTCCGCATCCGGAAAGAGCTCGGCGAAGTACTCCGCCATGAAGTTCGCCGTGAGGTTGCAGAGGCTCCACCGCACCGCGAACGAATCCGGGTACAGGGTCAACGACATGTGCTCGCTGAACGAATCGTCCAGCGAATAGACGCCAATGATCTCACTCATAGTGTTGCCGGTCTCCTACGCGTCATAGCCTCTTGATGACCAACACGGTGATGTCATCGTAGACCTTGTTGGTTCCGATGTGGTTCATCAGGTCTTCGATGATCGCGTCCTTGATCTCCTGCGACGTCTTTTTGTGGTTCTGAGAGACGATATCGCATAGCCGCTCGACGCCGTACTGCGCCGTATCCGTGCGCTCCGCCTCCGTCACCCCGTCCGTGAAGAGAACGACGACGTCCTCCGACTCCAGATCGATCTCGGTGTTGGAGAGGAAATCGGTGATGTCCTCGTCCATGCCCACCGGGAGCCCGAGCCCGGTCGTGTCCACACGCTCGAGCTCGCCCGAGGCCCGTACGACGATGACCTCTTCGTGCTGCCCCGTGAGCCGGAGCTTGCCGTCACTGTAGTCCATCAGCGACAGCGTGAGGTTCTTGTCCGAGCTGATGCGCTGGATGTTCTGGTAGATGACCTTGTTGACGATGCCGAGGAACCGCGTCGGATCGGTCTCGTTGCTGGCGAGCAGCGTGCGAACCGCCGTCTGCACCATCAGCATGAGCACGCCGCTCTCGAGGCCGTGCCCCGTCACGTCGCCGATGCCGATCTTGATGACGCCGTTGCCGCGGAGCACGTCGTAATAATCACCGCCGACTTCGTCCGCAGGCGACATGTACCCCGCGATGTCGAGGTCCTTGATCTCCTGCAGCTCCTGCGCGGGCGGGAGCACCATGAGCTGGAGCTGCCGCGCCACGTTGAGCTCCGCGCCGAGCCGCAGGTTCTCCTGCGCGAGCTGGGCGTTGAGGCTCATGATCTCCTTGTTCGCGTCCTCGAGCTCACCGGTCCGTGCCTTGACGAGCGCCTCGAGGTTGTTCGTATGGGCCTGGATCTCGGCGGCCATCTCGTTGAAGGCCGCCGTGAGCTGCCCGATCTCGTCCTCGCTCGTCACGTGCACGCGCACCGCGTAGTCGCCCTGGCGCATGCGCGTCGCGCCCTCCGAGAGAGCCACGAGCGTGCCGGTCATCTTCCGCGAGACGAGGAAGACGCCTGCCATGAGGACGAGGATCGAGCCGAAGGAGACGAACGCCTGGCTCGCCACGATGCTCGTCCGGCTCGCCTCGATCGCATCCTGCGCCTTGTACAAAGACGCATAGATCTCTTTCTTCGGCACCACGAAGCCGAGCGTCCAGTTCTCCGGCGCGATCTTGCCGTCCGCCAGGGTCTGGAACGTCGTCAACTGCTTCAGCACCATGATGTGCGGCTGTCCGCCGATCTGCACATCCTCGCGGTAGTGAACCGCCACGTCGGTCGGGAGCGCGATCGCCGCGACCTCAGGCTCGGTGCTGTCCTTCAAGAACCGATGCAGGAGCTCGAGGCCCTGCTTGTCCGCCTTCGTCGTCAGGCCGAGCTTCTTCACGCCCGTGTCATTGACCGCGACGACGTTGCCGTTCGCCTGCGCGAGGAACGCAAAGCCCGTCTCTGCGAGCTTGACGTCCTTGATGTACGTGATGAGCGTCTCCAGCGTCAGATCAACGGCGGCTGCCCCCTCGATGCCCGTCCGCTCCTTCGACCACACCGGGTGGAAGATCGTCATGATCAGGCCGCCGCCGCCGGCATCCATGTACGGCGGGAAGATCGTCGCGTGGGTCTTGCGCGCCTGAACGCCGCCGGGCTCCTTGATCCACGTCTCCCAGCTCGGGATGAGGCCGGCATAGAAGAACTCGTAGAAGTTCGTCTTATTATGACCCGGATAGAGCTCGTCGAAGACCTTGGCGAGGTCCACGTACGGTGAAAGGCGCACGAACGGATACGCGGGCGGCCCCACCATGTAGATCTGGAGCTTCGGCGCCCCGTGCCGCGTGAACGACGGTAGGATAAGGTCCAGGTACGCGGACTTGTCGATGGCCGCCTGCGCGTCGGGCAGGATCACGCCGTCTTTCTGCATGTAGCCCCAGGCCGTGATGACCGAAGGCTCCGTCGCGTCGTTCTGCAGCCAATCCCCCGCGGGCTGCTCCTTGCCGTCCTTGTCCTTGCGCTGCGTCGGCGGCGTGAACGTGAACCGATCCTTGAAATACGGCATCGACGACAGGGTGGCGTGGATGCCGCTCATGTCGCCGTCCTTGTCGACGATGGTCTGCGCTATGTCGGAGACGACCTCGAGGTCGGCGATGGCTTGCTGAAAGCTCGAGTTGACGTGCTGGCTCGTGTCGACGAGGTGGTTCGTCAGCGACTCGCGGTAGGCGATATTGAGGCCCGCCTCGATCTCGCGGGTCGCCTCCAGGCTCAGTTTGTGGATGCCCTGACGGGCCACGAGCATGTTGAGGATCGCGCCGAGCAGAACGCTGACGCCCGTGACCAGAAGAAACTTGGTGTTGAATTTCTTGAATCTCGCGAGCAGGCCGTTGGCCTTCGCTCCTCTGAGACTCTCACGAGCGTCTGACGACACGTCTACCCATCTCCTGGCAACGCCCTCGGGGCCCCCGGCAGAGGTGCCACGTTAAACGGTCTGCGTCCTGGGATCCACACGAAACATGCGCTCTTTCCCCGGCCAACGTTCGCGTCCGACGATCGACGATTCCTTGACTCCAGTGGCTCTGCGTCGCGATCAACTGGTCCGGAACGGCTTGCGCCCCGACGCAGCGATGATGGGCCATACCGCATATCCACGATCGCTGAGGATCGTTTCCATGTGGGCCCGCAAACCCTTCTCGACATCCGCGTGAAGGGATGGATCCGCGCCGGCCGCCGCGCCAAACTGCCAGGCGACGCGGATCCAGAGCTCGACGACCCGCGCGAGATCGTTCGGGTCGGAGTTCGTGTTGCTGATGTTGATCTGGCTGATCTTGATGTCTTCGAGCCCCGCGCCCTGAAGGAGGAACCGCCCCTTCGGTCCCATGTCGAGGTCCACGCCGCCATGACGGCTCGCCTGGAGGAAGCTCTTGTACCCCTGCTGAATGACCTCCTCGTTGGGATAGCCAACCACGCAGGAGAGCATCTCGTTCGTGATGTAGATACGCCCGCCGGGGCGGCATATCCGTACGAGCTCGTGGAGGATCTTCTCCGGCTGATGGAAGATCTGAAGCGATAGCCGGCAGGCCACGAAGTCGAACGAGTTGTCGGCGAGGAGGAGCGCCGCCGCGTCGCCGTATTGATACTCGATGTTCTCCAGCCCGTAATCCGATACCACCTGCCGCGCATACCGCAGGAGGGGCCTCGAATGATCGACGCCGACGAGGTACTCGGGCCGGAAGTCACGCTGGATGAAGATGTCGAAGCAGCCGAGCCCGCAACAGATGTCGGCCACCCGCAGCCCCGGGCGCAAGCCGTGTTGCGTCAGAAGCTCCTGCTCGTGATTCCAGATGAGCTTCTCTTGCATCCGGAGGACGGTAATGAACTCGTCGTCCTCGAGCACCTGCTGGGTCGGATAGAGGGCCTTGTCATAGACCTCGATCGTGACCGCCGGATAGAGCTCGGCAATGACCTGGAATTTGCGTATGGCCCAGGGAATGACGCTCGAGAGGACGAACTTGATACGAAGGTCCGGACGCGCATGCGCCACCCAACGCACGAAGCGATTCAGCTCGAGGAACGCGACGTTGTTCATGTACTTGAGCCGCTTCAAGTTCACGCACAACGTGCCTCGCGCGCTCCGAGCCGCTTGCTCGAGGGAAGCGCGAACCGAGGCCATCTCATCGGCGACGAACGGGCGCAATGTACCCGTGAGGGTCACCTCCTGCTCCTCGTTCCCCGTGAGCCTCATGTTGAGGGCCACGGGCATACACGAGGGAGGTACGCCGGAGGACGGCGTACCCGAAGACGCGGGAGCGATGGAGTTGCTCATACCTCCCCCATATCGTCGACCTCTGGCAGCTCGAGGAAGAGGCTCAACCGGTCCTGGCCCGGCGGCTCGGATATCGTGAGCGTACAGGTGTACACAGCGGCGAGTTCGAGCAAACCAAGCATCGTATCCTCGCCGTCCGCCGGATCCTCCAGCCTGGCGCGATACCAGCTCTTGAGATCGGGCTGGTTCACGATCTGCACGGCCATACGATAGAATACTCGATTCTGCTCGGTGACCGGAAGCGTGATCTGCAGGATCACGTGCCGGCCCCGCTTGCGGAAGATGAGCTCGATCTGCCCGTCTGCCGCGTGGTTGCGATAGATGACCTCGAGAAGCTCGTTGATGAACGTCGAAAGCAGCGTCGCATGCCGCTCGGGGTCCCCCTCGTTCGCGCTCACATAACGGGCGAGGTAGTTCGCGAGCAGATGACAGTGACCCCACTCCCGAGCAAAGCCGCCCACTGTAAAGCGAGCCGCCATGATCATCCTGTATCGGCTCGAGGCGAACTCGGCTTCCATGGGTGGAGCCGGTGTGATGGTCTTGACAATCGACATCGGGACCTCGAAGGCGGCCGACCGTCGGCCTAGAAAGGCTAGCCGGTCCCGACGTCGACGTCGAGTGCCGTCTGTCCAACCGTGGTGGCTCGCGACGTGT
This sequence comes from Polyangium sorediatum, assembly GCF_029946465.1. Classification (NCBI taxonomy): domain Bacteria; kingdom Pseudomonadati; phylum Myxococcota; order Polyangiales; family Polyangiaceae; genus Polyangium; species Polyangium sorediatum. The sequence continues at coordinate 469,642 of NZ_JARZHI010000003.1, forward strand.
CTCAACATGCTTCGCAAGCGGCCGTTCGCGCACGCGCGGGTAGCAGCTACCATGCCACCCCTATCACGGTCCACCACACGGCCACGCGCTAAGCACGAAGCCCACGGCGGACGGCGAAGAGCCGCAGAAACAGAAACCTCTTGTAGCGCAGTTCACCCGAAAGCCGGCGCCAAACCCGAAGGTTTGTCCGCGGCGAGACGAAACGAGCTTCGCATGCTAGGTTCGTCTTGGCTCGCCCGGCCGAAGGTGTTTCCCATGAAGCAGCTCGTGTTGTTCTCGGGCAAGCCCGAGCCCGAGCTCCCCGAGATCGAAGCAGACCGCGCGATCGCCGAGAAGCTCGCTCCCACCGTTCGGCTGGGGACGTCGACATGGACGTTCCCAGGCTGGAGAGGAATTTTCTACCCAAAGGATATCCCCGAGCGGGAAATCACGACGCACGGGCTCCGGCTCTACGCGCAAAACCCGCTGTTCCGCACCGTAGGGATCGATCGGAGTTACTACGCGCCGCTGCGCGCCGAGGAGCTCGCGCGGTACCGCGACGATCTGCCCGACGGGTACGGCTGCGCGATGAAGGTGTGGAGCGGAATCGTGGCGCGCCGAGATCCCCACACGGGAGAGCGCTCCCCCTGGTTCCTCGATCCCCGCGTGTTCGCGGAGCGTGTCCTCGTTCCGATCGAGAAGAGTTTTTCCCGGAACGTAGGCGTGCTCTTGCTCGTGCTCTCGCCGATCCGCGCCGAGGAGCGGATGGAGGCCGGCGAGCTCGCCGAGCGGCTCGATCGCTTCTTCGAGGCAGCGCCTCGATCGTTTCGCTACGCCGTGGAGCTGCGAAACCCGGAGCTGCTTTCGAGGGCGTACCTCGACACGCTCGCGCGGCACGGGGTGACGCACGTGCTCGGCCTGTGGGAACGAATGCCCACGATCGGCCGGCAACTCGCGGTGCCGAAAATCCTGACGGCGCCGCTCGTCGTGTGCCGGTTGTCCATACGCCCCGGCGAGAGGTACGAGGAGCGGCGACGCATGTGCGCGCCCTTCGACAAGATCGTGGCGACGGACGAGGCGTCCCGCGCCGACGTCGTGGAGGTCGCGGCGCGCTGCGCCCGCGAGGGCCGAAGCCTCATGGTGCTCGTGAACAACAAGGTGGAAGGATCCGCGCCGCTGACCGTGCGCGCGCTCGCGCGTCGGATCGCTGCGGGTCGCTGAGCCGTACGTCCCGACCGAAAGGAGGCGGACCCACGCGGGTCCGCCCCTCCTCTTGATCAGAAGCCGCCGCCGATCTGGGCGAGCAGCGTCCAGGTGTCGGCGCCGGGCTCGTCGCCGGCCGGCGTGATGCGCGAGCCCAGGTTGTCGAAGAAGGCCGGGCGGTAGTTGAAGCGCGCGCCGACCTTGATGCTCTCGGTCAGCATGCGATCCGCGCCCACGCCGACGGGGACGACGAGCGTGAAGCCGTCACCGTATCTGCCCGCGAAGCCGGCGTAGCCAACGCCGCCGACGATGAAGGGCTGGAGCGGGAGGCGGTTCGCGTCGGCGAGGTTGTACCGGAAGCCGGCGTCGAGCGACGTCATCACGAGCTGGGTGCGTGTGTCGGCGCGGATGTTGGCGCTTCCGAGGTAGTTGCCTTCGACCGCCCAGCGATCGTTGATCAGGCCAGTGACGCGCACGTTCCAGCCGGGGCCGAGGCTGCCGACGCCGCCCAGAAACCCGACGATGCCCGCGCCGCCTTCCACGGAGAACGCGGTCGGCCTCGGGATCTGGCGAATGGCGGGCTGATCGGCCGGCGGCAGGCCTCGCCGGGTGTCCTGCGCGTGGGCCAAGGTCGGCGCTCCCAAGGCGGCAAAAGCCACGAGGGCCGCCACGATTCGTCCGGTGGTCATTGCTTCCTCCTCAGCGAATGCTCGAGGTTTTTGCCGAGAACGAGTCTCGCCTTGCGTGTGTCCAAGTGCATGCTGCGGGCCATGGAGGCTGTGCAGGTCGGACCCTGCACGTCCAGACGGGCGGCCCGGACTCGCGCCGTGCCGCGAGGGCGGACAGCAGGCGCGCGAGGCGCAGCATCGCGCGGCGAAGTCAGGGCGCTGCGGGCTGTCAAGCCTTTGTTGTTGCCGCCCGAGGCGCTTCGGGCAGAGAGTAGAGGAGCGACGACGAAGGCCTCGGGGAGGGCGCGGATGCTAGGCGGCGGATCCGCGCGGGGGTGAAGGCCGTAGTTGGATCACCAAGGATCGAGGAGCAGACGATGAACGCGAAGAGCATTTACGAGACCCTCGCGGCGCTCGGCGCGAGCGCGATGATCGCAGGTTGTGCCGGGACGCAGGAGCCCGTGAAGGCCGCCGAGGAGCCGCAGGCCGAGGCCCCCGCACAGACCGCGACGGAGAAGAAGGACGAGTCGACGGCAGGGGCGGAGGCGGCAGGCACGACGAACGCGGCCGCCGCGCCCGCGGAAGCCCCAGCAGCGGCGGCGACTCCGGCCCCGGCGGCGGCAGCTCCCGCAGCGACGCCCGCGCCCGCGGCCGCGCCGGCTCCGGCGACGACGGCGAAGGCGGCGCCGA